>CAYTFM010000366.1:0-8122 GCA_964436735.1 uncultured Victivallales bacterium | reverse complement strand
ATTCTCGACCCCCGCGGCCTTGTGCCGTGGGTGAGCGAGATCACGTGTAACAAGCTGCGGGCAAAGCCCGCCTAATTTTAATGATAAGAAATTCAATAATGGGCTTAATCGAATGAAATCTTCATCATCCCAAAGGGATGGAAGATTGCAGCCTGGGGTTTTAACCCCAGGACGCCGTCCCCCACATGAAACGCATCCTGAAGGGATGCTGTAAAATTCCGTCCCTTCAGGGCGTGATGATTTTTGCTCGATTGCCCTCGGGTTGAAACCCGAGGCTATAACATCAGGCGGCTTCGCGGCCAACGAAAAGTCGCGGGCAAAGCCCGCCTAATTTTTAAAGGACACACTACTATACGGACCAACGTCAAAGATCGTTACTACCGGGTCTTCACGTACCAGAAGGTCGACCGCCCGCCTGATATCGAGTTCGGCTACTGGCCGCAGACGATCCGCCGCTGGCTGAAGGAGGGGCTGCCCGCCGACTTCGAGAGCGAGAGGAATGCGATGTTCAGCGGCAAGCTCGACGCCTATTTCGGCTTCGAGCACGACGGGCACGGCGTGCCCGTCAACATGGGGATGACGCGGCCGTTCGCAGAGGAGATCCTGGAGCGCAAGGAGGGATCCGTCGTCATGCGCGGGTCCGATGGCGTGGTTGCGGAGCGGTACTTGAACGACGCCGATGACAGCTCGATCCCGCACTACCTCAGCTTTCCCGTGGTGACGCCGGACGACTGGGCGGCGGTCAGGGAGCGGTACGACGTCGACGACCCCGCCCGTCTGCCCACCTCCGCGCAGATCGACGGGATCCGCGCCGCAGTCGCCGCGGGGAAGCACATCTCGGCGTTCTTTTGCGGCTTCTACGGACAGCTGCGCAACTGGATGGGCATGGAGAACTTGTCGCTCGCCTTCTACGACTATCCGGAGATGGTCCATGACATGGTCGAGCTGTGGTCGGAGATGGCCGTCCGGCAGCTCCGCACCCTGCCGCCGGACATACCCGTCGACATCGTCAACTGGTGGGAGGACATGGCCAGCAAGAATGGTCCGCTCGCCGGGCCGGCGCTGTTCCGCGAGTTTCTGCAGCCCGGCTACAAGAAGGTGATGGACGAGGCGAAGCGTCGCGGGGCGGTCCTCGGCATGGTTGACAGCGACGGCAACCCGCACGACCTTGTGGCGAACTGGATGGAGGAGGGGGTGAACATCATGTTCCCGCTCGAGGTGGCGGCGGGCGTCGATCCCTACGCCTGGCGCGCGGAGTTCGGCAGGGAGATGCGGATCCGCGGCGGCATCGCGAAGACGCCGCTTGTCGAGGGTGGCTCGGCGATCGACAAGGAACTTGAACGGATCAGGCCTCTCCTCGATCAAGGAGGCTATATTCCACATCTTGACCATTTCGTCCCGCCTGACATCCCGCTCAAGAACTATCAGCAGTATCTCGAGAAGAAACGGAAACTCATTGGAAGATAGCGTCTCCTCATGCCCGAGGAGGGCGACGCCGGAACTCACGGTGCGCCCGAGGCGCACCAGGTGGTGTTGTTCCAGTCCCAGAAACCGGGGATGACGGTGTTGCCGCGCTCCGCATGTCCGTCCATCATGACGAGGTTGTAGCCGTTGGCATGGCGCGAAGCGTATGCCAAGGGGTTGTCGCCGTACATCAACCCGTGGCTGACGTAGCCGTTGTCGACCCACACAAAGCCGGTGTTTTTTGCCCGGCTGTCCATATAGTAGATGCAGGTGGAGGGGGCGCGCACCTGCGTGCCGCGGATGATCGAAAAGCCGTAGCTTGTGTCGAAGGAGCTGCCGCGGCTGGTCCAGGGGTTCTTGGCGAGGGTGAGGTCTTTGAAGTCGGCGTCGTCCTCGGCTGAGGGGCAGCGGAAGGGGGTCTTGACGGCGAGGTAGTTGTTTTTGATGTAGTTGTAGTGCCAGTTGGTCCCCACCGTGTAGTTCGGCAGCAGGAAGTCGTCGTAGTCCAAGCGGTAGAAGTTGCATGCGGCGTTGATGTCGCGGAGCATGGACTTGCAGGTGATCTCGCGGGCCTTCTCCCGGGCGGACTTCAGGGCGGGAAGCAGCAGCGCGGCCAAGATGGCGATGATGGCGATTACGACCAGCAGTTCGATGAGCGTGAATGACTTGTGCTTCATGGTGCTGACACCTCGGATAGGGCTCTTGCCATTTTGAAGTACCGGGCGATCTCGTCGGCCGACAGGACGCGGTCGAGCACCAGCGCCTCGTCGATGGTCATGGGTTGGCGGTGGTGGTTGCCGCCGAGTTCCAGAACGTTGAGCTCCCCTGGGGCCAGCTCGCGGCCTTTCGCGATGAACTTCGACGTCTGCTGTCCGTCCTGGTACCAGGCGATCTCGCGGGTGTTGGCGATGGTCACCGCCGTGTGGCGCCAGACGCCGGGCTTGGTCGGGGCCCGGCCGGTCCAGACGTTGTTGTCGTTGGCGATGCCCGGGAAATTGTAGAACTGATAGACCCAGGTGGGCTCCCGCAGGGCGCACCATTCCCCTTTGCCCGCCACGAAACAGGAGAGGTAGCCGCTCTTGCCGCCGAGCCACAGCAGGCCATAGCCGCCCGTCTCCGGCGTCTCGACGTCGAGCCGCCACCACAGCATGATGGTGAGCGGCCTGTCCGGCGAAAAGGCCTTGGAGGCGAGGCGCAGCGGCTTCGAGTTCTTGTCGCCGAAGTCGGCCACCTTGAAGCCCTTGCCGATGAAGCCCTTCTCGACGATGGAGCCGCCCTGCTGGGTGAGCGTCGCGGACAGCGCGTTCGACTCGGGCGCGGCGATGGCGGTCTCGAACGAGTGGCGGAGGCGCACGCGGTCCTCCCATTCCGGCGGGACGGCGGAGAGCTCGGCCGCCGTCGCGGCGGCCGATGCGTGCAGGAGGGCGATGAGAAGCCAGCCTCGCATGGTTTACTTCGCTCCTTCGATCCGCAGCACTTTGATGTCATGCTTCTTGATCGGCAGCGAGACGGCACCGTTTGCCGCCTTCAGTTCGGCGCCCGATTCGGCGTCGACGATCTTGACGGCACCGTTCAGACCGAGAGCCTTGAGGTCGAACGCCGCCTTCAGTTCCTTGTCCTCGCGGGCGTAGCTGACGACGACGGCCACGGCCTCGGAGCCGGGAACGGCGTAGACGATGGCGGGCAAGTCGGCGTCGCCAGTCGCGACCGGCAGCGGCCGGTCCTCCCAGTATTTGTAGACCTGCAGCCCCTGCTTGTCGAGCATGCCGATGACCGGTTTCGCCAGCTTGGCGGCGTTCTCGGCATGCGCCTTCACCCAGCCGTGTCCCCAGCCGCCGCCGCCGTCAAGCTCGTGGACGAGCCGCACCGCCGAGAAGGTGCGTTGTTCCCACGGGTCTTCGGCCTTCGGTCCATGGTCGTGCAACGGCACCGGCCAGACGCCGGCGAGTTCGCCGCTGCTGGCCAGTTGCAGGTACTCCCGCGTGTAGCGCTCCTGGACGTCGCCCTCGGAGTACTTCCACTCCCAGTCATACTGCACCGTGGCGAAGGAGAGCATCGGCAGCGGGTTGAAGCTGGTCATGTGCGGGAAGGTGATCGGCAGCATGCCACGCTCGTTCTCCATGATGAAGGTCCGCTTGCATAGCTCGCGCAGCCCCCAGATGCCGGCGGCGGGCACGAGCGTGCCATCGGGCCGCTTGTAGGCGTCGGTCATCTCCGTGTTGAAGCTCGGGGCGATGAACCAGTTGTCCCAGTAGACGCCCTGATTGTTGCCGATGTCAAAGGAGAGGCTGTACCAGTAGAGGGCGAAGTCGACGTAGGAGGGGGAGGGGACGATCTTGATCTCGCCGCGGCCGTTGCCCTCGTCGAACGAGCGGTAGTCGTCAAGGCACCACTCGTCCTTGAAGGTGTCGACCTCCACCGGCTCCTGGCAGACGGCGCGGTTGTAGTAGAAGAGCATCCGGCCGTTCAAATGGTTGCGAAGGTTGGCGTTGACATGCGCCTTCCAGGAGTCCACCGCCTCCTTGCCGTAGGGTTCGACATAGCGCAGGCCGTGCTCATAGGTGGCGTTGATCTCCTGCTCGGAGAGCTTCACCTTGCTGCCCTTCCCGATCATCTGCCAGAAGAGCAGGTCGCATCCCATGGGATAGATCGTGCCGCAGGAGCCGTTGCCCAGCCAGTTGATGTCGGTGCCGAGCAGCCGGTAGCCCCCGCGGTGGTAGCGGTAGCGCCACCAGTTGGGATTCTCCGAGGCGGGATTCAGCGGCGGCTTCACGGGGGCGGCGAGCAGGCCGAAGGTCAGGGTGCGCTCCTTGTCGATGGTGGTCGGCGCGTTGATCAGGTGGACGCGCAGCAGCGTCTCGCTTCCCTTGCGGAGAACGTCGACGCTGGCGGTCTTGGGATCCCAGCCCCAGTTCTTGTCGTTCTCGGCGAAAAAGCACAGCCCGCGGACGGCCGAGCCGAGGTAGACGTAGGGGCAGAAGTTCTTGATGTAGTCGTCGCACGCCAGCTTGGTGGAATCCCACACGACGCCTTCGCCCTCGGGAATCTTCTGGGCGATCGGGGCGCGGATGCGGTCGGAGTTGGCGTGGATCAGCGGCGCGGACTCCTTGGTGAACGGGATCTCGAGCGTCAGCTCCTCGATGGGAGTGGCGGAGGGCTTGAGGGTCAGCGCCACTTTGACGGTGCCGTCGTAGTCCCACGTGTTCCGCCACGCGGCCTGGACGGGGCCGCCAGCGAAGGCTCCCTCCGCGACGACCTCATGCTCCTTGGCGGACACGATCTTGGACGGGGTCGTCTGAAGCGCGACGGCCGAACCGCCGGCCTTCGCGGCGTAGCGCATCGGCGCGCTGAGAATCGGTTTGGCGGTCTTGGTGTTCGCCGAGGTGGCGGTGACTTGGTCGAGCAGGCCGAAATCGTTCGTCTCGTGGACCTTCAGCACGGTGGAGAGTTTTTTGCCGTCGACCTTTATCGGCTCGAAGGGAGGATAGATCTTGGTGGAGCGTCCCAGCGGTGTGCCCTCCCACGGGAATTTCTGGCGTTTCAACGGTTTGACCGTTTCGGCGGTGGCGGGAATGCCCTCGCCCTCGGCCTTCGCCACGATCTCGTAGACGCCGTTGAGGTCGGGTAGTTCGAAGCGGGCTTCGGTCTTGCCGTCCTTGAACTGCGCGGCGGGGATCTCGAACGACGCGGCGACGACCTTGTCGAGGCGGCTCCGGACGCTGACGACGACCTTCGAGGGTTTGCCTTCCTTCGGCAGTCCATTCAGATCGACGGCGAGGCGGAGTGCCTTTTTGGAGGGATAGAAGGCGAAGTTGAAATCAACAAGCGGCGCATCCTTGGGTTTCTCCGTGATCCAACGCGGCTTGGCCTTGGCCTTGCCCCACTGCGTCTTCCGTTCGTACACCACCTTCCCGTCCGCGGCCGCGAGGCGCATGGTCAGCTCGTACTGCGTTGTGGGGTCGTTGGCGTCAAGCGCCACCGACACGGCGTCGGTTTTCCCTGGCGCAGGATCGAGATCACGCTCGACTTTGATCTCGGGCATGTTGTTGCGGACGAGGAGGAGGGTCGCCTTGGCTTTCAGCTGTGCGCTCGAGGGGTTCGCGGCGGCGAGGCTGATCGTGGCGGGCGGGAAGTGCGGCGATCCTTCGATCGTCGGCTGGGCGACGGGGACGGGATCCTTGACGAAGAGGAAACGCAGCCCCTTGTTGGCGTAGCCGCCGGAGAGGGAGGACCAGCCCCAGTCGGGCTTCCAATCGCGGCAGAGGTTGACCTCCCAGGCCCCGTCGGTCGTCGTGCGCCCCGCGCCGGCGGTCTTCATGCTGGCGACCGGGATGGCGCATTCGAAGTCCCACCACCCGTCGTGGAGCGCGTGCGCGGCGGTCCAGCCGCCCGTCCACGACTCGTCCTCCTTAGGCGCGCCGAGCTTGTGGATGTTGTAGCCGCCCTTGCCGAGGCTGTTCTGGAGGAACTGGTAGTCGACGCGGTCCGACGCGTCGGGGGTGGGGCAGACGTAGACCTCGACGGCGTCGTCATGGACGGCCTTGAGGCTGTCCACGGCGACCTTGGCGGACAGTTCGCCCTCGTCGGGCAGCTGCGAGCGGAGCGCCACATATATGGTTGTCTCGTCAGCTCCCACCCAGCCTGTCGCGCGCCGCGGTTCGGCCTTGCCGGGCGTCGGGCCGCTGAAGCAGATGAGGCTGTCGAAGCGCGCCGCGCCGCGCCATTCGGCGTCGTCGATCCGCCCATCGATCTTCGGCGGCGTTTTCAGCAGCGGCGTGATGAATTCGGCGGCTTCCGAGGTCAGCGTCAGCAGTCCCGAGGCCACGGCCAGTGCGAAGGTGGTGGTTCCGCGCATGTCGTTTCTCCTTAGTTGCTATGGTGGTATGATGACTTCCTGATTCAGTCGTGAGTGGCACCGAGGATCCGCCGCGGCGGGGTGTGCTCGATCGGTTTGAAGGCGAACACGGTCTGTCTGCCTTTGGCGCCAGGATTCCCGGCCAGCTCCATCGCCATCGCGGCGAGTTCGACCGCCACGGATTCCGGATCAAGGGCGAGGAGCGTCGCCGGATATGGAATGAGAATGTCGGATCCGATGTTGTGCAGCGTCGCCACCTTCAGCCGCGCCGGCACGGGGATTCCCAGTTCGGCGATGGCGATCCGGGCGTCCATGAAGAGGATGTCGTCGGCGAAGAGCGCGGCGTCGGGCCTCTCTTTGGAGTTCGCCTCCCAGACGCGCAGGAACCCGTGATAGCCGAATCCGTTTGTCCTGGGATCGTCGTCTCGCGAATAGACCCACTCCTCTCGGAACTCCATTCCTGCCGCCTGCGCGAGCTCCCTGAACAGGGGGATGTTCGCCGGATCCCAGGTCAGAAAGGCGGGGCGGCGGCATTTCTTGGCGGCGAGCGCGGCCACGCCGCTGCGGATTAAGCCGGCGGTGTCGAGGATGACTGAGGAGCGCAGGAAGATGTCCGCTGCATAATAGGGCCCGATGACGGGTGTCTTAAGGGCGAGGCACTTCTTCCGCCAGTCGGCGTCGAGGAGCCCGGAGACCATGATAACGGCGGCGTAGCCGATCTCGTCGTGGCCGCGGGTCAATTCGTCGATGGCAAGCTTGAGCCCCAGATCCTGGCTCCCCATCTTCTGGCGGCCGATGTGCAGGCGCGCGTTGAACCCGGCGTCCTCGAGCTGCTGCTTCGACTTGTCGATGAGGCATCTATGGAAAAAGGATGAGCTGGGGTCGGAGATGTCGAGTTCCGTGAGGATCGCCACGGTTTTCGATCGGGACGGAAGTTGCCTGAGATAGACGCCGCTGCGGGCGCGGCATTCCAGCGTTCCTTCCTCCTCGAGCTTTTTGAAGGCGGTGCGCAGGACGATCTGGCTGACGCCAAGCCGGCGCGCCAGGGTCCGCGTGCTGGGCAGGCGGTCGCCCTTCTGGAAGCTGTCCGAGGCGATCGACTGCCGCAGCAGTTCGATCGCGTTCTGGGTTTTCGTGCGTTCCGCTTGAAGGCGCATGTCGACGCTCCCATTTCATCGATGTGTCGTCCCCCATAGTATAGCTCAGAATATCGCAGTAGTCAATCTCAGAGTATCTCAGTTTTGCGTTTTTCCGCGCGCCGCAGTTTACCCGGGACAGTTGCGCCGAGGCGCCGTCCTCGAAGCGGTCTCGAAAAATTCTGAAGCAATGTGGTGTATAAAATCTTGACAGCCGTTCACCACCCATATAGGGCAGTCAATAGGCGGGAACAATGGCGCCATGCGCTTTGAGCAGCCGACGCACTTCGGAGTCCATAAAAAACGTGGGGAGGCACTACGCCGCGGCATCTGACTTCTCCTCCACCACGGTTTCGATTTTCATGCCCGGATACCACACATTGAACGCGTCGCCCAGATTGTTGTTCAGGACACGGGTTCTGACTTACAGGAGCAGATGTGCGCTCCGCGGCGTCCACTGCATATGCTGACGCTTGGCGAAACGCTTGCTCACGACGTAGTTCACGGTGGACTCGACGAACGCCGTCGAGATCGGCTCACCATAGCGCATGCGTTCGCCGTAATTCGGGATGCCCCGCGCGTTACGTTCCACGTAGGTGTATAGCTCGCGCGCGTAGTGAGGGCCTTAGCCACCGGCGGCTTCTGGGATTCGCTCCATATCTCGTTG
>CAYTFM010000365.1:0-8146 GCA_964436735.1 uncultured Victivallales bacterium | reverse complement strand
TCTTCGTGCCGGCCGCCGCGCCGCCGCACAAGCCGTCAAACGCCGTCGCCGCGTTCGAGCAGCGTGGTGAGATGCTCGCCCTCGCGCTCGCCGGCATGCGGCATGTTTCGATCTCCGACCTCGAGCGTCGTCGGTTGCCCGAGCCATCCTACACGATCGTGACGATGACCGAGCTCCAGCGGGAACGTCCCGGAGAGCGCCTTGTCCTGCTGATCGGAGCGGACAGCCTGCTGACCCTGCATACCTGGCGCGAGGCGCGGGAGCTTGTCGATCGCTGGAGGGTGATCGCCTATCCCCGGCGCGGTCATTGCGTGCGGGAGCAGGAACTTATGGCGCATTGGCCTGCCGAGACGGCGTCGCGGCTTGGCCGTTCGGTCGCCGATCTGCCGACGTTCGACGCGTCCTCCACCGACATCCGGCACCGCCTCGCCGCGGGAGAGAGCGTCGAGGGCCTCTTGCGGAGCGAGGTTTGGGACTATATTGTCAGCAACGGCCTTTACCGATAGCGAGCGAATATTCACAACCAGGTGCGAATCCCAATTATGACTGAACCAGTGGCGCAGAAGAAGAGAATTCCGACCGACCCCGAGACGCTTGCCCAGCTATGCGCCGAGGCCGCCGACGAGAGAAAAGCGGACAAGGTCGTGGTGATCAAGGTGGGCGTGGCGACCCTTGTCGCCGATTATTTCGTCATTTGCGGAGGCACTTCGTCTCCGCATTTGAAGGCGATTACGGACGGGATCGTCCGGAAGCTCCGCACGGACCGGGGGATCAAAACGCCGAAGGTGGATGGCAAGGCGGACAGCCAGTGGATCGTGATCGACTACGGCGCGGTGATCGTGCACGCCTTGAACCCGGAGGCGCGCGCCCGATACAGCCTTGAGGATCTCTGGGGCGACGCCCCGCGCCTTGAGGCCGCCATCGCCAAACGGCCCAGCGACGTGTGAAAACACCGCCGCCGTTATGCCTGGAGGGCAGGGGGTGGGGTTTAGGGGGCGGGCGGCCTGAAAACCGTAGGACACACACGTCCGAAACCTATTTTGCCGTCATAATCGTTTTCTCTGCTATTTCCGGCACCGCACTTGCGACAACTAATGCATTACACGCTACCGGCACAGGACATTGTAGGAAATAGCATAATGAGAAGCATTGAATACGAGAGATGGGACGAGTATCAATGGGAGGCTGAACTGCGACGCGAGGACGCTCGGGTCAATGCCTATCTCGCCGAGCTGCCAAGCTTCGTCGACCTGCCTGAGGAGTCTGACCTGGTCCTCAAGCGCCTCGAGCGGAAGCCCGAGCTTGTGCAGGAGGTCCGTCTTTGGCAGGATGCTGACTGGGACTGTGATGATGACGCGGACGAACCGGGCGACGATTATCAGGATAGGGATGGCGGCGACATCTACTCGGAACTGTGCGTGCTGTCGACCGCCTGCTCGCGCGTTGTCTCCTCACTGCCACCCGGCTCCAATGTCGTGGAGGGTATCCAGGCCGTCTGCGAGTACGGACGGCTGATCTCGTGGGCTCTCGACATTTTCGACCTCCACAAATCCGAGCTGCCCGCCCTTAAGATCGCCCTGTGCAAGCGCCTCGGCTCGGGCGTCAACAATCTTGTCGGATTGCTGGAGCGGATCAGCGAGAAAGTGCCCGCCTGCCGGACCGAGCTGACCGCCCAGGTGGCGAGGCTGCACAAGCTGCGCCAGATCACGCTCGATCTGCAACTCGCCCAAAAGAAGAACCCATAGAAACCGCCGCGGCCGCGGAAGACACGCGACATGCCAATCAACAGACATCCGCGCGACAAGGACGAGGGGTACCCTCCCATCCACAAGATGGTCCTCGCGTTCTTCCGGCAGTTCGTCCTGCGCTTCGACTATCTCCAGATCCTCTCCGTCGTCTGCCTGCTGACGATTGGACTCATTTTCATCTACAGCACCGGGCAGCAGGTCGGCGGGGCGATGTCCGTCGCCTGGAAACGGCAGATCGTCTGGATCCTGTTCGGTATCGTGTTGTGGCTGCTCTTCAGTCTGGCGGACTACCGCTTGCTCGCCTGGATCGCCCCGGTGCTTTTCACCGTGACGATCATCTTGCTCGTGCTGGTGCTGACCCAGGGAACGGTCACGAAAGGGGCGCGTCGCTGGCTGCCGATCATGGGGGTGAGAGTGCAGCCGACCGAGTTCGCCAAGATATCCACCATCATTCTCGCCTCGTGGCTCGCCTCCCGGGAATCGTTCAACCCAAACAGGATCACGCACTTCCTCGCGCTCGCGGCGGTCGTGCTCTTCCCGTATCTCCTTATCCTGAAGCAACCCGATCTTGGCAGCTCCCTCATCTTCCCCGCGGTGCTCGGCACTCTTCTTTTCGTCTCAAATCTGAAATGGAAATGGATCGTGCTGCTGCTATTGGCCGTCGTGCTCCTGGTCCCCGCAGTCTATTTTTCTCCCTTCCTCAAGGACTACCAGAAAGAGCGCGTGCGTGTGTTCCTCGATCCCGACTACGATCCTTCCGGGAAGGGGTGGACCAGTCGCCAGACGCTTCTCGCCGTTGGCAGTGGTGGTATGTTCGGCAAGGGGATCATGAAGGGCACGCAGAACGCGCTCGGATTCTTGTCGCCGACGGAATCGAACAACGACCTGATCTTCTCAGTTGTGGCCGAGGAGACAGGGTTTGTGGGCAGCACCTTCCTGCTCTGCCTGTATTTACTGCTGCTGGCGTCGACGCTGCGCACCTCGCTGGTGGCGGCCGACCGTTTTGGGCACATGCTGGCGGCCAGCACGGCCGCCCTGTTCTTCACGCAGTCGTTCATCCATATCGTGGTTAATGTGAGGCTTTTGCCTTTCACTGGCATCCCTTTGCCACTCGTGAGCTACGGCGGTTCCTTCGTCGTCAGCGCCGCCGTCTGCCTCGGCATCCTCCAGTCCATCTACATGCGGAGATGACGACTGGCAACAAACAATTTCCTCTCCGCTTGCCATCGGCGGCGGATAGGCTACATTATCCCGCTTACCGATTTTAGTGCGCTTGTTTGGAGAGATGGCCGAGTGGTCGAAGGCGCAGCACTGGAAATGCTGTATACGGGCAACTGTATCGAGGGTTCGAATCCCTCTCTCTCCGCCATTTTCACCGTTTTAGCTGCCTGCGCCGTCCGCCAGTCGCATCGATACGTCTCCACACCCCGTGCCCGCTCTCCTTCAGGGTGAACTAAGCGACTGGTGGAATGTCGTCCCGAAGAACCCGTCAGACTCGAAGATCGCTCGATACGGGAGCGCGACAAGCGCACGGGAAAACACACGACCGTTATCGCGCTGACGGCGCATTCGTTGGCAGGATACAGAGAGACCTTTCTGGCGACGGGTATGGATGGTTACCTATCCAAGCCGATTAAAAAAGACGCTCTTCCGATGTCCTCGACACGGCGCGCAGCGTCTGAATTAGTCCCTCGTCCACCGTGGATTTCCGCTTTACTCCCTGTTCCCGCTCAGTAATGGAACGGCGGTTTAACCAGCCTGAACTCGCGCAGATCCTCTTCCGTGTAGAAGACCTTCATCAGGAAGAGGCCGGAGGCCGGGGCCGTGTCGAACGCCCTTGTCCGGTCGCGCGCCGTCAAGATCTCCGCCACCTCCTCGGGGCGCAGCCTTCCTTGCCCGACGGGGCACAAGGTGCCGACGAGGCTGCGCACCATCTTGTAGAGGAAGCTCTTGCCGACGAAGGTGACGCAGAGAAGGTCGCCGAACTCCTGGACGTCGATGCGGTCGACGCGTCGGCGGGGATCCTTTTTCGACTTGTTGATCTCGACGGCGAACGACGAGAAATCCCTTTCGCCGACGAGGTGTGCCGCCGCCCGGCGGATGGCGTCGACGTTTCGGCAGTCCGGCAGATGCCAGCTCCAGCGTTTGGCGAACACGGCGGGGCTCTCCGAGCGGTCGATCACGTAGGTGTAGGCTTTGCCCGCGGCGTCGAAGCGGGCGTTGAAGTCGAGGCGGACCTCCGTCACCGACCGGACGCTCACCAGGTGGGGCAGCAGCATCCGGTTCAAGGCCTTGTACAGGCGCTCGCCGGAGATCGCCGGACGCAGTGGGGCGGCGAACGACACGGCCATGCCCACGGCGTGGACACCGGCGTCGGTCCGTCCGGCGCCCTCCACGCTGATCGGCTTGTTGGCGTACAGCCAGGTCAGCTTCGCCTCCAGCAACTCCTGCACCGTGATCCCGTGCGGCTGCTTCTGCCAACCGAGGAATTCCGTGCCGTCGAACGACACCTCCAGCAGCCACTGCCGCCAGCCCGTCGGCTCCTCCGGTCCTGTGGATGGGGTTGCAACCTCCTGGTCCTTCATTACATTTTTGGTTTTGGCCGTCATGCTCACCCGTCTCTCTTGGCGAAGTGTTTCAGGCTCATCGACAGCTTGGGGAATTGCGAGAGGATTTCTTTGTCCGAGGTGACAAGAATTGTCCGCAGATCTTCCGCCAAGGCGACATATTCGCAGTCGTACGCCGAGCATTTCGAGGTGGCGATCTTGTCCATCACCAACGACGAGGGCACGGTATACTCACGGCCCCCAAGTTGCGACTCCGCTCCGCGCAGGCAGCGGGCGGCGGCGTTCCTGTCCAACAGCCCCCTTCTGAGGTAACCGGCAAGGATACTGCGGAACTCGAACCTCCACAGCAGGGAGGAAACCCAGTCTGGATCCTTGGTAAGCGCATGCTCGGCGAAGGCTGTCATCTCGCCGGGAATCCAAAGGTAGGCGATGGTGTTGACATCGACCACGATCATCGGCGCCCTGCGCTCTTGAAAGCCGCCAAGTCCCGCTGGGTGAGATAGACTCCCAACGCCTCACGCACCTGCCGCGCGTGCCCGCCTATGGTGGCTGCGTCGACGGGGGAGCTGTGAAGGGTGCCTTCAAGCGTGGAGATGATCTCCTTGTTCAGGCTCCTGCCATGTTCTTTGGCACGGCTTTTCAGCGTCCGATGGATTGCGGATGGAACGTTCTTAAGGGTGATCGTGCTCATAGTGAAACCATAACGCATCCATTACGGATGTCAAGAACGCACGACAAGCGGGCACGTCCCGCATTGGATCTTCCTCAAACCGGATGGTTTTCCCTGATCCAGCGGAGGGCGTCCTCCGGGGTGGTCAGATCGCCTTCGAGCTGCCTCTCGGCGACGGCCTTGAGGATTTCGGAGAAGCGCGGGCCGGGCTTGTAGCCCATGGCGATGAGATCCTTGCCGGTGGCCAAGGGGGGCGGCGGTTTGATCTCGCCGCGCAGTTCGGTCACCCGGTCCAGCAGAAAGAGAAAGTTCTCATGGCCGCCGTGGCTGGCGGCGCAGTCGATCCGGTGCAACTCCATCTCGAGCGTGAAGGTCGGCTCGTTGATCAGAGCCATCCACTTGCCCCGGCGCATCTCGGCCACGAAGGCGTAGCGCATGTGTCTTGCGACGGCGTGGACGACCCGGTCGGTCGTGTTGTTCGGAAAGCGCAACCGCCGCATGATCTCCTCCGCCATCGCCGCGCCTTTCTCGTCGTGGCTGTAGAAATGCTCCACGCCGTTCTTATCGATCGTCAGCGTTGGCGGTTTTCCCACGTCGTGGAGGACGATGGACCAGGCGAGTTCCTCGTCCGGGACCGCCATCCGCGAGAGCATCAGCGCCGTGTGGACGAACACGTCGCCCTCGGGGTGGTGTTGCTTCGGCTGGGGAACGCCGTTCAGCGCCTCAACCTCTGGCAGGACGACACCCAGCAGCCCAGTGTCGGAGAGCGTTCGCAGCGCCTTGTCGGCATGCGGCCCGGTGAAGGTCTTCGTCAACTCGTCACGGACGCGTTCGGCCGAGAGCGTGGCCGCCTTGCCCGCATGGCGTTTGATGGCCTCGACGACGTCGGGACACAGTTCGAAGTCGAAGCGGGCGGCGAAGCGGACCGCCCTAAGCATCCTCAGATAGTCCTCCCGCATCCGCGCGTCGGCGTCGCCGATGGCGCGGAGTTGTCCGCGGCGGAGATCCTCGACGCCTCCCACGAAATCGAGTACCCGGTCTTCGAGCGGATCGAGGAAAAGGCCGTTGATGGTGAAGTCGCGGCGTTGGGCGTCCAGCTCCGGATTGTCGGTGTACTTCACCGTCTCCGGATGCCGTCCGTCGAGGTAGTCGCGCTCCTCGCGGAAGGTCGCCACCTCGTACGGGTGGTCGTCCACCACGACGTTGACGATCCCGAACGCCGCGCCGATCAGATGGGTGCGGGGGAAGAGCGCGACGATCTCGTCGGGCTTCGCCGACGTCGCGATGTCGATGTCCTTCAGCGATTTGCCGAGCAGCGCGTCGCGGACGGCCCCCCCCACGAAGTAGGCGGCATGCCCTTTGTCCTTCAGCTCTTTGACGATGCGCAGCGCGCCGTCTCGCAAACTCTGTGTGTGGTTGTTCGACATGATTCCTTGATGCTTATCCTGAAACCGCGGGCGTCCCGCCCGCATCCCCGAAGACTTTGCCGGGCGGGACGCCCGCGGTCCCAGGGAGGTGCGTCATGCTTTGCACGGCAGGAATTCAAACATATCCCTTGGTGAGAACAAATATACAAGTGCGCTCGTGTTTTTGAACGTTTTCCTGTTAGAATGAATTCTTTTCGCGCATGACGGCACGTACCACGTGCGAGAGGAGACTATGAGGCAATGTGTCAAATGATGTTTTGATGCTTTGTCATATGATGCTATAATGATAGTATGAGAACAACTTTGACATTGGATGCGGACGTGGCGCGGAAGGCCAGCGAATTGGCCATCCGGAACCATGCGCCTTTCAAGCGGGTGATCAACGATGCCTTGCGAAGGGGATTTGACGCCATGGAGAAGCCCCAACCCGTCAAACGGTACCGCACCAAGGCGCGAGCCCTGGGCTTGAGAAAAGGCAACAACGTCGACAACATACAGGAGCTCCTTTCCAAGCTTGAGGGAGAGGAGAGCCGGTGATTCTTGTCGATGCCAACTTGCTGTTGTATGCCGAGGATTCCTCTTGCCCGCGCCATCAGCAAGCCCGCGCATGGTTTGACGCGTTGATCTCCGGCGGTGAGAGAGTCTGCCTGTGTTGGCCGGTGATCAACGCCTTCATCCGAATCGGGACGAACCCGCGCGTCTACGAGGTACCCTTCTCCATGGAGGAGGCGATCGGGAAGGTGGAGGGATGGTTTGAGCAGCCGACTGTGCGCATTGTCTCGCCAACGGATGATCACTGGAAAATCTTCAAGCGTCTGCTGGATGAGGGACAGGCTGTCGCGAACCTTGTCTCGGATGCGCATCTCGCCGCATTGGCGATCGAGCATGGTTGTGTGTTGTGTTCGACGGACGCTGATTTCTCCCGTTTCCCCCGTCTGAAGTGGGTGAATCCTTTGAAGGGCAACAAATCCCGCCCGGCAAAGAGTTTTTGAAGGGTGCGGACGGGTCCCGTCCGCATTCCTATTGGAATTTCCTCACACGACAACATCATGGTCGATGATGTCCTCGCCGCCGGCCAGCTCGATCACCGTCCGCTCCATGATGGCGTATTGGTCCTTCTTGTTGTAGGAGGAGATGAATCGCAGAAAAAACTCCCCTTCCTCGTAATGGATGATGCAGGTGATGTCGTCGCTTTTCGGCGGCTGCACGCTGAATGCGTACAGCATGAAGGAGTTCGTCTCTGTGACCGCCTTGTCCAAGTCGGCAAGCGTGTACGGGGATAACGTGCGAAACATCAATTCCCATCCGTGGAAGGAGGAGTTGTTCAGCAGTGTGCGGACCTCGGGATAAAGATCGATGTAGGTGAAACCGTAGAGGCTGCTTTGGGTAATCTTTTCTCGACCGCCGAAGTAATCGACCAATGGCAGGATCCGCTCTTTCATCTCCTCGAAGGTGAAGCAGCAGAGTTCAAGGGTTTGGAACCCTTTGAGGCCATTGTTGTTGGTTCTAAACAGTCGTTTGCCTTGGGCCAGCAATGACCGCATCTCATCACGCAATTGAAATGCATCATATAACAGGTAATCAGGATGAGTCGAGACGACCTCGAATTTCCCGCCCGAGGAGACAGGTTGGACCTTCATGAACTGATCGAGTTTGAGTATGGCAAGGCTATCATTGAAGATCTTCATGCGCAGATCAAAATCATTGTATGCCTTGCACTCGTGGCCGATATAG
>CAYTFM010000364.1:0-8200 GCA_964436735.1 uncultured Victivallales bacterium | reverse complement strand
TGAAGCTCACGCCGAAAAGCGAGGTCACGCTCGACGCCTTGGATCTCGTCGTCGACGTCAGAAGCTTCGAGGGTGACGCCAAGCGTCCGCCCTACCCCGCCGACACGCTGTACGTCCAACGGATGGGCGCCGGCCTCGACAACAGCTACCATGGCGAGCTACAGACGAAACCGGGCAGCTGCTTCGAAAGCGTCAAACGCACGCCGGCGAACGCCCGGACCGGTCCCGCCGACATCACCAAGGACTGGAAGTCATTCGTTCCCTCCTGCTATGTAGGAGGCGCCGACCGCGGGGTTTGGTTCTTCGCCTGGAGCGACAAGGGCTGGGCCCTCAAGGACGGACAATCGGCGCTGACCGTGGAACGGCTCAAGGACGGGAACGCCAGACTGCGCGTCCGATTGATCGCCGGACCGGAAAAGATCGCCGCGCCGCGCGTCATCACCTTCGCCTTGCAGGCCAGCCCCATCAAGGCCAACGACCCCGAGTACCGCACGAGGCTCAAAGCGATCGCGCATGACACCTCCGGCTACCGCTACTACGGCGAATCGGTCGACTCCTTCGCACTCGCCACTGACGACGACTACAAAAAACTCCGCGAGTTCCTCATGTACGGCACGATGCTGCAAAAGGAGCCAAATCCCAAGTACGCGAGTTGGGCCGACCGCCTGGGCAAAATGATCCGCGAGGGGCGCGCCGACCGCGTCATGATGTACGGCTCTCAGTGGATGACCGGCGCGGCCGCGCCGGAGTTCGACACGTTCGGCGGCGAGTGGATGGGCAGAAACAATTGGGCACCGATCCCCGACACCAAATTCTCCGACATGCGCAACTACGGCGGCACCATCAAATGGAGCACCACGCGACAGTTGACGGCGGCGCGGGTCAACTGGCCGCAAAGCATGCTCGACTTCTTCGTCTGGCACCACGACCGCCTGATCGACAAGGCGGGGTTCAATGGAACCTGGTGGGACAACTGCTACGCCGGCACCGTCACGGAATACGATCCCGACCTGAAACGGCTCGACGCCGTCTGGAACCTCTATCCGCGCCGCCAGCTCTGCAAACGGCTCAATGTCGTCGGCTGGGAGCATCTGCGTCCCCCCTGCTGGTCCATGAACACCGAGGTCGAGATGGCCTGGTGCCAAGTCTACTGGCTCGTCGAGGGGTTCTGGGGACCCGACGCCAAAGACATCTCGGTGATCGACCATTTCGCGGCGGCGGACGGTTATTCGAACAACAGCGGCCTGGGCTTTTTCAGAGCCGCCCTGCGCCCCAAAAGCAACTGCATGGTGGTGAATCCCGCCTACATCGGGCATTTCGGAGGCAGCACGCCGGAGAAGGAGCGGACGATCAGGCGCGGGGCCGACGGCATCATGCTGCTCCATGACGCCCCCGCGGTGTTCGACAAGGAACTGCCTCGAAAACTCCAGTATCTCGCCGACTACGAGAACAGCGCCGAGTGCCTGTTCATGGGCTACTGGCAGAGCGCGCCATTCGTGGGGCTCGCCTCGAAGGATGTCGTGGTGTCAATCTATCAGAATCCGAAACGCAAGACCGCCGCCGTGGTGTTCTTCAATCAAGGGAAAAATGATCTGCCGCTGGGCGGGACGCTGCTCGCCCCCGCCGGGATCATCGCATCGCCCTCCTGCAATCCCGCGGACTCCCTCAAACCGATGGAGATCAAACGCTGCTACGATCTTGAGACGGGCGAGGACATAAAACTCGCATGGCGTGACGGACGCCTCGCCATCGACGAGCCTCTCGTCGTGACGGGACACTGCATGCGGATCATCGCCCTGGAGGCGAAATGAGACGGCTCTTTTTCATGATGGCGACCGCCGTTGTGGTGTGCCATGCCGTGTTGGCTGAACCGCCGGTGAAGTTGGCGTCCCACCAGAGCTGGGTGCCGCAGGCGTCCGTGCCGCGGCTCACGGAACCGCCGGTGATCGACGGCGTCGTGGGCGACGACGAATGGTCCGCCGCGACGGCCTTCACGGGTTTGACGCCCTCCTGCACCCCATACAATCCCTATGTCCAGCCGGAGCCGATGCAGGGAATCGTCTTCCTCGCGCATGACGGACAGAACCTGCTTGTCGGATTGCGATCCCCCATCCCCCCGCCGCCGAAGAACAGCAAAGAGCGGCTGAAGTCGGGTGGCAAAGGAGACGACGACGCCGGCGGAATCGAAAGCGGCGATTACTGGGAGGTGCGGTTCCAGATACCGAACGAGAAGAAGGAATCCATCGAGTATCTTTTCAAAGTGAATCCCGCAGGAAAGTTGAGCGACCAGCGCGTCACGCCGCAGGACGAGGGGAAGAACCGGCATGCCGCCGGAATCGAATGGAGCGCGGGGGCGAAGGTCGCCGCGAAAACGGACGAGGAGCGGAATCTGTGGGAGGTCGAGCTGGCCATCCCATTCGCCGCGCTTGGCTTCGCCGACGGCGCGCCGATTGGAAAGTCCTGGCGGACGATGTTCCTGCGGGGGCACGGCTACTGCGGACCCACCCGCGGCGAGTGGAATGGCGCGGTCTCGCAGTTCATGGGCGACCAGGCGGGAATCATCGTGATCAGCGGGGAGCTGCCGGCGTTTCAACTGCTGCGCCTCGGCGAGCTTCGAGACTACAAACTCGCTCCGGCGATCCGGCTGACAAACCGCGGCACTGCATCCCGCGACACAGAGGTGAGGATATCTGTGGAAAGCGGCGACGCGGTGTTACATGAGGAGAAAAAACGGATCACGCTCGCGCCGGGCGAATCGGTCCGCCCCGAATGGTCGGCGACAACATTCGAACCACCCCCCGGCATGAGCGCGCGAGTCCGTGTCGAGGCCTTCTCCGGCGCCGATCTGCTCTACATGGGTGAGGCGCAGACGATCCGCATGGCCCCGCGAGAGTACAAGTCCTACGCTCATTGGCCCTACGGCTCCTGGCCGTTCGAATCGGCATGCGCGGGCAAGTGGGAGCTGAAGGCGTCCTTCTATCCCTACTTCAATGCCGTTGACGCCTCGGTCAACACCGCCCTCGACTACCTGCCGGCGGATATGCACGCGGCACCGCGGTGCGCGCTGTCTCTGTCTTTGCTTGACGCGGCGGGTCGCGCGGCCGCCCCCCTCAAGTCCGGAACCATCGCCCTGAAAGAGGGCAAGGGCTCACTCGTCTGGCGCGAGGTCGACCTGCGTCCCGGTGTGTATACGGTGAGCGGGCAACTTATGAACGACAAGGATGAGCCAATTGGCGGGACTATCACAAGACAGTTTGAGCGACGAGCGTTCCCGTGGGAGCGCAACAGCATCGGCGTCTCGGACAACGTGTTCGAGCCGTTCAGGGAGATCAAGGTCGATAGAGCGGCTGGGACGTTGTCGCCCTGGGGCCGGATCTACACGCTGGGACGGTGCGGATTGCCGGGAGGGATTGTCACCACCGCTGAGGCACGCCTGCCGGAGCAGACCGTGTGCGGACCCCTCAGGATTGAGGCGACAGTCGACGGCGTGATGAAGCCTCTCGATGGCGGGAGCGTCATCTCCTCGACCGAACCAGGCATTGTCCGCCTGAAAGGCACAGGCGAGGCTGCCGGACTCAAGATGGAGACACGCGCCTTCATGCAATACGACGGCTGGTGGCAGACCTCCGTGAAATTCGTCCCGACTGGAACGACCCACATCGACCGGCTCGAACTGGTCATCCCGCTCGCCAAGGAGGCCGACACCATGTGGTTCTATCGGGGGCGCTCGGAGATATTCTCGGGCGGACTTCGCAAAGGTGCTGGCGAGCTGTGGAATAATCTCAAGAAGAACGGCAAGACCATCGACAACGTGTTCACGCCCGTCATCGGCGTGGGGACGGGCGACGCCGCGCTGTGGTGGTTCGCCGATGGCGACAACGGCTGGCGGCTCGACTACTGCAAACCCTCCCAGTCGATCACGCGGGAGGCGGATGGCTCGCTATCGCTGCGGATGGCGTTCGTCAACGCGCCCGCCGCGCTGGACAAGCCCGTTGAGCTTTCATTCGCCGTAAACAGTAATCCGTTCCGGCCAGATCCGCCGCGGCGGCGGCTGCTCCAATGGGGCGGCTCGGGAAGAATCCACGACACCTCCGGCTACGGCTACTGGGGCACGGGAGTCGACTCCATCACCCCTGGCTCCGACGAGGCGTTCACCAGATTGAAGGATGGCATCGCGCAATGGGCCGAGAAGGTGAAAACAGCGCAACGGACTGCCATCGAGAAGTGGGCGGGCGAAGGGGTGTCGATTCCCCATCCCATCGTCCTCTACAATTCCGGAGAGCTGATCGGCCCCAGCATGCCGGAGTACGCCACCTTTTCCGGCGAATGGGGTGGCCCCGCTCCAGAGGATATCATTCCGGAATACAAAGACAGCGACCGCCACAGCCGGATCAACTTCAATGGCGTCCAGCAGGATTGGCGCTCAAGACCGCTCTCACTCGGCCCCGCGTTCGCCGATCTGACCCAAAGCGTGGTTGACTGCCGCGTCTGGCACTATAAACAGAACATGGAGAAGCTTGGCGTGAGCGGCTACTGGTTCGACAACGCCAGCGTCTGGCCGGGAACGAACGTAGTGACGGGCCGCGCTTACGCGACCGCCTCGGGCGCGGTCCGCCCCCTGTATCCGGTCTTCGCGCGCCGCGATCTCTTCCGCCGCCTTTTCATCCTATATAAAGAGGCCGGACGGGAGCCATGGTACCTGATCAACACCCACACCAGCTTCGAGTTCGCGGCGTGGCGCTGGTCGATCGAGTCCGACTCCTACGTCTACAACTACGGCGGCGATCTATTCGACACGCTTGAGCGGCAGCAGCGCTACGACATCGACTCGCGGGTGATCGAGGTTGACGCCGAAGTCGGCGACCCCGTCGCGCGGTTCCGCGGCCACAACTGCCTCCGCAGAGTTCCGGGGGCGATGGTGAGCAATCTGCATCCGCGCGATCCAAGCGGCGTTCACGGCTCGCGCAGCGTGATCGGGCTGAGTCTGGCCCACGACTTCGGCGTCGAGAGCGGTGTCAACGCCGAGGAGCTTGATCGGATCCGCCGTATATTGAGAGAGTTCGGGGCGTTCGAGAACGACGCCATCACATTCATTCCATATTGGAGGAAAGACACGCCCCTGGCGTTCTCGGACAAACGAATGCTGACGAGTGTCTATGTGAACAACGCCAACAAGAAGGCATTGGTGGTACTCGTCAATCCACTCAAGGAAAAAGTCGAGGGAGCTCTGACCATTAACGCGGGCAAGCTTGGGTTGCATGACGCACTCGCCGCGGCGGAACCAGAGTCGGGGCGCCAGCTTGAGTGCCGACACGCCGACGCAGACGCGCTGCAGGTCGACGTCGACGCCCCGGCGCGGGAGTACCGACTCGTCTTGCTGCGGCCTCCAGATGAGAAGAATCAATAAGTCCAAGGAATTTGATCCCATGAATGCCAATTGGATCATGGCGCGCGAAGGGGTGCGCGTGTTTGAGATTGACGTCTACAACTCGGCGGGCGTAATCGTCAAAAACGCCCTATCTATGCTGCGAGACGAGATGGAGAAACGTCACACGGTGAAATGGTCAGTGTCGCCTCGGATCTCCGGCCGCCTGGTGATCGAAGAACCACTCCTCAAGTCGGACGACGATCAAAGCTATCGCCTACGGACTGAGCTTGAGGGTGGAAACGTGAACCTGATCGTGACCGGCTCCGGCGAGCGCGGCATACTCTATGGAATCTGCGAATTGCTGGACCGCGCCGAGGAGCGTCAAGGCATCGTTGGCGTGCCGGCATTGGACGTGACCTCCTCACCCTCGATGAAGAAACGGGGGACGGAACGCCACTGGCTTCCCAAGTTCTCCGACGAGGCCGGCGTCGAGGCCAATATCCAACTGATCCGCGCCTTGGCCCGCAAACGGATCAACACCCTGCTGTGGATTGACGGCTGGATCGCTCCCGGCTGGTATCGGTTTCTGGAGTTCCGCCACTACCCGCCGCTGCGCCGCCCCGAACTCGAGGCGTCGGTGGCGCAGGCGAAAGACTGCCTGCGCCGCATCGTGGCCGAGGCGCGGGCCTGGGGCATGGAGTTCTATTTGAGCGTCACCGAAATGACGGTCCCCGAGCGGCTTCCCGTGGTGTCCCCTCACCTCTTCCGCCCCGGAGCGTCCGGCTTTCCCGTGCTCCGTTTCGAGCTGCCCGAGACCTGGGTTTTCTTCCGCGCCAAGATCCGCGAAATCATGGAGGACATTCCCGGCCTCGCCGGCGTCGAGCTCTGGACCGCCGAGGCGATGGATCCGTCCATATGCCATTTTGACCACCCCGAGGCGTGGCCGCTCGACAAACAACTGCTCCACGTCTATACCCAGACCCTTCAGGCTATGGACGAAGCCGGCCGCCCCGACGCCCGGGCGGTCTGCGCCACCTTCATCCACCATCCCGAGGGGGAGCGCGCGTTCGAACCTTTGTGCGGCCATTTGCCCGCCCGCTGCGAGGGGCGAATGAAAATGCAGGTCGAGGACTTCTACCGTTTCCACGCCCCCTCGACGCTGGCGGGCAAAATCAGCCCCGGACGCGAGTGGGTGGAAATGGATCCGGGCGGCGAACACCGCGGTGACTGGATCGGCTGGATCAACACGCACCTGCGCTATATCCATAACCGTATGCGCCACTACTATGACCGCGACGTGCGGCAGTTCATCTGCCGTGTGCGGGGATTTTCGACGGGACCGTATGCGAAGTGCGTGGGCGACCTCGATGTCCTGAGCGGCGTCCAGTCCATCAAGTACGACGCCTATTTCAGGTGGTGCTGGGACATCGACCTGTCGATCGAGGAGGTCTGGCGGCAGTGCAAGCCGCGCGGTTACCCGAATGAGATGCTTGAGTTCTACCTGCTTTCGGAGAAGGTCTCCGACCAGACGCAGAACGTCGGACACTGCCTGGTCAACAACAACCACGCCACGTTCCTCGGATCGATCGAACACTACGAGAGTAAGATGAGCCTGCTGAACGTGTACGGCAACGACGAGTGCCGACGCCGTGTCGGCATTCTCGAACCGACCGTGGAAAACCTTGAGGCGATTATCGCCGAAAAGGACGAGGCGGTCGCGTGCGCCGCGCGGATGCGGGAGATTTTAATGGCGTGCGAACCCCATCTGCCGTCAAAGGACTATGCCATTCTCCACCACGCCATGATCTACCAGGAGCAGTGCGTGCGGGTGTGGCGGTACCACACCGAGGCTTTCTTCCGTTATCGCCTGTTCCATCTGCACAAGCCCGGCGGGGATTACGAAAGCCTGATCCGCGCCTGCGACAACTGCCAGGCGGAAATCCGCAAGCTACGCCCTTTGGACGAGAACCAGGCCGACAACGCGCTGGCCCTCGTCGGCAACCTCCGTTCGCTGGCGTGGGTGGGCGTCTGCTCGCGGCAACTCACCGCAAAAGGCATCCTGAGCGACGCGCACGCCGGACTCAGCACGAAACATGGAATATCGCACTACCAATAAAATAGGGAAACACAATGAGCCACACCCGGATCAAGACGTTGTATCTCATCCCTCACGCCCACACGGACCTCGGCTACAGCCACGATCCGGTGGTGGCGATGGAGCTGCACCTGCGCTACATAGACCGGGCGATCGGCCTATGCGAGCAGACCAGAGGGTTTCCCGATGGCGCGGCGTTCCGCTGGAGCGTCGAGGTGTTCGAACCGCTTGGCCGCTGGTGGGATGCCCGCGGCGATCGCGACCGGAGCCGCCTGCGCGAGTGCGTCGCCCGCGGCGAGATCGCCTTCGGCGCGAGATTCCTCAACGGCACCGAGCTGTACGCCTCGGAAGACATCGACTGGGAAGTGCGGGAGTTGCGGCGGGTTTCCACCCTTCTCGGCTCCTCGACGAAATGGGCCGCGCAGAATGATGTCAATGGCTTTCCTCTGGCGTTCGCCGAACGGCTTGCCGAGACGGGCGTCGAAGCCGTGTTCATGGGTTTGAACACCACGATGGGAGGCTCTCCCTTCCCGCGCTGCCATGCGTTCCGGTGGGGCATGCCGTTGGGCGCGGATCTCATCACGTGGAACGGATGGATCTACAACAGGATTAAAACGTTCTGCCATTTCGACCGCCTCGCCACGGAACTGCCGGCGAAACTCGGGGAGTTCTTCAAAGGACTTCCCGGCGACTATCCGTTCGACTTCTGCATGACCACCGCCACCATTGGTGACAAT
>CAYTFM010000363.1:318-8211 GCA_964436735.1 uncultured Victivallales bacterium | reverse complement strand
AATCTATGAAGTAACAAAAAAGCAATAACTACAGCTTGAATTATTTTCTAAGGTAAGGGGATACCCATCGTAGCCCAGGGCAAGCGAAGCGCCGCCCTGGGTGGTGGCGGCAAAGTGCGTGAAGGCTGAAGGCCTTCCACAATTTGCGCCGGTAAAGTCGTTGCGCATCCCCTACAGGTTTGTTGGATTAGGAAATTAAAAAAGGGTCTCCCGATGTTCACGCACAAAAGAAATGAGATCGACTTGAACGGCGTCTGGAAATTCAACCCGGATCCGTATCAGAGATGCCGTCAACAGAAATGGTGGGAGAAGGAAGGTGACAACTCCAGCTTCTTCCCCTGCTTCAACATGGAGGGGATGTGGGAGAGCCACGTGCCTTCAACCTGGAAATGCGAGTTCCCTGAATTGAAATGGTACGACGGCCACGCCAACTACGCGCGGGACTTCGCCCTGGATGACACGCATGACGACATGGAAGCCTTCCTCTGCTTCGACGCCGTCACCTACCGCTCGGAGATATACCTGAACGGACAGCATGCCGGCACCCATGAATGGGGCTATTCCCCGTTCCAGCTCAGGGTGACGGGAATGCTTCAGAAATCGAACCGCATATTCGTGCTCGTCGACAATTTCATGCGCGAGGACCGCGTCCCCGGGATCCGCTGCGACTGGAACAATGACGGAGGGATCACCGGCGGTGCCACGCTCATTTTCGTCCCCAAGATATTCATCGAGAACTTCCGGACGGCGACCCGGCTCGTCGGCGACGAGGTGGTCATCACCGTCGACGTGTTCCTCGCATCATTCACGCACCCGGACGCCGAAGAGGAGGTGCGACTCCAGATCCCGGAGCTCGGCGTGACGACCACGGTCAAAGCCAGGGCCGGGGAGAAGCGCAGCTGCGAGATCCGGCTGCCGCGGTCGCGCGTGGCGCTGTGGCGCCCCGAGAATCCGAAGCTGTACACGACGATCCTCTCGACACGGCACGAACAGATCTCGGACGAGATCGGCTATCGCGAGATCCGCACCGAAGGCTTCAAGGTCATGCTCAACGGCGAGGAGATACGGCTCTATGGCGTCGCCGTCCATTCGGAATTCCCGAAGACCGGCCGCGCGGCCACGAAGGAAGGGATCGCCCTGATGCTGGAGAAGGCGAAGGAGCTCGGCTGCAACTTCCTGCGCTGCGCGCATTATCCCTACGCCGACATCTTCGCGCGCGCCATGGACAAGGCAGGCATGCTGTGGTGGGAGGAGGTGCCGGTGTACTGGCTGCCCAAAGTCCATACCGAGCCGCAGAAAAGCCTCGCCCTGGGAATGCTCAGGGAGATGATCCTGCGCGACTGGAACCGCGCCAGCCTGATCATCTGGTCGGTCTCAAACGAGTGCGCCGGCGACGGTTCCGGCAAACGCGCCTCACTCGAGCAGGGCAACTACCCGTACTGGACTGAAGCCTGCCGGATGGTGCGCTCCATGGATCCGGACAGGCTGATCTCCTCCGCGGATTCCGCGCATCGGCACACCGTGCAGAAAAACTGGGCGCCGGACGCGGGGGACGCGTTCGGGGAGAATTTCGCGGAGACCTGGGAATCCGGCCATCCCGACGAGTTCTACGGACTCCTCGACATCCTCGGGGGCAACTTGTACGTGGGCTCTCCCGGCATGAACCCCGAGGCCACGATTAAATTCGTCAGGATGCTCAAGCGCTTCAACAAGCCGCTGATGATCACGGAATTCGGATCAATGTCGACGACCGACGACACTTGCGCCAGGCCGTCAACCGATCTTGGCCATCCCCGGCGCCACGAGCAGATCCTGCGCGAGGCGTACCAGGCGTTCCACACCGCGCCGGAGATCATGGGCTATGTGCCATGGGCGCTGATGGACGTTCGCGTCCCGATGCATTGGCGCTGGTACAACCGTGGCAGCGGCACATTCGCCTATGGTCTGTTAGACAACGACTACCGGAACAAACATGTGTTCGATGTCGTCAAAGACGAGATATCAAAACTGAAAATCATCACAAGGCAGCCGACAGACCATTAGCCGCGCCTTTTGAAAATCTCCGACAGATCGTCGTTGAGACCATTGATAACGCGGGAAGGCGCGGCAGGCGATTAGCGTCTGTCATCGTTTTGTAGGAGAGCAGATCCTTGCCATGTGAGGAGAGCCTCACGCCCCGCGCGGAGATCTGAGTGCCGTTTCGATGGCGGTGAAGAGCGTTTTTTTCTGAATAGGCTTGCCGACATAGCCATCCATCCCCGCCGTCAGGAAAGTCTCCCTGTCCCCCGCCAGCGCATGGGCGGTCACCGCTATGATGATCGTATGCCTTCCCGTTTGCTGGTCGCGTTCCCGTATCACCTTGGTGGCCTCGATCCCGTCCATCCGCTGCATCCTGATGTCCATTAGCACCACGTCGAAGACTTCAGCATCCAGATGCGACAGAGCCTGTTCTCCGTCCACGGCATAGCTGATCTCGCCACCTTGCGTCCGTAGCAACTTTTCCAACAATTGGCGGCTGGCTGGATCGTCGTCAACGACAAGGTATTTCAATGGTTTTCGCAAGCTGGAATTCACAATGTTCTGTTTTTTATATAGTTTCTCGTCCACACGGTTGACGCCGACGATGGCCGTGAAAGAGAACGTGCTGCCCTGCTCGACAGCGCTCTCCACCCATAAGGTGCCGCCCATCAGTTTCACCAGGCTCGACGCGATCGCCAGCCCCAGCCCGGTTCCCCCAAATTCCACCGCATGCGAGATGTCGGCCTGCTCGAACGCCTCGAAGATCATGTTCAATTTGTCCGGCGGGATACCGATTCCCGTATCGCTCACGCTGAACAGCAGGGAGGTCTCTCCGTCGGCCAAAGGTCGGCTCAGCCGTTCGGCGTCCGCCTTTCCGACGCGCACGGAAACACCGCCCGCCGGGGTGAACTTTATCGCGTTGGTCAGAAGATTGAGGAGGATCTGCCGGAGCCGGAGACCGTCGGCGCATAGCGCGTCAGGCAGCTCCGGATCCACGCGCGTCTCCAGCGCCAATCCTTTCTTGGCCGCGGCGGGCTTGGTCGAGGCCGCCATGTCCTTCACCATCAGACGCAGACTCTGGGGCCGCAGGTCGAGGACGACTTTCTCCGCCTCGATTTTGGCGAGATCCAAGATGTCGCTGATCAACGACAAAAGATCCTGCCCGCGCTGCTGGACAATGCCAAGCCATTGCCGTTGCTCATTCGTCAGGTTCGGAGCCTCCGCCAGCAGTTCCGAGAAGCCGATGATCGGGTTCAGCGGGGTGCGCAGCTCGTGGCTCATGTTGGCCAGGAACTGGCTCTTCGCGCGGTTCGCCGCCTCGGCCGCCTCCTTCACCCGCAGCAACTCGTCCTCCGCCCGCTTGCGCTCGGTGATGTCACTCAACGTGCCGATCATCCGGAGCGCCTTGCCGCGCTTGTCCACCTCTATTGTCTTGCCACGGGTGGAGACCCATAGCCACCCGCCGGTTTTCGCCCTCATCCTGAGATCTATTGCGAAGCCCCTGCCGGTCTCGACGCTTTCCCGAATCCCGCGTTCGACCCTGTCGATGTCCTCTGGGTGGACGAGAAGGCGCCAGGAACTATATGTGGCGGGGAATTCTCCGTCCTTGTAGCCCAGTATCGTGTAGTATAGGACGCTGAAAAAGGCGTTCCCGCTCGGAACGTGCCAGTCCCAGAGCCCATCGTTCACCGCGGTCAGAGCCACGGCGTACCGCTCCTCGCTTAACCGCAGCTCCGCCGCAATGACGCGGGTGTTCATCAACGTGCGGATCAGGACGAACAGCAGTAAGGCGATGAGCGCGCCGCCGCCCATGGTGATCCACGCCTTCATATACCCCAGCGTCATGAACCCACCACCTGTTTGCGTGAAGCGCAGTGTCCAGCGGTTGCCATTGAAATCAACCGGCATCTGCCGCATGAAGGTCACGCCCATCCGGCGACACTCATTCTCCGCGGAGTCGGATTCATAGAGCAGGCTTTTGGGCGAAGTTTCCCCGCCATCAAAGATCTCAAGATGAATGTGCAGGCTTTTCTCCATCTGGTGACCGTCAAGCATTCCCCGTATCAGGTCGTTCATCCGATAGGGGCTGTAAACCCAGCCATAGATTGCGGCGCGGCGTTGCTCGACTGATTCTGTGGGCGCGCCTTTGCGGTAGACGGGGACATACATTAAAGTTCCGGCTTGAACATCCTCGCTGGTCTCCTGGACAAGGACGACTTTGCCGGAGAGCGCGGCGGAATCCGTGTCACGCGCCTTCTCCATGGCTTTTCTTCGCACCGGTTCAGAGAGCATGTCATAGCCGAATGCCCGCAGGTTGCGCCCCGAGAACGGCTCAAGATAAATGATGGATGAGTGGATCCCGCGGTCTCCATCAGGTCTCACTTCGTATTCTGGAAAGCCTTCGGATCGGATCTCCTGAATATGCCGGTCAAGTTCCTCGGGCGGGATCAGAAGCGCGAAGCCAATACCCTGAATGCCGGGAAGTTGGTTTTCGACCTTCTGTGACTGGTTAAAAACACGCCATCTCTCCCGTGTCACCGCGTCGGACGCGTTGAAAAGCGCGGCACCGCTCAGGAGGATGCGGGCATGGTCTTCGAGCCTGTTCGCTATTAATTTGTGAATCCCATCACAGTGGTAGACGAAATCCCTTTGCGCATCCCTTTTCACGCTTGATGCAATGTACAGGGTCGCAATAATGGTAATCAACAGGCCGATCACCAGCACGAACCAGGCTATGTACGGGGGCCGCCGCGCCGGCTTGTGAGTGCGCGTTGAAGTTGGAGGAGGGACGGCTCCCGCAGGGGGGGCGGATGGTTTTGGGGTCATGGTGCAACCCGAAGGCTGAACTCCCCCAAAGCGGCAGAACCATCATGCCAGCTATTCGCTGCGCTCATCATATGCCTCCAAGGGGAACGCGGTACTTCGGGGCGCAGAATGACAAGACGGAAACCTCGCCTATACACGCCAGACAGACAGGCAGAGCGAAGGAGGGATGGGAACCCATGATCTCGAAGCCACCTTACTTTCCGCTACTAGTGTTGCGCGGCTAAGATAATCGCCCGCTGGGGGGAAGGCAAGCTTGCGGAGAGGAGAGACTATGGAGATATCGACCCCATGCCATTTCAATGATCATCCCTCCCGCAAGGTGCCGTCTTCCACCGCATCCTTCGCCAGACCACGCGGACGCCGAGCGTTGGATTTCCCGATGCGTGATTCTCCCGCAGCCAATCTCTCACTGCGATCACCACCGGGGCACGTGGACCGGGGGTAGCAAAGACTCTACACTCTGACCTCCGCAGATCTCACATGCGTCGTGTGATTCGACGACGCGGGTGTGAGATCCAAGCCTTATGACATCCCACTGCGCTCGCTCATCGTCGCCAGTCACGACAACCTACTTATGGCCGGCCAATGCGTCAGCGGCGATTTCGCCGCCCACGCGAGTAACCTCGTCACCAGCAACGCAGTCCCGACAGGTGAGGCCACCAGTGTTCCTGCGTCGCCCTCGCCGCACTTCGCGGTGGCCGCACCCGTGAGGAGCCTCTCGACAAGCTGCTATGGAGGCTGCAAACCTATTACACTCGGGCGGAACAATACCGTCAGATACAGGTCGTGGATCCCGTACCGATCGAGCGGAATGACCACGGCGTGGTCTCCGCGCAGACCGGCGGGAAACGCGATGGAGACGGGGATCTCCCCGGATATGGCTCCCTCTCCCGCGCATCTGGAGCACTCGTATGGGCCGAATCCGCCATGTCCACCACAAGTCGGGCAGGCCGTGCGCACAGGCACCATCACCCGCGTATGGCCACCACGAAGAGCCTGCTCTTGGGTGAGAGGAACTTCGAGAGTCAGGTTTTCGACAGGCTCCGACTTTAAACTGCTCATCCCCGAGAAGTTGTCCCAAAGCCAGTCGAACATCGCGTTGAAAGACGGCGTGAATGTCTGAAACGATTGGAGTGGGGATGTCTCGCCAATGCCCACCGGCCCTACCTCCGAGACGACTGGTGTCGGTTCGCCACGTTCCCCCCATCCATGCGGAGCGATGATATCCGGCTGACGCGCCATGGAAAGCCGCTCATCGTACTCCCTTCGTCTGCGCGCGTCGCCAAGAACCGAGTACGCTTCCTGGACATCCAAAAAACAGCCTCTCATCGCCTACCCGCCGATCGGGATGGAACTCCTTGGCGAGCCGTCGATAGGCCGTCTTGACTTCATCCGGATTCGCCCGTGATGGTATGCCAAGAATCGCATAGTAGCTTTTCGCCATACAAAACCTCCACTTATTGATGGCGAACGAGACCGGACGAGGAGCAGTGACCTCCCTGTCCGGCATATGCGCTGTCAGCTCATTTCTTTCCAGTCGCAGGCTGATTTGCCTCTGGCGCCGCCTCCTTGCCTACCGCTTTCGTCTGGCCTGGCTCCTCCCGGAACAGTTTCACGGCGCGCTCCCAGAAGCCGCGGATCTTTCCGGAAGCCCCTTTCTCCTCGGTCTTGGCCATCAGCGCGGCGATGTCGTCCTCTAACTGCTTGACGACCTTGCCCGCGCCTTTGCCGACCAGCGCCCGGTAGGCTCCAAGCTGCACCTGCGCCATCCTCAGATTGTCCCTGGCGGCCTCATGCCTGCCCTCCTCAACCATGCGCTCCGCCAGACGCAAAGCTTGCTGCACTTGGACGAGGGGCGTGTCGTCCTTGTTGACCACGATCTCTATGCCACGAGTCTGCGCCAGCGTGAGCTGCGCCAGGGCGTCATCGGGTTTGTCAATCAAAGCTCTGGCGCGGTTGAGTTTGCGTTCAAGGTAGCCGAGATCGGCGAGGACCGCGGTGCGGATCGCATTCGCGTCGGCCAGGAGCAGGCCTTTGATTTTGGCGTCTTTCGACTTGGAGTCGATGACCGCTTCGACGACCTCAGTCGCGATCATCCCGCTGTATATGGGGATTCGGTCGGTTTGAACCTTGTCCACATCCCGGTAGACTTCGTTGCCGCCGGCGTCCCGCACAACCGTTGTGGCGGTGGTGACCGGCAGAAGCCCCCGCACCACGCACATGAGCTTCAGAGCTTTCTCCACTTCGGCCTTGGCGGCCTCGGCGTTCTGGTCGGACAGCCCCTGAACGGCCTCGTTTAGGTGTTTGACAATACGCGAGGCCAGCAGCGAGGCTTGATGAAGATCCTGGTCGGTCAGTTCCCCCGTGGTCTGACGTTCAACTGTCGTTTGGAAGGCCTTTCCGCTGCCAGTGAGGATCTTCGATTCATCCTTGAGATTTTCTCCTTGCCTCATCGGTTCGGCGGCGGTAACGTCAGCTCCCGAAAGAAGCAGGCCAAGCATCGCCGCGGCGCCGGTGGCGCGTATTCCTCGAATGTGAAGAAGATGACGAATATTCATGGAACGTTCCTCCTTTCTTACGTTGGTTCCTTGTTTGCGTTCTTCTTCAGCTCCGCATGGTTGATCATTGATCGAGATTCTCGTCACGTTCAAAACTACGTCATGCAGATCACCTCCTTCAAGGGCGACTAAAGATTGTCTGAGTTATTCTTCGGCATCACATCGCAAGCAGGCAACTTGTGATTGGCCATCTCAATCGCCACATCCGCGGAGGATCGAGAGTTCCCGGGGGCGAACGTGGATATGATCCGCGATAGCGCAGGCCAATCGATCGGTTTCCTGGCGTATGCGTCCATGCCAGCCCGCATGCACTTCTCCTCGTCATCTCTCATCGCGTAAGCGGTGAGGGCGATCACCGGAATCTTGTGGTTGCGGACGAGGGATCCCGCGTCGCGTATTCTCCGCAGAGCCTCGAAGCCGTCCATCACGGGCATGCTCACGTCCATCAGCACCAAGTCGTAGTCCGCGACCGACGATTGATCAACCGCCT
>CAYTFM010000363.1:0-308 GCA_964436735.1 uncultured Victivallales bacterium | reverse complement strand
CCGCGGCGCCGTTGCCGACCGCCGTCACTTTGTGTTCGTGCTTCTCCAGCATGCTCAACGCCAGTTCGCGGCAGTTCGCCTCATCCTCCGCCATGAGGATGCGGAGCGCGGGTAGCCTGGAAGATTCGACTTGACCGCACGAGGGTGAGAGTGGACTGGTTTCGCGGCGGCTCAGGCGCACGGTGAAATTGAACTCGCTGCCCCTTCCAAACTCGCTCTCCACCCAGATCCTCCCCCCCATCATTTCAACCAGACGCTTGGCGATCGTCCGCCCCACCCCCGTCCCGCCATGCCCATCGGAGCGCGTT
>CAYTFM010000362.1:0-8256 GCA_964436735.1 uncultured Victivallales bacterium | reverse complement strand
GCCAACCCTGGGCTTTGTTACACAGCCCCTTGGGGCAGAAAACACAAACATGTGAGACGTGCCGGCGAAGCCGGTTACGACATCTAATATTTCACGCGATACACTATGTCGACATCTTCGTTGCAATCATCCCGCGTTCCACTCGACCGTCAGCAGGCGGAGGAGCGGAACCGCCTCCTCGCCGAGGCGATGGCGTTGATCGGCCCCTTCAGCCTGTGCGGGGTGGAGGCGCGGATCAATCTGCTGCACGAGACGTTGGAGTTCGACCGTCAGCCCACCAACCGGCATACGCACGAGACCTACGAACTCTCTTTCATGACGGTGGGAGACATGGAGTATAAGGTGGGCGGTCAACGCATCCTCCTTACTCCCCGGAAACGCAATGTGCTGTGCGTTCCTCCGCAGACCGAGCACATCCGCGCGCCGCTGTCGTCGCCAAGCCTGGTGACGGGGTTCCAGCTTGCGGTGGCGGCGACGCGCATCGAGGCGAAGCCGTTCGTGGAATCTCTGCCCGACGCGCTGATCGGGCAGGGGTGTGAATTCGACGCCGACGCGCGGCTGCGGGCGGTGATCGACGCCTGGCGCGGCGAGGTGGACCATCCGCTTCCGCTCGCCCGCCTCAGCCTGTCGCTGCTGATCCGGGAATTTCTCCTGCTCTTCTTCCGGAACGCCTTCGCCGAGCCGCTCGCGAGCCTTGAGTCGGACGTCGCCGCCAAGACGCGCCTCGTCGATTCTGGCCACCTGGCGATGAAGATGTCCGAATTCGTCGAGGAGAACCTGGGGGAGAAAATCTCGCTCAAGATGGTCGCCACGCGCTTCGACATGAGCGAGCGGCACGCCAACCGGGTTTTCACCAGCGCCACCGGCGCCTCGCTCGGGGTGTATATCATCCAGCGGAAAATGCGCCAGGCCGCCTGGGAGCTGCTCAACACCGACCGCATGGTCAAGATCATCGCCACCGAGCTCGGATACGACGACGTCGGTCATTTCTCACGGACCTTCGCCAAGCTCCATGGCGCGCCCCCGGAACGCTATCGCCATCAAAAATCCGGCATGGTTCAAAGTTCACGGTTCAAGGGTTCAACGGTTAAGGCTTCCCACACTCATAATCCGCCAACCGTTGAACCGTGAACTCTGGAACCGTTGAACCATGCCAGAAATCCTTATAGCAGTCGGCCATTTCTACGCTATGCCGGAACCACAAGGTTCATCTCTTGTATGCTTCCGTTCTCTGCGTGCTCGATATTTCTCAATGCCGCCCGCGCCATGCGTTCGCAGGCTTCGACGGTGCTGCTGCCGATGTGGGGCGTCATGATGATCGTGGACAAGGTGCGCAGATCTTTGTCGGCGGCCTGCGGCGCGTAGGGCTCGGTTTTGAACACGTCCAGCGCGGCCCCCGCGATGACGCCGGACTTCGCCGCGTCGTAGACGGCGCTCTCATCAACCACGCCGCCTCGCGCGGTGTTGATCAAAATTGCCGAGGGCTTCATCGTCGCCAGCCGCTCCGCATTGATGAAATTCTTGGTCGCCGGTATGTCCGGGATATGAACGCTGACGAAATCCGCATCGCGCGCCGCCTGCGTGAAATCAGTGGTGAAATCATCAATGGCGCTCATATCCTTCGGAGCCGCGACGTCACATCCGATGACGCGCATCCCGAATCCGGCTTTGGCGATCCTCGCCACTTTGCGTCCAATGTTGCCGCAGCCGATCACCGCCAACGTCTTGCCTGAGAGTTCGACGCCGACGCGGTTTTTCCAGCTGCCGTTCCGGTTGTCGGCGGCGCACGCCGCGATATGGCGCGCGGCGGTCAGCATCAGTCCGGCGGCGCATTCGGCCACCGAGTCGTCGAGGACGCCGGGGGTGTTGGCGCAGTAGATGCCATTCGACTTCGCCAGCGCCTTGTTCACCCCGTCGTGGCCGACGCCGAAACGGGCGATCACGCCTCCGGCGGGAAGGGCGTCATACAGTTCGCCGGTGTAGTTGTCGACGCCGATGATGACGTATTTCGCCCCGGTCGTTTTGATCTTCCGAGCCAGTGACGGCTCGTCCGCCGGGGAGGGGACGCACGCGAAGCCGGTGACGTTCTTGAAGACATGCGACGCCTTGTGGTATTCCAGTTCGGTCACGATGATGTTCGTCATGGCAGCAACTCCAACGCGGCGCGGGCTCCCTTGCCCAGAAAATACGAGTCCATCCCGAGGGCCAGGAACGTGAAGCCTTGTGTGACGGCAAGCCGCACGTTGTCGCTGGTGGGCGTGACGATGTGCTGACCGGCGGCTTTGCGATGACGCAGACAGGCTTCCGCGACGCGGAGGCAGGCGTCTTTGATGGTCTGATGTCCGGTCTGACCGACTATGCCGTACGATCCGCTCATGTCGTAGGGGCCGACAAAGCAGCCATCGACGCCATCCACCGCCATGATTTCGTTGATGTTGTCCACGGCGGTCCTGCTCTCGATCATCACAATGACCACGGGAGTGAACTCCTTCGCATACGAGTCGAAGTCCATGCCCCAGTTGTTGCCGCGTTGCCAGGCGAACCCGCGGATTCCCTTCGGGGGATAGGAGGCGGCCTTCACCGCCTGCTCCGCCTCGGCGGCGGTGTTGACCAGAGGAACGATCACGCCGACGGCGCCCAGATCCAGCGCGCGGCGGATCGGCATGACCGCGTTCTGCTTGACCCGCACCAGCGGCGCGGTGTCGAACTGCCGAACGGCCCGGCAGAAATCGCCGATGCCGCGGTCCTCGAACTCGCCATGCTCGCAGTCGGCGGCGATCCACTCGAAGCCGGCTCGCGCCAGGATTTCGGCGTTCGCCGGATGCCCTATCTGGCACCACGAGCCGGCGCACAGTTTTCCCTCACGCAGTTTGTCACGCAACATGTTCACTCCATATCTCTTTCGCGTTGGTTGGATTGTCCACGACGGTGATCACCGCCAGCCCTCGTGGCGGAAGCTTGGTGAAGATCCAGTCCAGATCCTTTTCCGGGATGTCACCCCAGATGAGGAGGGGGGTGTGTCTCAGGATTTCCAAATGACGGTCGTATAACTCCTCCGCGGAGGGGCCCCCCGTGTCAATATGCAGCTCCAGCGCGCTCATTCCCATTGCGATGTAGGCGCGTGTCGGGACAAATCCCGTGGAATGCTGATGCATGACCACATGGTCGAACGCCTTGACGATGGCGCGGTCGCAGGGTTCGATGAACTCCTCATAAAGCGTTGGGGAAAGCAGCGCGGCGGCGTCCTCTTGATGCCAGATGGTTCCTTTCGGCGCCCACATGTGGTAATAGAAGGAGCCAATGCCGCCATGGAAGTCGGGGATGTGGCGCAACTGCAGTTTCCCGCACTGGATGAAGAAGTCCGTAAGACGTTCCGCCGACTTCCGGATTTCCTCCGGCCGCTCCATCATGGCGTACAGGAAGCCGTCCCCGCCATACAGGGCGGAAAGCAGATCGGCCACGCCGCGCATCCGTGTCGTGGCCAGCGGGAAGCGTCCCGCGCTTGTGGCGGCGAGCGCGTCAAGCATTTCCACCATCAGGCGCATCCAGGGATTCGAGGGTGAGAGTTCCGGCAGCGCGTCCGACCTGAAGTCGGCGGGCGCCTCGCTGTAGAGCGATCCAGTGTGATGATCGGCGAAAATCGGACAGCCCACCGCCGCCTCCAGCCATGGGATGCCCCAAAACGCCGAGGCGCTGTAGATGAAATCGCCGCCGCACTCCTCATGCTCCCGCCACAGCGTTTCGCAGTTCTCGGTGAACGCGTCGACATCGAAATCGGCTGGCCGCAAAGGGGTTCGCTCGGGAAGGCTCCTGCTGAACGGATAGCGCGGCAGCGGGTATTCACTGCCTCTGAAGAATCCCAGCAGCGGCCGGTCATTCTCCCTCCGGTGGAACAATCTGAAAAGTTCCACTCGCTGTTCCGCAGACTTCTTCCATTCGTTCCGCATATATGGCTCCTGTTGCTTCGGCTTACACGTAAGTATAGGTGTGGGATGCCGTTTCCGGCAAGCTGACAATCAGGACAAAAGACCCCACAATCGAGACATGCGCATGTCCCGATTCTCCCGCCACTTGTCCCGATTCTCCTCTCGCAAGATGATGCACCGCACCCTATACTGAAATGCAAGAGCGGGCGCCATGGCGTCGATGCGGCGTCATCCGGCCCGGAACAGAAAGAAATTCAAAGAGGACTCCACACGATGGAAACGGCAGCTTCTTTTCGATGGCCGACGACCGCGGCTGTGTTCGGACCTTTCGAGAGACAGGATTCGACCCCTGAGGCCGGGGCGTTTCGCCACACCCCGAAATCACTTCGGATCGGCGCGGGAAGCGCGGAGGCGCGGACCATCGCCCTTGAAGGGGCGTGCGTCGACCTCCAGAGCGCGCTTCTGCCTGGATGCGCGCCGCGTGTCGGGCCTGTCGCCTATGTGTTCTTCGACGTGGAAAGTCCTGAGGCGATGGAGGTCACCATTGGCTGCGGAGCCGACTGGTGGATGCAGTGGTGGGTCAATGGCGTGCCCGCGTTCGACACGCTCGCGACCGGGAACATTTCCCACAGCATCTCGGTGAGAGCCCATCAATTTAAAGCCGCGCTCGTCAAAGGGTCGAACTGTCTGGTGGCGAAAGTGTTGAGCGGCTCAAACGGCTTCTTTCTGGCGGCCGGCGGCCCAGAAGAGATAGAGGCGTGCGCCGTGGACGATTGGCGGCGGTTGCAGAATGGAAGCGTCATCCCCACGAAAAACTACGCCGACCAGCCGTTCATCGTCAAGGCCGACGACGGGGCGTGGGTGTGCTGCGTCACCACCGGAGCCGGTGCCGAGGGAGCTCCGGGACAGCACGTCGCGACGATGTGCAGTTGCGACCGCGGCAAGACGTGGATGGATCATGCGCAGGTCGAACCAATCGACGGCCCGGAATCCTCCTATGCCGTCATGCTCAAAGCCCCCAGCGGAAGAATCTTCGTGTTCTACAACCATAACACCGATAGGGTGGCCGAGGTGCGCTGCCATGATGGATCGCCGTCCTACACGCGGGTCGACTCCCTTGGGCACTTCGTGTTCAAGCACAGTGATGACCACGGCAGAACATGGTCGAAGGAACGCTACGACATACCGTTCAGACGCTTCGCGTGCGACCTCGAGAACGTGTATGGAGGCTCCTTGTGCTTCTTTTGGAATGTCGGCAGAGCCTTCGCCATCGGTTCGGACGCCTATGTGCCCTTGATCAAAGTCGGCAAAATGGGGCGCGGCTTCTTCGCCCAATCCGAGGGCGCGCTGCTGCGGAGTCCAAACCTCTTCGCGGCCGCGGACCCCGCGCGGGCGACGTGGGAAACCCTCCCCGAAGGCGATGTCGGTTTGCGCACCCCACCCGGCGGCGGTCCTGTCTCGGAGGAGCAGAGTTTCACGGTTCTCAGCGACTCCTCGCTGTATGTGGTCTACCGTTCCATCGACGGGTATCCGGTCGAGGGCTACAGCCGCGACGGAGGCCGACACTGGACCGAGCCCCGCTATATGCGGTATCCCGACGGAAGACTCGTCAAACATCCGCGTGCCGCGAACTTCGTGTGGCGCTGCGCCAACGGGAACTATCTGTACTGGTTCCACAACCACGGCGGCAGGCTGCTGGGCTCGAAGCCCAACGCGGCGGAGCTCGCCTACGAGGACCGGAACCCGGTGTGGGTTTTGGGCGGAGTCGAAGCTGACTCGCCGCAAGGAAAGATCATCCACTGGAGCCAGCCGGAGGTTCTGCTCTACGACGACGATCCCTTCATCCGCATGAGCTATCCCGATCTGGTGGAGGACGGAGGTGAATACTATGTCACGGAGACCCAGAAGTCCACCGCGCGCGTCCATCGGATTCCGAAGGATTTCCTGGAGAAGATCTGGCGCGCCGCCGCGGGGACGCCGGTTCAGCCGCCGGCTCCCTGCCTCGATCTTGGGGAGACGGTTCCAGTCGTCAAGGCTCCACCGCTGCCGCATCTCTCAATTCGTGACATGGAGAGCTTCGACTACGGAGGCTGTCGCACCCGGAAGGGCTTCGCCTTCGAGCTGCGTCTCAAATCCGGATCGACACCGGCCGTCCTGGTCGATGGCATGGATCCCGAGGGACGCGGTTTCAGCCTTGCCCTCACCATGGAGGGACGCATCGAGCTGCTGATGGGCGACGGGCGGAGCGAGAGCCGCTGCGTGAGCGAGCCGCTCCCGAAAGGCGACGCGGAGAACTGTCTGGTCGTCAATATTGACGGGGGACCGGGAATCGTCAGTTTCATCCTCAACGGACGCTTCTGCGATGGCGGCGACGACCGGCAATTCGGATGGAGCCGCTACAATCCTCTGCTGCAACGCGTGGACTTCGCGGGCGAGTGGCGCCTCGCCTCGTGCGTGACGGCGCTCAAGGTGTACAGCCGGCCGCTCATGAGCGCGGAGACGCGTGCGGGACACGGGTGAAGAAGGGGAATTGTTGTGTCAGGTGCGGGCTTCTTCACCCGCGGCGCGAGGCCGAAGAGTGTGGAGAAGGGGGCGTGAGGTAGCTTGTGATCGTCTTCACCCATGTGACAAGCCCATGGGGTCGGAAAAGATCCCAACGGGCTTGCCCCGTTGGACGCCAACGGAAAGGAGCAGTGGAGCCCGAGCGGCTGAAGGCCAAGCTCGAGCTGGTCGAGGCGACGCGCCTCAACGCCATCCCGGGAACGCAGATCGACCTTTCGCTGAGCGGTGCCGCCAAGCAGACGGAGAAGAAGGTGAAGGGCGATCTTCTATTCTCCGTCGAAGAGGGCACGGCCACGGGGATTCCGGTCGGCTCGGGTGACATGACGGTCGAATGGGTGCTCGACAACTCCACCAAAACCGCGACAAATCAGATGACCATCAACAGTGGAGCGGGCACGCTGAGGTTCGCCTGCGATGCCACCTTCACCACGTCCGTCCCGGACAACAACATCACCTTCACGGGAACCGCCAGCCTGATTGCGGGCACTGGAGCCTTCCGCGGCCTGAAGGCATGCGGCTTGGCCTTCGGCTACACGGACACGCTCAATGGCAAAAACGCCGCGATGACCCTCACCGGCACCGCCACCTACCGATAGAGACAGAGCGAGGAATGAGCATATTGAAGTATGTGAACGACGAGCGACACAATGGATGGTGCCCTGCCGCCCCGCCCCGGAGGGCTGGCGCTCTTCCGCCTTTTGCCTGCGTCGCTCATTCCTCACCCGCCGCGGCGGGCTCGTCAATCGCTCCTTGTCAAAAGCCAGAATAGCTGCCAGCAAATGTAACACTTATTTCTTAACAGCCACTCAGATCAACCGGCAATCGTAAAGACTGAATTTGCTGTCGTCGGTCAGAATAGGGTAGCCGCGGTTGTTCCCTTGGGCGATGAGCATCCTGTCGAAAGGATCCTTGTGGTGAAAAGGAAGGTCTCTCAGTAGCAAGGCGTCCCCCGCTTGAAACTCCAGCATTTCAAATCCGCTTTTCTCGGCCATTTCGACGGGGTTGAAATCAATCTTCAGCTTGCCGAGTGACACCTTTATCAGTATCTCCGCGACGCTTATCGAACTGACTAAAATCACATTTGCCAAAGATTCAATCTCAAGCCTCTTTTCCCTGTCGATCTTGTCGGGAGCGGACAATGACCACAGGAAAACATGCGTGTCAAGGATGATCCTCATTTCCCGTCCCCGTAGAACATGGCGTTGATCTCACGGTCCTCCTTGTTGAAGTCGTCAGGGATAACAAGGTTCCCTTTCATTAATCCGAGCTTCCGTTTCCCGATAGGCTTGTGTGGCACCAAATCAACGAGCGGAAGGTTGTTTTTGGCAATCACGACCTTTTCGCCATGATATGCCATGTCAACCAATTTGGACAGGTTCGTCTTTGCATCTGAAACATTTACTATCATGGCCCTGCCCCTTTATTTCCGGATCTACTGTCGTAGCTCATTGTCTGGTCCACTATACCACAACAGACCAGCTTGGTCAACATCAAACTTCAACCATATGGGGTACCATATGGTGGCCATATGGGGTCGGACCATATTTAAAACATGCAACATACTTATAACAAGCGCATTGCATAAACCAACCTTTTTAAAAACTACCCTTGCAGCCCATTTTGAGGCATGTTTTCCATGGCTTATGACTCAATATAGTAAACCGCACGCCCGTCATGAATCGACTTTGGCGCTTCGCCAGGCACTGAAGGTGACGCAGGTAGAATTCTCTTGCGCTTCAATCCCAGCTTCTTATGAATCCCCTCCAGC
>CAYTFM010000361.1:7587-8327 GCA_964436735.1 uncultured Victivallales bacterium | reverse complement strand
CGCACCCGCCTGATCAAGGCCGCTATCGGGACACTCACCGAGACGCTCACCGCGCTGTACAGGGGCAACGGTATGTTCATCACGCGAGTCCATGCCGTGTTCCACAAGCTCGGCGTGCGGGTGCCCGAAGAGATCTCTTTGGTGACGATCGACGATGGCGACCTTTCGGCGCAGCTCCCCGTCCCGCTCACCGCCGTGCGGCAGCCGCTCGATCTGATGGCGCGCAAGGCGGTCGAGATCCTGCCCGCCGTCATCGACGGCAGCTGCGAGCAGCATCTCTTCACGTTCACGAACGAATTAATCATACGTAATTCCGTGAGAAAGGCGCGCACATGAGAACAAAATCATTCACCCTCATCGAACTGCTCGTGGTCATCGCCATCATCGCGATCCTCGCGAGCCTCCTCCTGCCGGCTCTCAAAGCCACGCAGGACAAGGCGAAGTCCCTCACCTGCGTCAACAACCTCAAACAGCAGGGTTACGCCTTAGCGATGATCGTCAACGACGCCGACGGCAACCTTCCCTGGGGCTGCGTCGGAGACAAGGCCAATCCCTACTGGCAGCAGGGAACGTACACCCACGCCTCGATGATATACCGGGGCGAGTACCTCAAAGACCTCAATGTGTTCCTGTGTCCGTCCGCCGCAAGAGATCCTGTCTACATTGTGGCGAGTGACTTCTACGACCCGAACTCCAGCGATCCCTTGACTGCGTTCCGCCGACTGTAGGTTGCAACGTTG
>CAYTFM010000361.1:3024-7577 GCA_964436735.1 uncultured Victivallales bacterium | reverse complement strand
TACAATCTGATGGGGTTCTCAGGAGCGAGTTGGGCACCCGGCTCGGAATGCGTCCTCGTCAAAATAACCGCCGTCAGCGAGCCCAGCAGAAAAGTCGCCTACTCCTGCGGTTACTACACTTCCGCGATGGAGCCATACATTGGCAGCTGCATCGGCGGATGCGGCAACTGGAGCAGCTACTGGCTCTCGGGGGCCTATCCCAACGGTTGGGCGAACAAACCTGTCAAACGTCATGCCCTCAAAACCACCATCGCCTGGATCGACGGACACGTCACCCCCGAAAACCCCGACGAGCTGGCGAACAACTCGTTCTGGGTGAAGTGACAGGAAAACGAAAGGCTTTATAGTGCCCGCACGGTAAATCAGTCGAGGCGGCGATTTTGCTCTGTTGGAGTTCACGCTTAAGCGTGTCCGCCGCCTCCAACAACCTGAAGGTTGAACTCCAACAGCATTTTCCGTGCAGGCACTATATAGGGAAACACACCATGCGGAACGGGAAAAACGGATTCATGTCGGCCCTTGGAGAATTGTGCGGACGCCCGTCGATCAAGATCGACTTCTCCATGACCACGACCAAGGGAACTGAGTCGCCGGGATCAACCAAGATCACGCACAACTCCGAGGCGGAAACCTCGCTGATCTCACTGTCGTACGCCAACGGCATCGACGAAGAGCTGTTCGTGCGCTGGAACGACCGCCGCGAAAGCTTCTGGTGGCGCCGGATCACAAACACCACCAAGAAAATGATCCACCTCGTCGAGGCCAGCTTCACGCTCTCCAGACTCAAAATGGGGAAGAATCACAAAGAGGACTTCTTCTACCACGCCGAGAATCCGAGGATCTACGGCAGATACACCATTCCGGTCCGGCTGAAGCGCACAGCGGCCATGGTGGAGGACAGCGGCTTCGACTCGCTCGCCGGCAACAAGTGGGCCGACCCCGGCGTAGTCTGCGACCGCGTCGGCGCCTCACCCTACCAGCCCTTCCCCGCCGTCCTCCTCGGCAACTACCAGACCGACATGGGGCTTGTCCACGGCTCCCTTTCGCAGCGCGTGTTCTACCACAATCACCTTTTCACCCACAAGGACGACTCAGTCACCTGGGAGATGCTCTCCTCGCTTAAGGCAGTCTCGCACCGCAACCTTGCACCCGGCGAGATCATCGACAACGACGAGTGGTATCTGGGCATGGCGGACTCGCGCGACTACGAACGGATCTTCGACGGCTACACCGCCGCGCTGCGCCGCGCCCTGCCCGCCTCGTGGGGGCGTTCCCCCATCAACCGCCACACGGCGTCCTGGGGCTCATGGAACGACGGCATCTGGCGCGACATCGACGAAAAGCGACTGCTGCGGATGGCCGACTTCCTGCGAGAGAACTTCCCAACCGTCGAGTGGATGCAGATCGATGACGGCTACGCCACCAATGCGGGAAAGCTCAAAATCGCCCACGGCCTCGGCTCCCCCTACGAGGGCGAAGACGCGTTCGACGCAAAGAAATTCCCGAACGGCTTGAAGCACTTCACCGACCAGGTACGCCAACGCGGCATCCGCCCCGCCATCTGGGTCGGCGGCTGGGTACCCTCCGAGGCGCCCCTGGCCAAGGATCATCCCGACTGGTTCGTTGACTACAGCTACCGCGTGAAGACAGCGAAAGTGCTCGACATCAGCAAGCCGGAGGTCCGCGAGTACATGCGTAAAGCCCTCGACGTCCTCTTGACGGAATCCGGCTTCGAGGGGATGAAACACGATTTCTGGAGCTATGTCTTCGAGGACAGCCACGCCCTGCTCGAAAGGCACGACAAGAGCGGCTACGAGTGGCGGACCTGGTGGCTCCGCGAGGTCCGCCGCCGCCTCTCCACCACGGGCTACCTGCAGACCGGCTGCGACATCGTGATGGGCAACCCCTTTCTCGGCGAATACTTCAACAACTACCGCTACGGCATCGACGTCGGCGGCGGCGAATGGGAGCACCTGAAGACGAACTTCCTGTGGGGCGCCGCCTGCTTCGCCACCCATACGGGCGACCTCCTCGTCCCCAACAGCGACGCCATCTGCCTCTTCGCCGACATGCCCGACAACGAGGTGCTCACCTGGATCAACTACTGCATCATCTCGCGCTCGCTCGTCGAGGTGGCGGGCTGGCTTTACCAGCATCCCGCTCATCCGAGGATGCGCTGGCTGCGCAAGGCGATGGCGTGCCTCAACAACGGACAGGACGTCCACTTCGCAAAGTTCGATTACCGCGAGGCGGCGGCCGGCGAGACGCCCGCCATCTGGCACCTCGACACACCATATTTCAGCAAGATAGCTGGGAATCCATGCGTCCCCGTCAAAACGGTCGCCGTCTTCAATCTCGACGACAAACCACAGCGTTTCTCGCTCCGCTCCAAGGATCTCGGACTGACCGGCACAGACAAGGACTACGTGGCGACGAACGTCTGGACGTCGGAGACCGTCCCGCTGTCCCAGATTGCGCGGCTTTCACTCGCCGCGCATGAAAGCCATCTATTCACTATCAACACAGTAGCTTCCCAGCCCCAGATCCTCGACGCCAACCTCGAAATCACCCACGCCTCGCACGAAGGGAAGAAGCTCTCCGTCACCTTCCGTCACGGCGGGCAGCTCGAGTTGACCCTTTCGATAAAGCCCAAATCAGTTTTATTCGACGGCAAGATGGAGACAGTGTCAGTCAAGAAGGGAAAAGGTAACTGGATGGTCGAGGCCCCCCTCAAGACGCCGGGAACGATGCGCATAAGGACTTGATAATTTCAGCGGTGGTTGCCGTCACAACTTCGACCACTCGCTTACACTCGTGGCTCCGTTCAGACGCGGCGAACCGAGCCCCGACAGTAATGGAGGGGTCAGAAGCGAAGCGACGCCACGCTGAACGTCCTAACCGCCCAGAGAATCCACCACCCAAGGCGGCACAAGGCCACAACCAAACTATGCATAAAAGCCAGGCTCACGTTTCTCCCGTTGTAACACCCGACGGACCGCCTTGGATCCTAAAATCCAAATGTCTCCATCTGGACAGATGGAGGCTTTGGCAGCTATTGTATTTCTCTCAGACGTTTGGATTTTCCATATTCATTTCCGTACCTAACTTACGGATCTAACGTTGCGTGCAACATGGAATTTCCCAAACGATTTAAGCGTAGAAAGCGAAACGGAAATGAATAACATGGAGATTGTATGGATCTATTTATCAAACCGCAAGGCGTCCAAACCCGCTGGAGCAGTTTCGAGAACCTGAAAGCGAGGAGAGCGGGTGGCGGGCTGGAGAACAAGGGAGCCAAGGGGCACGCCTTCGAACGTCTCGCCGCCGGCGAGACGAAGACGCTACTTGACGTAAAGGGAAGCGGCACGGTGTGCCGTCTGTGGCTGACCATCAGCGACCGCAGTCCGGAGGCGCTCAGGGGTCTGCGGCTCGACATGACCTGGGATGACGCGGAGCGCCCCGCCGTCTCCGCTCCCCTCGGCGATTTCTTCGGCGTGGGGCTCGGACATAGGACCGCATTCGAATGCGCCCTCTTCTCCGATCCCGAGGGGCGCAGCTTCAACTGCTTCATCCCCATGCCGTTCAGAAAAGCCGCGCGGATAACGCTGACCAACGAGTCCGGCAAGGATCTCGCCCATCTCTTCTACGACGTAAACCTCCTCCTCGATGTCGACCATTCCCTGGAAACGCTTTATTTCCATGCGCATTGGCGCCGTGAATCGCCCAACGCGCTCGGTGCCGACTTCGCCATCCTGCCCCACGTGCGCGGCAGCGGCCGCTTCATCGGCTGCAATCTGGGCATCATCGCGGATCCGGTCTACGAGGACGCCTGGTGGGGCGAGGGAGAGGTCAAGTGCTGGTTCGGTGACGACACCACCCCCACGCTGTGTGGCACGGGGACGGAAGACTACATCGGCGACGCCTGGGGACAAGGAGTTTACGCCCATCGGACGCAGGGATGCCTTGTCGCCGACACGGCGAGACGGCACTGGGCGTTCTATCGCTATCACCTCGACGATCCCGTCTATTTCGACGGCGGGCTTAAAGTGGCCATTCAGACGATCGGCGGGTGCGCGAAGCCGAAAGCGGCCGCCTTGCTGGCGAAGGGTGCGCCGTTGATTCCCGTCAGTATCGACCCCGGGGGCCAGGAACCATTCTTCCCGCTTATGGAGTTGCCGCAACCAGTCGACCTCACGGCGGCAACGCTTCCGGAAGGCTGGTGCAACTTCTGGCGTCAGGACGACTGGTCGGGCACCGCCTATTTCTATCTCGATTCGCCGGCAGGAGCTCTGCCACCAATCGCGCCTGCGGCTGAACGGACCGCCGGACTGGAAGCCATTGGCGACGCGATGGCGCGGGCGGACGCATGAAACAACAAAGAAGTCCAACTATATTCATTCGTCCCTCGTAAAAGCAAATAACGGCGGCAAGAGGACGTGTCCCCTTCTGCCGCGGCTCGGACAGGCCTCGCCCTCCACTCATGCCTGCAATTCATGATTCTATGGAGGGCGACCCCTGTGTGAGCCGCACAAGCGACAAGAATATTTTCCACG
>CAYTFM010000361.1:653-3014 GCA_964436735.1 uncultured Victivallales bacterium | reverse complement strand
CAGAATATCTATACTCATAGAAAAAACATGGAGGTCATATGAGGTTCTGGATGGTGCCATTGGCGTGCGCGACGGCGGGATTTCTCGCCTCGTGCTCGAACGAGGTGAAAGTCGGCGGAGAGAAAGACGCGGCGAAAGTGCCCGAGAACACCTCACCCGTTATTCTCAAGGAGAACTTCAGCGACGCGAAGACCAGTCCGCGCTTCGTCCGCTGGCTCAGCGGCGACGTGAACGAGGAAAAGATCGAGATCATCCCGGCGGACGGCACGGATCCCGCCCACTACCATCTTGCCATCATCCCCAAGGACGGCGTGAAGAAATGGTGGTACTACCGGATGCCGCTGCCTACCCCCCTCAGGTTAACCGACAAAGACGATCTCGTGCTCGGCATGAACATGCGCGTCACCACCGAGGGCACGGCGAATCCCCTGCTTGAGGTGCGGCTCTGCGGCTCCTACGACGTCTACGAGGACGCCGGATTCACGCGGAAGAAAAGTCCGGACTCCGTCGCGCACTTCAAGAGCGCCTACCCGCAAGAGGGATGGCAACAGGTCGTCTCCAAACCGTACAACATCGTGCGCGATAGAACATCCGGGGGAGAGGGGAACCTCCACTACCTCCTCACCGGCCTCTTCATCGGCATCGTCAACCAGAACATCGGGCAGCGCATCACCATCGATATTTCCTCCCTCGAACTGCGCCTCGCCACCGCCGACGACCTCGCGCGGGCGAAAGAGCCGCCCGCCGCGCTCAAAGGCTTCACACCGAAGGACTACCCCATCCAGAGCGGCCACTTCTATTATGGCGCATGGGGGAATCTCCTGGCCGGCGACTTCCCCTGGCACAGCTACCTGCGCTTCATCCCGCGGGAAGAGCGCATCCTCTGCAACATCGAGAACCTGCTCGAGGCCAACCTTGACACCATCTTCACCCCGCGACTGGCGCCGTCGAACGAGAAGAGCCCCACCTGCGAGGAGATGTCGACCGACAACGTCATGCACTATGTGGACATCGCCAAAAAGTTCCAAGTCAAATCGATCGCCATGACCTACCTCACCCCGTACTACAGCCCTAAGAGAACCCGCGACGAATGCGCGGTGGCGATCAAGGATGCCGTCAACGTTTTAAAGAAAAACGACGGCGTCATCGCCTACTACCCCATCGACGAACCCAAGCCCGACGAGCGGACGTTGGATACCTGGCTGTGGGCCAAGAAAACCTTCGGCGAGGCCGACCCCACCCGCCCCACCACCGGCTGCCTCAACACGACCGAATGCGTCCGCTTCTACGCCCCCTCCGAGCGCACCGCCATGCTCGACATCTATCCGCTGTCCCCCGCCGGCGGCAAATTCTATGACGCCAGGGGGGGCAATCCGCTGGGAGTCGCCTGCGCGCTCGAACTGGCGCAACGAAACGGCTCCACGGCCGGTTGGGCGATTCTCCAGGCGTTCGGCACCACCGTCACCCGCGGCGGAGGCGGATGGCGCCTGCCCACCGCGCCTGAAATGCGCCTCATGGCCTACTCCTCCTTGGGCAGCGGCGGCCACGGCGTCTTCTACTTCGCCCTCCACAGCTCCAGCCTGTGCCACTCACTCAGCGAGGCGGAAGGACTTGTCTCCATCTATGGGTGCGGCTTCACGACGCAGCACGACTTCGCCAAAGAAATCGTCGATCTCGGCCAGATCATCCCGATCTACGCGCCAGTCCTCATCGACACGCAATGGCAGATGGATCAGAAACTCGACATCGCCTGCGACAGTGTCGAGCTTGGCGTCCCCGACAAACGCGCCATCGCCTGCTCATTCAACAAAGGAACAGACTACGACGTGCTCGTCTGCTACAACAAGGACGTGGCCACGAGTCGCGCGGCCAAGATCACTCTTCCCGACTCTCTGCTCAAAGGACGGAAGGTGTTCCATCTGCGCGACGGCGAGGAAGCCGATGTTGGCGGCGGGACGCTTTCCGTCAAACTCGCTCCCGGCGACGGCGACTTCTACGTCATCGCCGACGCGAAGCGGTTCGCCCAGCTCCAGAACGGCGTCAGCGCCCGGAAGTACGCCTCGGACGCCCGCCGGCTCCAGTTCTACCGCGTGGAGGCGCAGGCGAACAAGATCATGATCGACGACGAGTTGGCGATGGCGAATGCCGCCGCGGGAGAGTTAGCGGCACATCCTCAGAAAGCCGCCGTGCTGATGGCCAAGGCGTACGACTCGCTTCAGAAGAAATTCCTTACGACATCTGGACATCTGATCATCCGCGAAAAGCTCGCACGCCTGCAAAAGCTCATCGCCGCGTCCGAGGAGGCCATGGCGCGCCACATCGCCGACCTGGATTACCTGATCGTCGGCTCGGAGCTGGAGG
>CAYTFM010000361.1:0-643 GCA_964436735.1 uncultured Victivallales bacterium | reverse complement strand
GAGGCCAAGGACGAACCGCGGCTGAGGCTTTGGAACGTTCAACTGATCCGCATGTCCGACACCTATGTCCTGCTGCGCAACGGCCTCTACGCCGGCAAGATGGCGGACGTCACGCCCATCGCGGAAACCGCCGTCGAACTGATGCGGAAAATCCAGCAACGCTCCGGCAGGAACGACTTCTCCCCAATCGAGGGTGAGGAGGTCAAGGCCGTCCTCGAGCGCGCCAAGGCGTTCCAAGGACTGGTCACCTTCTGAACGAGAGCAGCACGGGCTCAACTCATGTGCCCTTCCGCAACCGCCAACCACATGCTCTTTCCGGGCTCAGACACGGCGCGGGGAAGCGCAACTTTCCCGCCACACCACACTCGCCGTGAGCATGCGTTCGACCGGCTCCACCGACTTTCCTTCGAGATGCTCCTCAAGGAGGTCCAACGCCTCCTCCACCATCCGTTTATTGGCCTGATCGACGCTGGTGAGCGTCGGACGCATGTCTTCGCACAAGCGGCTGTTGTCGAAACCGGCGACGCTCATGTCCTGCGGAACACGAAGTCCGCGCCGCTCGATTTCGATTACCCCCCCCACAGCCATGGAGTCGTTGCAGAACACGATGGCGGTCAACTGGGGATCGGCATCAAGCAGGAGC
>CAYTFM010000360.1:2937-8368 GCA_964436735.1 uncultured Victivallales bacterium | reverse complement strand
CGATTCGGCTTTGTCGGCGGCGGCGACATCCATGATGGCCGTCCGGGCGACGAACTGCACACATGGCAGGAGGTGGATGACTACAAGCTCCTTTATCCTCAGGGCTTCACTGCGGCAGCGGTCCCTGCGCTCACGCGCGGCGACGTCTATAAGGCGATGAAGAGCGGACACACGTACGCCACCACAAAATCCCGCATCTACCTGTCGTGGGAAATGAGACGGGGAAAAAAAGGGGGGGCTTTTTCCGTGGCGTCTGCGTCGGAGGAAGGTGTATCCGAAGTAGTTCTCGTCCACAATGGCGTCGCTATCATGAAAATGACGCCCGATGATGACCCACGGATAGTCGTGGCGGAGCGGAACTTTGATGCTCTGGCTCCTGGCGATTTCTGCTATTTGAGAGTTAGGACGGGGCAAGGCAATCTCGCTTGGTCGAGCCCGTTCTTCGCCGATGGAACGAGTGAGCTTTAGAAAACAGTGGGGATTACTTGATGCCGAACACACTATCAATATGCGGATCAGCAGTGGTCGGAACGCTTTTCGCAGTCCACTTCGCCGTGTCGGAGGAAGTCAAACCCGCCATGGTTCCGGATGGTGGCTTGAAGTGCGTGGTGGCGTTTGGCGACTCCATCACGCGGGGGTATGCGGTTCCGAGTGGCGACGGATGGGTGGAACTGCTCGCCGCATCGAAGGGGAAGGGCGGGGGTGCCGTGTTCAACGCTGGCGGCAACGGAAACACTTCCGCTGAGGGGCTGAAACGGATTGATGCCGATGTGTTGTCCCACATGCCCGGCTTGGTGCTGGTGGAATTCGGCGGCAACGACGCCGTTCATGACGCCCGGGCGGTGAGCGTGGACGAGTTCGAGCGCAACCTTCTCGCCATCAACGAGAAGGTCAAGGCAAAGGGCGGAACGATCGTCTTTTTGACGTTCCCCCCGATCATCAACGAGTGGCACGCCACACGGTCAGACGCGTACTATAAAAAGTGGGGCGGGCTTGACCAGTGCGTCGAAGAGTACCGCCAGCGGACTCGTGAGGTGGCGAGGAGGCTTGGGGCGCCGCTGTTCGACCTGGATCGATTCCTCAGAAAGTTGATCGAGAAGAAAGGCAAGGATACTTTCATAAACAAGGACGGCGTGCATCTTACGCCGGAGGCGAACACATTGATAGCGGAAGCCGTTCAGCGGTTCCTCAAAGAAGAGGTTGCAATGCGAAACGTGAAAACGGAAAAATCAACCTTGGCGGGGCTCAAGGATCTCGAGAAAATCACCTTTGTGAGCGCGGTCGACAACAAAGAGGATTTCGCCTTTGTCAGGCCACCATCCCAAAGTCCTTCCGTCAAAAAGAACGACGGGGTCTGGGTTGTGATCCTGCATGGCCATGGCAGCAAAGGCGACCAGTTGTTCACCCGCCCGGACATCCGGGACAACTGGCTGCCGTTGCTCATCGCGGAGAACCTTGGAATCGTCACCCCGAACTACCGTGGGAATTCTTGGATGTGCCCCGAGGCGGCGGCCGACCTGCATGCGTTGCTTAGGTATCTGAGAAATACCTATGAGGCGAAGAAGTTTATCTTCATCAGTGGCTCGATGGGGGGGACGTCAAATCTCATTTACGCCACGCTCCATCCCGAGGACGTGACGGCGTGCGTGTCGTTTTGTCCCGCCACGGATCTGCCCAGTTTTCTTGAGTCGTGCCGCAAGAGCCAGGCTGCCACGCCCGTGCTGAAGGAGATTGGCGACGCCATCGAGGCCTCATACAAGAACGACACGGCGGTGATCGTCCGGCACTCCGCCTTGGGGAATGTCGACAAACTGACGATGCCGATCCGCATTGTCCACGGCGACAAGGATCCGCTCATCCCCATCGAGCAGGCGAGGCGTCTGCGTGAGGCACTGGAGGGCAAGGGGGCGCAGTTTGCCTACGAGGAGATTCCTGGAGGCGGTCACGACGCCCCGCTTGCCAAGAAGTACTTCGCCGCCGCGCTCTCCTGGGCGATAGCACAAAAGTGAGTGTAAGGGACTTGGAAATCACTAAAATACCGAGTCCCTAAGCGAAGGCGCTTGCCCGTCACTTTGAGATGGGGGGGACAAACCGCAGGCTCCCCAACCAGATTATTCCAAAGACGATGCAACCGACTCCCGCCGCATCGAGCCACCACGGTTGGAAGTGGATCTCCTCCACCGGGGATAGATTGAATCCCGGCACGGCGGCTTTCAGGACCTCGAGCAGAATGATCCCCTGCGAGTTGTAGAAGGCGTGCCCGAGGATGGCGGGTATGAGCGAACCGGTTCGCAGCGTCAGCCAGGCGAAGAGGATACCGAGGAAGAAGGCGGAGGTGAACTGATACGGATTCATATGGAGCGCGGCGAAGAGCAAGGAACTCAGCAGGATGGCGCGGCGGACTCCGTATCGGGCGCAGAAGCTTCTCAGGAAGAGTCCTCTGAACAACGGTTCCTCGGTGAGCGGCGCGCACAGGCTTAGCGCGACGAGAGCGGTCAATCCCTGCGACGCGAGTTGCTCGAACGGGGCGGTGAACATTTTCGGCGCGGGGATGAAGGCGCGGAGAAGGTTGTCTAGTTCCGAGAAGACGACCGCGCAGCCGCAGAGAAGCGGGATCAGAGGCGGCAGCGTCGCCAAGGGGAATGGCTTGAAGGGGATGGTGTCCGACCAGGAGCCGCCGGTTAGTTTGACGCCCAGAAGCAGCGTCAGCCCCAACGCCATCACGTTGACCACCGTGAGCAGCATGGCGTCGGCCGCGTCGATTCTCAATGCGCCGCACAGCACCGCGCAGATGATTTGAAGGATGACGCACACCGCTATAAGCGCGGCCGCGGCCCAGCCCGTCAACGGCCGCTCGTAGCGTGTCCGGCACGCCGGATTGCCCTCTCGCGCCGGCGAGAATTCACCGCACAGCACTGGCCGCCGCCGCCGCATTCCCACCACGGTGGCCGGGACGAGGAACAGCAGCGCTGCGTAGAAGGGGTAGGCGCAGAGCGCGCTCCATGCGCCCGCCTTGCGCAGGTCTGCCGCCGTGTTTCCCCCCCGCTGCCAGGCGATTGTGGCGTATGCCGCCAGATCGTGGTCATCCTTGGAGGAGAAGCGGAGGCTGAGCAGGTCGAAATCATCCCGTCTCCGCTCCAAATCGTCGAAGAGCGTCTGGCGGTCGACCGCCTCGCCCCGGCGCGCGGCCAGCAGTCGCCCCGCCGACGCGTTGCCAAGCTTGTCGCGCAGGTAGCCGAGATACCGATCGGCCAATTCGCCGTCGCCCTCCTCGTCGATCCGTTGATATAAACGGCTTTGCGCCCATTCCGCGATCTTCACGGTGATGCCTTCGTCAATGATTGTGGGGAGAGCCGCCTTAATGGTCGGATATGAGCGCGAGGTGGACACGCAGTCCGTCAGGTCTATTTGCCGCGGGGCGAGTTTGACGACAAGACGCACCGCGGACTGAATGTCGGTGTCGGTGATGAGGTAGTGCCAGGGGACCGACAGGGAATAGCTCGACGGTTGCTGGTCGAAGGCGGCGACAATCTCGTCGAGGGTGAGGCGTCCACGCCTGTCGTTGAAAAGAGAAGAAAGAAGGTTTTCTTTGTCCTTGGCGCGCAAGGAGGATGACGCCAGAAGTTTCTCCAGGAAGACTGGCTCGCCGGTGAGGGCGGCGTTGGCGAGGAGTCGGCTGATGATTTTTTTGTGGACTTCGCAGGTGAACTGATCTATCGCAATCTGGTGAAGGCAGGCGGCTGAGAAACGAGGGTTGTCAAGGTTTTCGGCAAGCTTCAGGAACTGCGTTGACGCCGGAGTCTCCTCGGGAAGGGCGCTGAGCGCCACGTCGAAGAAATTGCCGTCCGTGTCCAAGGGGAAATAGGAGAGGATGAACCAAAAATAGACGGGATGCGTCTGGTGGTAGGCGGCGACGCGTTCGGGGGAGGGCGGGGCGGACGGCGTGACGAGTTCGTTGTCGTCGGGGAAGATGACGCGCAGGCGAGGGGGAAGTTGGGCGAGGACGAACTCCTGCGTCATCTGGAACGCTTCGGGGCAGGCAAGCCTCTGCGATATTTCGACATACAAATTGTTCGGGGATATGACGCATGACCTGATCCAGTCGACAATCTTGTCGGTGCCGTCTTCCGCCTTGACCGTCTGGCGATTGCCTTTGCGCGTCGTGGTGTCGCGCAGGCTTTGCTGGAGGCGGGGGGTGATAAGGCGCGCCACCTCCGTCTGCTGCTTCTTGCTAAGGGTGCCCCATTTACATTCCTTGACGATTTGCCAATGCCGATCCTGCGAGAGTTGTCGATCGGCGAGGAGGGAGCGCAATGCCTCATCCTCGACGGGATTGTGCGCGGCGGCGTACGCTCCCAGCAGCGAAGAGGCCAATCCATAGCGTTCCCGGGGCTGGTTGACAAAGCGGTTGAAATCGATGGTCGCCTTCCGCAGGATAAGCTCCCGCACCTTGTCGCCATCCGTGAAGTGCCACCCAGCTGGCGACTTAGTGGTCTCTTCGCACCATTTCACAATATCCGTCGTCTCAGTCTCCGAGATGCTCTCCCGGGCGTCGAGGAATTGGCCGCGAGTGGTGTCCGTTTGCAGGTGATGGGTGCGGATGAAGGAGGACGGTAGCGGCTGATCAAGCATTTTTCGTTGCGCAATCCCGCCGTCTGGGGTGATGAATGTGATGAGTTTCGCGGGGTAGATGAGGAAGTTGAGGGGCGACAGGTCTCCTGACTGTCCCGAAGAGGGGGGGAAGCGGACGACGGTGGCGACGATCAGGGCGGTGAGCGCGGCGCAGGTGATGGTGAGTCTGAACAGCCGAGTGAGCCACGGGCAGTAGAGCAGGCAGCCGAGGATGAAGGGCAGAAGGGCAAAGAAGGCGATCCAGGCGGGGGGGAAGTCCCAGAAGTTGCGCGCGCCCCCCAGCGCGTAAAGGTAGGCGAGGAAGAGCGGCAGGGCGGCGCAGAGGGTGGTGGAGAGCGTCAGCGCCAACCGCGGGGAGAATGGCGGGACGGAGGAGGGCGTGGCCGTCTGCGGGAGCCCCATGACGAACTGCGGGGCAAGGCGGACGGCCGTCCAGGTTCCGAAGGCGAACAGGGCGATGCCCGCGAGCGCGAGTAGCGGTTGCAGTGCGGCGAGAGAGACCACCAACCAGAAGACGGTCTGTGTTCCGCCGAAAAGGACGGCGAGCAGGCCTCGGGCGAGCCAGGTGCTTGATTCAAGCAGGTTGCGCGCGCCGTGGATCACCGTGACTCCACCGATGAGCACCGTCCCCATGCAGCAGAAATAGACGGCGCTCGCCACGAGGAGCAGCTTGAGCGGTGCCCAGACGGCAAGCCAGTTGGCGCACGCAGTCAGGTAAAGGATGATGATCGGCAGGACGATGACGGACAGCGCGACTGCGACGACCGACACGGCAGGTGTCGCGCGCTTCGACGTGCCA
>CAYTFM010000360.1:0-2927 GCA_964436735.1 uncultured Victivallales bacterium | reverse complement strand
AGCGCGAGCGCCTTGCCGTGCATGACCTGGGAGGCGGTGGCCGGCGACAAGGAGAGGTTGCGGCACTCCTCCCCCTCGAATTTGAACAGCCACAGTCCAGCCTGCAGAAGGAGGAACACGGCTGGCAGAAACACAAGAGCCGGCGGGATGGTCACTGTCAGCACCGTTGTCGCTCCCGACGCGGCCATGACCGCAGCCATGATGCCGATGGGCACAAGGGTGAGCGCGAGGAAGAGCCAGAACTCGACGCTGCGAAACATGATCCGTAGATCTTTGCGGCATATCGCCTGGATCGGGCGGGGGATGAACGGCAGGGCGATGCGCGCGGTGAAGCCGGGGGCGTGGTTGAGGGAGCGGTTCACCACCCGGTCGTGGATCACCTGGAGGTGGGAGCCGTGAAGCCGTCCGACGAGACGCAGGGTCAGCCAGGTCGCCGCCGCCCCCGTCGTCAACAGGGCGCACAGGGTGGCGCACGCGTGGAGGAGGCCGCCCTGGAACAGCGGCAGCAGCAGTGCGGATGGTGACGACGGGAAATACAGATCCCATTGGGCGGAAAGGAGGGAGAGGCCGACAAGCGGCAGGCCGTTGCACACCGTGAATATCACCGCGGGTCGGACATGCCCCCGCGGCAGGGCCGCGGTCAATGCGCCTCCCGCGGTGGTGAGCGCCAGCAGCAGGCAGTCGACCAGATGGAGAAGCGCGGCGATCGAGCCCAGGTGTAGCAGGATCTCGCACACCTCGGCGGCGCTGCCGACGCGCTGGCAGAGAGCGAACACCGGCAGCATGAACAGCGCGCAATAGGGGAGGCAGAAAGACCCGGTCATGTCAAGGTATTTGATCAGGGCGACTCCCGCGTTCCCCACAGGCATGCGGGTGAGTGCGAGCATCTCCTCGAGTTGCGATTTGGCGAAGAGGCAGTAGGGGGCGAACAGCAGAAAGAGCGCGGCGTGTCCGCAGCAGCACCAGAACGCGAACGCGGCGAGCGCGTGGTGATCCAGTCCTGACGGCGACTCGGGATGCAGCGCTTCGATGGCGACTTGCGCCAGCAGGAGCCCCAGGAAGGCGAACAGGAGGACGCCGCCCCACGCCTGGGACCGAAGCCGCGGACTGGTGAGATTGGCGCGCTGCTCCGTTAGATGCAGGCGCAGTATTCCCGCCATCTGCCGCCAACTCATGTCCAGCCCAGGTATCGAGTGGCGAGCCCGGCTCATGGAGATCCTGCGGTCTCAACCACCAATGTGGCGTCATTCTCCATGACTTCAGGAGGAGCGAGCCCCACCATGTGGAGGAACAGCTCCTCCATTGAGACCCCTGGATGCTCGGCGAGGATCGTGTCAATTCTTCCCGTGAAGCGGATCACGCCCTCGTAGAGGATGTACAGGGTGTCGCAATAGCGATGAAGCATTCCCATGTTATGCGTGGACATGAGGATGGTTACGCCCTCCTCCTTGCGCAGGGTTGTCAGGGTGGAGCGGAAGGTTTCGGCGGCGATCGGGTCGAGGCCGTTGGTCGGTTCGTCGAGTATGAGGACGCGCGGTTTGTGCAGGAGAGCCTGGCAGACGCCGAGCTTGCGCTTCATGCCCAGCGAGTATTCGTGAGCCAATCGGTCAAGATCAGGAGCGAGGCCGAAAAGTCCGGTAAGCCGTTCAACGCGCTCGAGGAGCTCCGTCCGTGGAATCTCGTGCATGTCACCTGCGAAGCGAAGATTTTCTCTGCCGGTGAGTTCCGAATAGAAATAGACCTCCTCCGGAAGATAGCCGACAGTCCGTTTGATCTGAAGACCCTCACGCCAGCAGTCGCATCCGCCTATCTCGGCGAACCCATCGAGAGGGCGCAACTGCCCCATAAGCGTCTTGAACGTGGTGGTCTTCCCTGAGCCGTTCGGGCCGAGGAGCACCGACCATGAGCCTATGCCGACCTCGAGGTCGATGCCGTGGAGGACCTCTTTGCTTCCATATCCCGCGCGAAGTCCGTGCATCCGCAGCATCATACGACTCCATTTTTTGTGAAGTGACCGCTGCTGAAATATACTTTCTCTACCAAGAAATTACATCAGTACCATTGTCCATGGTGCCGCACGATCCCTCATTTTTCCCAGATCTCCGCCTTGACAATTACGCCGACTTATATTATCATATACACCACACAGACAATAAAGGATATTATATGTCCGTTGCATTTCAGCCGAAGCGTACTGATTTCGTGCATAAACAGATATCTCGACATTTCGAGGGGTTGATCATGTCCGGGAAGCTGGCTCCTGGAGACAGAATTGAACCTACGGCGGAGCTTGCACGGAAATTCCATGTCACGGCGAACACTATTCAGAAAAGTCTTTCGTTGCTCAGCCGCAAAGGTTTGCTGAAACGCTCGCAGAAAAGAGGCACTGTCGTCAGTCCCTCAGCCCGCTGTCAGACTCTGGGGCTGGTTTTCGGTTTCGGCGATCTGTTGGATTACGACCGGGGATTCTGGGTCGCTCTCATGAGGGAGATCAGCAAAGCGGTGGGCAACATGGGGTGGAAGTGCAAACCGTACTTAGGTTTGGAGGATAGCTATGCGCACGTGCTCCAGGAACTTGAGGACGACATCGAACGTGGCGAGCTTAAGGCGATAATCCCGCTGAGTTATCCGCTCTCGCTTTATGCGTGGTTCAACAAGGAATGCCCTTTGCCCTGGAGCACGTTGGAGTCGACCTCCGAATGCGCCTATCCCGCCGCATTGCGCACTGGTCTACGCCATCTACTGCGGTATGGCCACCAGCGGATAGCAATCATCCCCTGCTGTGGTGATGACACCGCCTCGTACATGAGGGATGCCTTGGTGAGGTTAGACCTGCCGGCTGATACATCCGTAGTCTGGGGAGTAGCCAAAGGTAGGCTTGGCGGGTACGAGTTCGCCAAGGCGCTGTTACAGTCCGCCCCTCCACG
>CAYTFM010000359.1:0-8415 GCA_964436735.1 uncultured Victivallales bacterium | reverse complement strand
CAAGAAGGATGAAATCCCGCGAAGGACCCGGTTTCGAAACCTCCTCGATCGGGACGTGTGATGCAAACCCCATTGAGACAAGGTGCTCGATGACCTTCTTTCCAGTGGGGAAGGTGGAGGGTAGATGCATCTCGTTGGCCACCTCGCCGATGAGTTGGACGAGAGTCTGCCTGGTGAAGCATCGCACCGACGGGAGATCGGGAGTCGGCTGTGCCAGCCTGCCGGTGAGGGCCTTGAGGAATGGCTCCCAATGGGAATCAAGAAGGCTGCCCGGGGGAGCCTTCAGCGAAGGGACGACGGTCGTTATGTGTCTAGTCATCACGTCTATTGGCTACGCTTGCTTTGCAAGCGTAGCCAATAGACGTGATGTTGTCAAGTCCTAAGTTGACCGCTTTATCGAAGGCAGGATCGTGCGGTAATCTGGATGAAAGCGAAGAACAGTTTATCTCGCGTTTTCATCAAGTCTCGAATGTTTGACCCGAAAGCGGGCATTCATGGTCAATCGATCCTAACCGAATCGACAGTCTTGTCTTATGAAAGTCAACCACCACAACATACAGTGGCCTCGTCTTGCATTCCTGGGCTGTGACCACAATTCACCCATCCTTATCAGCAACGCTATCGAGCGCCTCCCCGAGAACCCCCGCCCATTCCGGGGCCAAGACATACGCCCGCACCCGCTGGACGCCGCCCTTGGCGGGTTGCACGAATCCATCGTCGCGCCACTTGCCGAGCCATTCGCGGGCGGTCTGCGCCGAGACGCCGAACCACTCGACCACGTCGCTCGGGACAAACGTCGGCGTGGCCGCCCCGGCCTCCTGGCCCCGAAGCATCAGCCGTGAAAGCAATTGCTGCTGGACGCGATGGAGCCTCTCCCAAGGCTGGATTGGCCGACGTGCCGGGTCATAGAGCGCGATCGCCTTCTTGTGCAAGTCCTCAGCCGCATGGGCCATCGTGCCGACGAAGTACTCCAGCCAAGGCGTATGGTCGGGATCGTGTCGCCCCTCGTAGAAGTTCACCGGCAATCCCATCTGCAGGTTGTCGTAGTAGGCCTTGAGGTCGGAGGCATAGTGCTCCTCCAGCGACAGAAAACCCCGCATGTCATACCCGCTGCGCCAGAGCTCGGCGGTTGCCAGGGCCCGGGCCGTCCGCCCGTTGCCATCGTCGAAGGGATGGATGCTGACGAAGCGATGTGCCAGCAATCCCGCGCGGATCGGCCCCGTGAGTTCCGCCGCCGCCGGGCCCTGCCACCACGCCACCAGTTCGCGCATCAACGCCGGCACGTCCTGCGGCGTGGGCGGCCCGTAGTCGATCCGCCGGGTGCCGCTGTCGACCACCGGGCACTCGGTCTCCCGGTATACGCTGCGTGTTCCGCGCCGGCCCTGCCCGCGCACCAGGATGATGCTGTGCAGCTCGCAGATGAATTCCTCGCTGATCGGGCGGCGAGCCTCCTGTTGCTGTTCGGTCCATTCCAGCGCCCGCCAGTAGTTGCGCACCTCCTGCTGCATCAGCGTGTGGGTCCTGCCGACGGAAACCACCGCCTGGTCGATCTCAACGCCATTGAGAGTGTTGCCCTCGATACCCGTCGAGTTGCGGGTGGCGCGTCGCCGGGCAGCCTGGCGGAGGCTCAGCACGCGGTCCGGCGGCAACGGCAGGATGTCGATCACCGCCCGCGCCGACTCAATGATTCCCAGGTTTCGGACCATCGCGGTCGTGAAGTTGAAACGAGGCAGGAAGCTCATGGGGTCATCACTCCTCGCGCAGGCATTTCTGCTCTTCACGGTGTGTACGACTGCTGGATTTGATCAATAGCATCAAGAGTCAACTCTTCATCTTCGTCAAAGACACTTTCCAGAAGCGCCGGATGCCGTGGTTGATCGGAGATCCCGTGCAGACATGCAATTTCCCTGATGAATGGATCAGTGCTCTTCATTAAAGCCCTATCGACGCCTGATGCCGCGAATCTTGTCAACTCAGATTTGTCCGGCGTCAATGAGGAATGGCAGTCAACCTTCACACCGTTCAGCTTAAGGACGGCAAGGCCTTGAATTTCAATTTCTGAAAAACTTTGCGCGGATGCAGTGCACCTCATTCCGGCGGCTCTCAACGGTTGGGCTGCTGCTTGGGCAGCGTTGGTCCCCAATGACAACACCCCGTCTATCCTTCCGAAAGCGACAGCATTCATCACACTTTCGTGAAATTTAAGTTCTGGAAGGGCTCGGATGACTGAACTTAGCAAGCCGAGTGTTTCTTCTTTCGCAAGGTAGACAAGACGCCCAGCTCTGTAGCGCAGCTTTGGAACCCGCCGCTTACGTTCGAAACCGGCCAGGCCCTCAGCGCCATCAGCCAGGCTCCGAAGCTCTTCGTCATACGTTTTCCGCAACCAACGAGCCTGGCCTAGGAGGCTCACGATCGAGACAGCCCGAGCTTTCCGTCTAAACCACGGTCTTCTCGCAAAGTGGACGATTCTTTCAAGAAAAGTACGCTCATGGATTGCACCGGTATAATCACGAACAGGAATCCGAAAGCCCTCGCTTCGGAATGCTGCCTTTAGACTCTCGCGCTCAGTCGGCTTTGTGATGAGAAATTGCTTCAAGTCGCCAATTAAGGTTGCCCACGAAACTTCCTTCCAGTTCTCCTTGAAATCGTCTCGCCCCTTGATCCACTCCTTCGCAGAAACCTCAATGCTTTTGGGGGAGGAATCATCATGGAGCATAAAGCCAAGATCGGCCAGGCACGCATGCAACTCCTCGAGAGTCTTGGCTACCGTACTCTTGGCACCCACCAGGGTGATGTCATCGACATATCGATAATATCTTGCCCCGCCGCTGTTGTTCGTGAATTTATTATCCAAGCTACGCAAAATGAGATTTCCAAGTAAATGACTGAACATAGGGCCAGTGAGTATGGAATCCTCCTCGCCGGAATTTCCAGCTCTTCCATGTTCCGCGATAAGCCTCTCGCCAAGAGCGCGCCACAGACTGGGAAGCCCAGCTACCTCGCATTGTTGCTGCCAAACCTTGTTGGCAGCGTCCAATCGAATGGAAGAGTAAAAACGCCGTATATCCACATACCGAACGATTCCCTCGGGGCAAGCGTCGCAGGCTTCCGCTACAGCTTGGTGTCTATCTCTGAGGCCGCCGATGTAGTGCCTGAATACACCCGACGTGTCTCCGTCGGTGCAAAGGCCATAGCTGAACACGGTCGCGGGGTTCGAGAACGCAAGTGGATGCTTCGAGCATTCGTCTAGCAGAGCGGCCTCAGCAAGTGCCTCATTCGCGCCAGGGAGGTACATGGGGCGATGTTCCACCTCACCACGAGCGTTAGTTTCCTTATAATGCACAGCCCTGAAATATGGGATCGTGGACCGAGTCAGGACTAAGTCTGTAGCCGCTTGCCTTGCCCAATGGTCAGGGCGGGCGGCGGCGTTGTGGAGGTAATAGCGCAGCCCTAAATAAGTGAGCACATCCCGGCGCCGGTACTGGTTGACAGCACGAACTGAGAGTACTCCCGGGCTCTTGCTCGTCATGAATATCGTCCAAGGTCGAGGCGCATCACTGCAAGCCTGACGGTGGGGCGTTGCCTGGACTCGATTGGGGATAGAAATTTACACGCAGTCTCCAGAAACGGCTCTGCTTTGTCTCCGTCAGTATTCACGCGAACGAATCTGTGCCATACCCCTCTGGCCAAGTTCGTAATTACGTGAAATAAACCTCCTGGACCCCTGGCACTGTTCATCTGGGGCTCGATCCAGATGACGACGGCGCCGTCGCCTGAAGCGTGCCGAAGGAGTTCCTCTAATTGAGGCTGTGCTTCCTTGCGACGCCTTTCTCCCTCCAGGAAGCCATTGAAATTCGCGACCACAAGTAAGCGCTTGGTGGCAGGCTGTAGCGCTCGCGCCATTCTGGTGATCAAATCGGTGTTGCTCAGCTGGTCAAGGACGTTCCAATGGACATACTCCGCGTCAACAAATATCCCTTGTCGCTCAAGGAAAGGTCGAAGATCCTCAAGCATCGCCGCGGCATATGCCCGTGCTGGAACTGATAGTTCTGCTCCCAACATAGATACATCCAATGGGATTCGTGGAAGAACATCATTCGCTCGCAACTCAGCGACCGCAGAAAGGAAGGCAAATGCTGCGGCTCCCGCCCCACATGGCGCGTCTGTAAGGACGATAGAATTTCCAGCAAGCGAACTGATGAACGCGTTGGAGACCCGAACAACTTCACCTTTCGGATCGGTGACTGCTAATTGGGCGCGGGCAACGGACCCGTCAAACGCCTGAGCGAAGTGTTGATCCGTCTTTTCCTGCGTTGCGCCGCCAACTGGCGCGTTGTTTGGATCACGTGCCTGGGCCAGGGAAGACAAACCTCTGCGTTCCAGCATAGAGACATACACTTGTGACAATTCTGGTGGGAGGCACATGGTCTCAGATCCCTGTTCCCAAAGGGAAGCTGGCAGCATTTCTGCGGCCAACAATCTGTTCTGTGCATTCATGCAGGTAACGCCTCTAGCAGGTTGGTCTCGAGGAGTCGTCCTTGTGTTGCGGTGGCTGTATTGAGGCTCGTTTCCAGTTCGTCGCAGAGCGCCATCAACTCGTCCACCTTCGCCATGATTCGACGTTGCTCTGAGAGCGGCGGGAGGGGGAACGTGTAGCGGGCAAGGCCCTTTCCTGTGAGATGTTTGATGCCAACGCCGGTGAAGTACGTCTCGAGTCGGCAGGAGATCGCGTCGTGGCGTAGGGCTCGAACAAAAAAGATAGGCATAACTGGACCGACAAATCGGAGGCGATGAATCGCCTTCTGGAAGTAGATTCCTGATTCTCTTTCGTCCCACACGCCGGCCCGACCTGGCTCCCCTCCCTCACAGATCAGCACATCGCCCGTTCTCAGGGAGAATTCTTCGAGTTCAGAGTCTTCGAATCTCATCTCAAGCAGGTCAGAGAGGTCGAAGTCAAACCACCTGACATTCACGTTACGCAAGTACCGCCGTGGTGTTCCCTTGTTCTTTGCTTTGTCCAGCATTTTGCCGAGGCGCGCCTCCGCGACATCCGCTACGCTTACCCACCGCCACGTCGAGGGTATCAAGAATGGCTTACCACTCATAGCACCTGATCGTGCCCCAATGCCGGTCTCAATCGGTTTATCGTCTGAGGACCGAGATTTCCGGCCTTGAAGACAACCGGTTGGTATTGCCGCCAGTTCATCCTTCGGGTCCTGGGGAACGAGCTTGCCGCGGACGGCAAGATTCAGGATGGTTTGGCGGAGTTGGTGGATGTGTTCGGGGCGGGTGGTGAGTCGCGGTAAGTGGTTGAAGTAGAAGCGGGCGCTCTCCTCGAAGGAGGGGGCGTCGCCGTTGTTCAGGCCGTGGAGAGTTGCCGCCACCAGGCGGTCGCGACGCTTCTCGCGTTTGGTTTGCGCCGCCTCCAGTTCGTCGCACAGCGCCATCAGTTCGTCCACCTTCGCCACGATTCGGTGTTGTTCGGCGAGGGGCGGGAGTGGCGTCACTTGTTTGAGCGCAATCGATGCCGTGAGCTCAACTTGATTCGTGGCGCCGGCCGCGCGCCCTTCGATGGTTCCGTAGACGAAATCCGATTGGAGCCAAATGCGGATGAACCGTTCATCGACGCCGAGGCACCGAACGACGGTTACATGGCTGTCGCACACGAGGCGCTCACCAGGTTCTTCGAGTCGAATCACACGGCCAATAGTGCCCGTTCCAGTGGAATTCCATAGCAGGTCGCCGTCACGAAGAAAGCGGATGGGTTCATAGTCAGCCAGGGATTCCGAAGTTATCATCTTCGCCCATTCCAGGTGGAGACCGTCCCACTGCACGCATTTTTGAGAAACGACAAGCGAGCCTTCTCCTGCCGCGTACTTCGGTGACTTCCCTCTTTGGAGGTAGACAGAAACGTCGGCGAGTCTTGACCAAAACCAGGAGTGAGGGACTTCAAATGGAATCTCGCTTACAACAATTTGAGGAGATGGCTTCTCTTTACGGATTTCACCAGTCTCCACCAACTTTGTCTTCTCTGCCCTGATCCGCTTCAGCAACCCCCCCGCCGGTTCATCCTTCGGATCCTGTTCCACGAGCTTCCCGCGCACGGCCAGATCGAGGATGAAGCGGCGGAAGCGCGGGACGGCGTCCGGGGTGTCGATGAGGCGATCGAAATGTTCGAGGAGGCGGGCGGGGCTCATCGCAGCAGCGCCTGCTCCAGGATGGACTTGAGCTTGTCGCGGAGCTTTGCCGTCGCGGCCTCGCTCTCATTGAGCTTGGCGAGCAGCTCGGCGGGGTCGCCGTGGTCCTCCTCGACGGTGTGGGGATTCTTGATGTCGAGGTTGTAGCCGCGGGCCTTGATGTCGTCGATGGTGACCTTCCAGGCGACCTCGTTCTCCTCGCGCTTGTCCCACCATTCGATGCAGGGTTTGAAGTGCTCGAAGCGGATCGGCCGGGTCATGGAGTAGGCCTTCTGGCCGTCGGGGACGCGGTGCTCGTAGAACCAGACGGTTTGGGTCTGCGTCCCCTTCTCGAAGAAGAGCAGGTTGGTGCCGATGGAGGCGTAGGGCTTGAAGACGCTGTTGGGCAGCCGGACGATGGTGTGGAGGTTGCACTCCTCCAGCAGGTACTCCTTGAGGCGCGTCTTGACCCCTTCGCCGAAGAGGGTGCCGTCGGGCAGGACCACGGCGGCGCGGCCTTGGGACTTGAGCAGGCGCACTATGAGGGCGAGGAAGAGGTCGGCGGTCTCGCGCGTCTGGAACTGCTTTGGGAAGTTGCTCTCGATGCCGTCTTCCTCGCGGCCGCCGAAGGGGGGATTGGTCAGGACGATGTCCACGCGCTCGGCCTGGGTGTAGCTGGTGTAGGGCCGCGCCAGGGTGTTGTCGTGGCGGACGAAGGAGGGGTCCTCGATGCCGTGGAGCAGCATGTTGGTCACGCAGAGCATGTGCGGGAGCTGCTTCTTCTCGGTGGCGCGCAGGGCGCCCTGCATCTTTCGCTCGGCGGCCGGGGTCTTCACGTAGCGCTCGCGCATGTGGCGGATGGCGCAGGTCAGGAAGCCGCCGGTGCCGCAGGCGGGGTCGAAGAGGATCTCGCCGGGCTTCGGGTCGATGCGGTCGGCCATGAAGGCGGTGACGGCGCGCGGGGTGTAGTACTCGCCCGCGTTGCCGGCGCTCTGGAGGTCGGTGAGGACCTGCTCGTAGATGTCGCCGAAGTGCTGGCGCTCGCTGAGGTTGTTGAAGTCGATGCCGTTGATCTTGTTGATCACCTGGCGCATTAGCTGACCGGACTTCATGTAGTTGTAGGCGTCCTCGAAGACGTCGCGCACGACGCGGCGGCGGCCGTCCCGGGCAACGCCGGAGAGCTCCTTGAGGGTCGGGAAGAGCTTGTCGTTGATGAAGGCGAGCAGCGCATCGCCGGTGAGCCCCTCGGGGTCGGCGGCCCAGACGCGCCACTGGAGCTTGGCCGGGATCGGCGAGCGGTAGCCCTTCTGGAGCTGCTCCAGCTCCTGGTCCTGGTCGTCGATGATCTTGAGGAAGAACATCCAGCAGAGCTGGGAGATGCGCTGGGCGTCGCCATCGACGCCGACATCCTGGAGCATGATGTCCTGGATGGATTTGACGACATTGCGGACGGACATGGGGTTCAGGCGGCCCTAGCGTAAACTGCGTAAAGAGCGGATTGAAGTTCGTGGACGGCCTTTTCGAAGCCGTTCCTGCCGCCGAATTCCTTGAGCAGTTCGACCGGCGTGCCCATGGCGTCGAAAGGCGCGATTTTCAGGATGCGCGGATCGTCCAAGCCGGTTACGCCTTCGTCCTGATATTTCTGCAGCAGGGCTTCGAGCACGGCGCGCGCCTGCGCCCCATAGCGGGTGAAGACGTCGCGCTTGCGCACCTTGTCGGCCCGCTCGCGCCGCGTGAGCGGCGGCTGGTCGAATGCCACGTGGCAGATCAGGTCGAACGCGTCGAGGTCCTTGCCCACTTCGTCGGCCAGCGGATCGAGCAGCAGGCCCTCGGCGGCGAGTTCCTTGGAAATCTCAGCCAAGCGCCTCCTCCGAGCCGATGAGGAACAGCTTGGGTTGTGCCGTCACTTTCACCACGAAAGCAACGCCTGCCTTGCGCTTCCTGCGCCAGTCGGCGGTCCTCTGGACGGTGGGATTGACGGTGCGCCCGAGCTTCGCTTCCGCGGATTGCAGCGCTTCAAACACGTCCGCATAGTCCACGTGGTCGGAGAGTACAAGCACGTCGATGTCGCTGGAGGCAGTGTCGCTGCGCTTGGCCACCGAGCCAAACACAATGGCCGCCTCTCCCTTGGTCGGCTCGGCCCCCTGCCAGTTCGTCAGCCCCATGTTCGGCCTCGCTGCGTCGGCCCGCTCATTGACAATTTCCGCCGCTGTGTGCCCGTGCGCCGCCCAGTGAATCT
>CAYTFM010000358.1:7222-8469 GCA_964436735.1 uncultured Victivallales bacterium | reverse complement strand
CCCAGGTCCTTTGGAAACATCCGCGGTGCCGGAGGGTGTTGACGGCTCCAGGAATATTTTGAAGGCGACATCGGCCACAAACGGAGGAAGTTCGACTCTCAAACCTTCACCTTCGGCTGTGCCACGTGTCACCCCCAAGCTCTCGCCCGTGATGGTGTCGAAGAATTCCACCTTGAAACTGTCCCCCTGGGTCGCTCCCTGTAGAACAATGACATGATCACGAAGGACTTCGAGCGGTTCAGTGTTGTCGGGGAAATATTCCATGTGCCGTTTATGGAACACCCACCCAAAACACTCCTTCTGGTCTCCAGTCGCCAGACAGGAGTACGCATCATTGACGCCCCCCTCTTGCGAATAGACCGGGATTTGAAGGCGGGCGTAGCTTTTGTTTCTCGGATCGATACCCTTCATAAACTGGGAGAAACCGCGGAAATGGCGGTAATTCCCCTTCTCATGGATGAAGTCATGCCACCAGAGGAAGGGCGTCCCCGCCTGCTCGCAGAAAAGCGACGACCACAGTCCGGCGTGAAGGTCGGCTTCAAGCCTGTTGAATCCCTCCGCCTGCGCCTTGCCTCCATATTCCGTGACAAGAATGGGCTTCTTCAAACCTATCAATTTCACCGTGTGCTCAAGCATATGCTCGACAAAAGGCGTCTTGTCGCGGTAGGCGTCGCCGACCACATAAGCGATCTCGGGGAGCTCGTAGAATTTCTGATGCTTCACAATGTTGTTGTAGTCTCCGCACGTATGCGTGGTCATGAGGTGCTTTCCTTGATCGAGAGCCGCGAAATCGTTGCACACCATGCGATGCCACTCGAGACTCCTCCCGTCATTGTACGCCTCTTCATGGCTGGTGACGAGATTTATCTCGCTCCACAGCTCGATCCCGAAGATGTTCGTATAAGCTCCCCATCGCGCGGCGACGTAGCGATTGCGGTTGAGGTAATAACGTATCGCCTCCTGGTTGGTGAAGAATTCGACAGGATTTTCAAGCATCGCTCCGTCGGCGACTGCGAAAGGGGTGTTTTTGTTGTGGGGAGAGTTGTCCCACTCCGGATCGCTCTGGGCGGAGAGCTTGCCGTGGTTGTCGAGCACCAGATGCACGTAAATCCCCTTCTTCGCGGCGTCATCGAGAACGTGGTCCAGCCGCCACGCGTTGAACAGGTTGTAGCGTCCGAGACCGTAGTAGTCCGGCCGGGAGCTCGTCCATTCAAGCGCGAACGACCAGGCGGCCATCCATATCTCGA
>CAYTFM010000358.1:2182-7212 GCA_964436735.1 uncultured Victivallales bacterium | reverse complement strand
GACCGCATTGACCCCGCTGTCCGCCATGTCCTTGAAATACATCTCGTAGGAGAAGGTGCCTTTGTCGGGACGGTATCCCAGCTGCAGCCTGTTCTCGCTTCGGGTGTCTTTGACGGAATGGATGTTGAAGCCGATCGGATAGAAGAATCCGCCGGTGCTCAGCTCGAAGTAGCGTTGATCGGTCGCGCTCACTCTGACGAAGCCCGGATTCTCCGCAGCTTCGACGTTGATTGCGAGATAGGGCGTCATGACCTCGTTACCGGGCGGCTCGGAGGAATCCTTGGCCACGATGCGGAACTGATAGACGCCTGGAGCGGGCGGCGTGAAACGGAATGCCCAGAGAGCTTTGCCAGTCGGCGCTCCCATCTCGCGGTTGAAATAGAGCTTCCGGTCGTAGTCCAGAGTGAAGAAGGCGGGAATCGTCGCCTCCTTCGAATCTGGCCCGATGAACTGGGCGTCAACCTTGATTTCGGCGGAGTCGAACGGATTGAAATACTCGCGGGAAAGCTCGAAGCGCCCCTCCAGCATCTTGTATGTCTGACCCTGTTTAGGAAACTCAAGATTGGCGACATAGAGCTCGGTTTTCGCTCTTTCGCCGGAAAGCGTCAAGTTGCGGCACGAAAGCGTGATCTTCCCGCTCTCACTACTAAAAATATTGAACCCTTTGGCGAAGATCGTGGCGGCGTTTAGACAACTCCATGCGGCGGAGTGCCCCTCGGGAATGAGATCGTGCGACGAGGACGTGAGATCGACTTCCACCTTGTGCCACACGCTGGGGCTGAGTTCAAAGCATTCCCGGCTTTGGAACCAAAGTCCGTCCTTGTCTTTGACGAAAACACCACCTCTCACCGCTTTTCCATCAGCACAGTCAGCCTTCACCTCCATGGACAATCTGTCGTTTTGGAAGTCCTCCCTCCGCGGACGGAACGTCTCCCGCTTCTTCTCGACGTAGAGCAGCATGTTCCCCGGCATTTCGCAGGAGGCGGAGACGACCCCTTCAGCGTTGGGCTTGACCTCCTCGGGGACATCGCTGTTTTTCTGGCAATGCCACAGGTCGACGAGAGCCTCGCCGCTTTTTTGTTCCTCCGCGCGGGAAGGTGGCTGCGCCAAGATCCCACACAGGGTCAGGACAAGCGCCAGAAGCGCACTGCGCCGCGCATGTGCCGAGGCGTGACGGCGCAGATCCCGGCTGCCGAAACGTAGTCTGTAAAAGACGTTCACTGTTGCATATGCTGTCTGATTCATTCGCAGAGCGGATCCCGAGTTTACCACCTAAAACTCTCCCTGAGCTGTAAATATAGCGTCAAAGCGTCATCGCTTCTCTGTGTCAAAGTCTCATCGCTCATAAACATCATTGTGCTTTCAAGATAGGCAATGTACAATAAGTGGTTTTACTCGATCAACAATGCCAGTTCAAGGGCTAAGCGGACAAAACGATGCGACTTGACGATTTAACGAAGACATTCGTCCTTGAACATGGTGACTATTGCGCCATCGACACCTTCAAATGGTGGCAGAAAGCCTTTTACGCCCTTGTGGCGTGTGTGCTGCTGCTGCTGCTCGCCTACCGCTGGGATGTCGCTCTGTGCCTCGTGACGTTTTTCCTCTCCTTCTGGTACCTGAGCGCGGCACTGTTCAGGTGCGTGGCCGTTTTCATCTCCCTGACCGGCCGAGGCGAGCGGAAAGTTTCCCGGGAGCAGCTCGACGCGCTCAAGGATGACGACCTGCCGCTGTACACGATTCTTATTCCTCTTTACAAGGAGGCGAATATCGCCAACAAGATCGTCGCCCACATCGAACATCTCGACTATCCGAAGAACAAACTGGACGTGAAACTGCTGCTCGAGCAGGACGACGAGGCGACCGTCTCGGCCGTGAGGAACTGCGCCCTGCCCGCCCATTACGCGATCATCGTCGTTCCGGATTTCCTGCCCAAGACGAAACCGCGGGCGTGCAATTACGGTTTGCAGATGGCGAAGGGTGAATACTGCGTCATTTTCGACGCCGAAGACAGGCCGGAGCCCGATCAACTGAAGAAAGTCGTCGCCCTCTTCCGCCAACTGCCGGACAACTACGCCTGCGTGCAGGCGAAACTCAATTACTACAATCCCCGGCAGAACCTGCTGACCAGATGGTTCACGATCGAATACAGCACAACCTTCGATCTGCTCCTTCCTGGTATGGAGCTGCTGAACGTTCCCATTCCGCTCGGCGGCACCTCCAACCACTTCCGCACCGGAATGCTCAAGAAAATCGGCGGGTGGGATCCTTTCAACGTGACGGAAGACTGCGACCTTGGCGTGCGGATATACACGAAAGGATTCAGAACGTGCCTGATCGACTCCACCACCTGGGAGGAAGCCAATTCCAAGCTCTGGAACTGGATACGCCAGCGCTCACGGTGGATAAAAGGGTTTTTCCAGACACATTTGACGCACATGCGCTATCCTATCCGCACGGCAAAAGCCCTTGGCGCATGGGGGCTTTTCGGCTTCTACATGAGTGTCGGCGTCAGCTCGTTCATGATGGTGGTGAATGTCATCTACTGGCTTGCCTGCGCCGCGTATCTGCTGCTGCTCGCCCATGGCGTCGGCAAAGGGCAGACTCTCTGGAGCATGATCGTGAACACCGTCCAGGGCAATTACGAGGGGATAGAGTTCTTCGGGAGACACCTCAAAGCATGGCCGCTGCTATACCTCGGAGCGGACCAGGATTATTTCTGGTCGCTTGTGTCGTCATTGCTCTTCTCGATCGGCTGCGCGCTGATACTGGCGAATCTTCTTTTCATGCTCTGCCACTGCCTCGCCTGCCTGAAAAGGAAATACTACTTTCTGCTGCCATTCACCCTGCTCATGCCGTTGTACTGGGTGCTGATCTCGGTGGGCGCCTGGAAGGGATTCATTCAACTTTTCACCAAGCCGTTCTACTGGGAGAAAACCCTGCATGGCCTGACAAGCGATGAAGAGCCGCTCCCCACAGAGAAATAACCGCACCCCAACAAATTTCACCCAAAGGTGTTGCGGACACCCCGCGCTTCATGCTATACTTAGGTGCCACCCGTATAAACACTCCGAGGAGCGGAATGATGCGGACGGCGTGGCTACCCCAAATGACCGACAGGCGGAATACCCTCGTCGGACGGATTGTTTGTGATGTGGAGAAGAGGAACAATCGGATGATTATAGAATTTCCTCTGGTACGGCGGAGCCGGACCACTAACTCTATCAAGGTGAAGGCGGCCGCCTTCACCTTGATAGAATTATTAGTGGTCATCTCCATCATCGCCATCCTCGCGGGGCTCATGCTGCCGGTTCTTGGCAAGGCGCGGGAGAAGGCGCGGCAGATCCAGTGCACGAACAACCTCAAACAACTCGCCCTCAGCATCGTCTGCTACAAGAACGACAACAACGACAAGGACGTCGGCTGGGTCTCCCTCCTGTATCCCGACAGCATCAGAAACAAAAACATCTTCAAATGCCCCACGGACGGCAATCCTCCCGACACCGCCCCCATCGCCTGGCTCGCCCGAATCGATGGGCACTTCTCCGAAACCTATGACAGAGCTGGCAGTTTCGGCCTGAATGTCGACCCAAATCTGTCTGTCGGCCATGTGAGCTACTTCTACGAGTTCTCGGACGCTCCCTGCGGTTGGGGTCTTGACGCGTCAATCACCCCCGGGCTGCCCAACTCGTACTCATGGGCGACACTGAAAAACATACAACTCACCCAAGGCGGCGACGGAAATCATGCTGTCGGACAGGGGTATGAGCAGACGTGGTTCCCGGTCATCCGCTGCTTCTGGCATGTGAGGAATGTGAAAAACTATGCCTCAGGGATTCCCAACACCGAGCAGCCCGTACTGAACTTCGGCTTCGCCGGCAACGTCTTCATGAGCAAGGCCCATTGGGAGGAAGGCGTCTGGTGACCGACCAGCAACACCGTCGACCTTCGGATCAGCGCCGCGCATCCGCCGTAATGACATGTGGATAGGCAAGAATCCGTTCATCAGCCGTAAACAGCGTCAATCCATTATGAATCGCAGTGGACGATGTCGCCAAGCTCCTCAGCTTCGCCGGCAAGCACCCCAAGATGCCGGGAGGTGCTCTCGTAGTTGATAGGCACAATTTTCGCCAAAGGCTTACCGCGACGGGTGATGATGACCGTGCTGTGCTGGTCATGAACCGAGTTTATCACCTCTATGCATCTGGCTTTGAAGTCTGAAATGAGTAACGAGTTCATGCATATCCCTCCTTTATTGAGTATAACATGGTTTATATAGTCAACATGGTCATATAAGCTCCTGTGATTCTGAACGAACCATCAGACGAGGACGTATGCGTGGCAGCAGAAATCAGGTTTGAAAATGGATAGGAGTGAACGGGGGTCTGCGATTTTGACTTATCGCCACATTGTTTCCCGCGGATCCTATTTCCGCAGCGCCTCGATGACGGCGGCGGGCGTGATGGCGGTGAGGCATTTGTAGTCATGGGCGGGGTTGCCGCATTCGCGGAAAAAACAGGGGGCACACGGCTGGGATTCCATCGCCACCACCCATTTGCCCCCAAGAGGACCAGTCGCATACGGGTCGGTGGAACCGAACACCGCGACGCCCGGACGACCAAGCGCGGCGGCCAAATGCATGACACCGCTGTCGTTAGTGACGCATGTCGATGCCGCCTGCAACACTTTGATGAGACCGCGGAGGTCGGTCGCCCCCGCCAAATTCGCCGCGGCCTCCGCCGGTAGCTTTCCCACGACCGCGGCGCAGGCGTCACGCTCGTCGGGCGCGCCGACGGCCACCACGACGCCCTTCCTTTCGTTGATCCACCACTCGCAGACCCGCATGAACGACTCGCCCGGCCACCGCTTGGCCGGACCATAGGCCGCCCCCGGCGCGACGGCCAGCAGCGGCTTGTCGTCAAGAACAAAGCCTTTCGGCCACGGAATTTCCACCGCGATGCCGTCCGAATCGGGATCAAACATCGGCATCGATCCGTCCCAGACGTCCGCGCCAAGCGCATAGGTCATCG
>CAYTFM010000358.1:0-2172 GCA_964436735.1 uncultured Victivallales bacterium | reverse complement strand
GGTAGGCCTGATGCGTGTCGGCGTAGCCGCTCGCTTTGTGCCAATGGACGGGAAAGGTCTCGGCCATCAACAGGTCGCGCACACCGGCGGCGGCGCCGAACAGCCAGGGAACGCCGGCCCTTCGAAGCGAGATGGCGGACTTCAGCGAGTTGACGAAAAGAAACCCAATGCCGGGAGAAAGCCGCTGCACGGCGCGGCACTGGTTTTTCGTCCACAGGGAATGCCCTGTTCCAATTGGCACGACGACGTCGATCATCGGGATGGATTCAAAGAGAGGAGCTAGTTTATCGGGAACGGCGGCGAAGAGGCCGCAGGGGTGTGGAACCAGTTTCCGCAGAGCGACGATGGCGGGCAACGCCATCACGGCGTCGCCGAGCCAGTTGGGAATACGGACGACAAGGCCGTCGCGCCACCGTTCCCGAGGTATTTCGAACCTCGGAAACGCGGGAACGCTTGCGGCGGGAGCGGTGAATAACTCAGGTTTCATTGTCGTCAACTAAATTTTTGCGCCGCAAAAATTTATCACTTGCTGGAGATCTTTGTCGCCGCGGCCACTGAGGCACACAACGGCGATGGCGTCCTTCATGCGCCCCGCGAGATTGGCGGCAGCCCACGCCACGGCGTGGCTGCTCTCCAGCGCGGGGAGGATGCCTTCAAGGCGGTTGAGGAGCTTGAACGCCTCGACGGCCTGCACGTCGGAGACTTTGCCGTATTCGACGCGTGTGAGATCCCGCAGCAGCGAATGCTCGGGACCGACGGCGGCGTAATCGAGCCCAGCGGAGATCGAATGGGTCAGGGCGATCTGCCCGTCGTCATCCTGAAGCACGTAGGTCCTCGCCCCGTGCAGCACACCCAGTTTTCCGCCGGAGAAACGGGCGGCGTGGTGGCCGAGCGCCTCGCCGTCCCCTCCCGCCTCGACGCCGACCATCCGCACGGACGCGTCGGCAAGGAACGGATGGAAGAGCCCGATCGAGTTGCTGCCGCCGCCGACACAGGCGACGAGCAGTTCGGGAAGGCGCCCTTCCTTTTCAAGGATCTGGGCGCGGGCCTCGCGGCCAATCACGCTTTGGAAATCTCTGACAATCATGGGGAATGGATGCGGGCCAAGGGCGGAGCCAAGCACGTAATGGGAGGTCCGGCTGTTGGCGACCCAGTCGCGGATCGCCTCGCTGACGGCCTCCTTGAGCGTCTTCTGGCCGGCGGCGACGGGACGCACTTCGGTGCCCATCATCCGCATCCGTTGGACGTTCGGCGCCTGGCGCACCATGTCAACCTCGCCCATGTAGACGACACATTCGAGCCCGAGCCGCGCGGCGGCGGCGGCGGTGGCGACACCATGCTGGCCGGCTCCGGTCTCGGCGATGATCCGGCACTTTCCCATGCGTTTGGCAAGCAGAGCCTGACCGAGGGCGTTGTTGATTTTGTGCGCCCCGGTATGGCACAGATCCTCGCGCTTCAAATAAATTTTCGGCCCGCCGATGTGGGCGGTCAGGCGCTCGGCGAAATAGAGCGGCGAGGGACGACCCACGTAGTCGCGGAGAAGCTGTTCAAACTCAGCCTTGAAGGCGGGATCCGCCTTGGCGGACAGGTAGACCTTCTCCAACTCGACCAGCGCGGGCATAAGCGTCTCGGGCACGAAGCGCCCGCCATACACGCCGTAATGCCCGAGGGCGTCGGGAAACGCGTACGAATCAAAGTCTGTGGATTTCTGGCTGCTCATAAGCGAAATAGCCTCGATCGTATAGGGAAATTGTTATTTCATCCGTCACAACCCCTCCATGACTGTCGGGGCTCGGTTCAGGTCGGATTGAGCAGAGCCACGAGTGTGAACGAGTGGTTCGGCATAGCCGGCTAAAGTTGCAATTTCGAAACCAAAAGAAAAACTTCCTCACTATGCAAGGTGGACCGTTCGACTGATGCGCGGACGACTGGCGCGCCAGGCGCACCACTTATATTTGGTTACGGGCAAACTCTGCATGGCTGAGGTAACAATAAGGCGCATGATAAAAATCTCAAACCCCATGCAGCAAATTCAGGCAGAGGCTGAATTTAGAGACTCGGAATTTCCCAAGTCCCTTATTGTCGGAGCCACGTGGCAATGTGGCGAGCGGCAACCTTGTTGACCTCGTCGACCCGGCGCTTCTTCTCTTCCTCCTGCTTGAGGAGCTCGGC
>CAYTFM010000357.1:1986-8479 GCA_964436735.1 uncultured Victivallales bacterium | reverse complement strand
CGGAGCATTACGCTCGGACCGATGTCGTCCTCAGCGCCGATGTGGCTCCAGCGGAGTTCAACGTCGAGACCACCATGGCGTGTGGTTTGCTGGCGAACGAATTGCTGACGAACGCGCTCAAACACGCATTCCCCGCGCGGGGAGGGCGGGTGGCGCTGACGCTTGATCCCCTTGACGACGAGGTGTCATGGCGCTTGACGGTGCGGGATGATGGCCGCGGCTTGCCTTACGGTTTCAGCGTGGCGGCGTGTGCCACCATGGGGATGCAGTTGATCTCATCTCTTGCGCGGCAACTTCAGGCGCGGATGGAGATCGCCTCGGAGGTGACGGCGGGAACGGTCTTCCAGTTCGATTTCAGAGAGATACGATATGCGAATAGGATACACACATGAATGCGGTGGAGCGCGTAAAGGCGACTGTGATGATCGTGGAGGACGAGGCCGTGATCGCCAACGGGCTAAAGGCCAGTCTTGAACGGAACGGCTACAAGGCGAAGACGTTTTTCAATGCGTCCGAGTCGCTCTCCCACCTTGGGGGCAGTGGCGAGCCGTTGCCCAATGTCGTGCTGATGGACATCAATCTGCCGGGAGAGATCGACGGCATCGCCGCGGCGGACGTCATCGCCAAACAGTATGGCTGTCCCGTCATCTTCCTGACGGGGTTCGAGCGGGCCGACTATTGCGAACGAGCGGCCGCGACCAAACCGTTCGCCTATTTCGTCAAACCGGTCAGAATCGAGCATCTCATGATGTCGATCGACGCGGCCGCCCGCATCCGCCTTCCCGGCGAGAGAGGCACGTCGTCGGCGCATGCGCGTGGAGTGGGCGAGGTCAATGTCGGCATTGAGCGGCGCCTGGTGGGCAGATCCCCGGCGGTGCTGGATATGCGGAACAAAATCAGCGTGCTCGGCCCCTCCGACCTTCCGGTGCTGGTGATCGGCGAGACGGGGACCGGGAAGGAGATCATCGCGCGCGAGCTGCTGTTGGCGAGCGCGCGGAAGGATAAGCCGTATATCGCCGTCAACTGCGCCTCGCTGGGCACGCTGGCGGACAGCGAGCTTTTCGGGCACGCCCTCGGCGCGTTCACGGGGGCCACGCACGCCACCAGCGGGCATATCGGATCCGCCGCCGGGGGGACGCTGTTCTTCGACGAAGTCGAGGCCCTCACCATCGATGTCCAGGCGAAGCTGCTGCGCTTCCTCGACTCCGGCGAGTATTGCAAAGTGGGTGAGTCCATCATGCGCAAAGCCGACGTCAGGATATTCTCGGCGTCGAACAAGGATCTTGAGAGCCTGTGCCGAGAGGGGAAGTTCCGGCAGGATCTCTTCTACCGCCTCGCGGGAGCCATCATCCGGACGACTCGGCTCGACGACCGCCGGGAGGACATCCCGCTGCTGGTGCAGCATTTCCTCTCCATTCACGAGAAGAACGGCCGCCGCCGCTGCACTATCGAAGGGGAAGCCATGAACGCGCTCTGCAGCTTTGATTGGCCCGGCAATGTCCGCCAACTCAGGCAGGCCGTCCACCTTCTCTGCGAGCACCATCCCGGAGGGATTGTCGCGCCTGAGGATGTCAGCGTCATCCAGGGAGGGCGGCGGACAGGCGAGGTGAAAAGCTCGAATTACCAGGAGGCGAAGGAGCGGTTGCTTGAGGACTTCGACAAGCACTACTTTGTTGACATCCTCACCCGATCGAACGGCAGCCTGAAGAAGTCTCTCGAATTGACGGGGATGCACAAAAGGAATTTCTACAAGAAGCTCAAAAAGCTCGGGCTCTCCACCAAGGATTTCAAATAGACGCTTCGGAAATGCGATGGCGCGTCGCGCTGACTCCAGTAATCGCTCAGAGAGTAAGATTAAGGTGCTTCCCCAGATCCAGGAAGCCTGAAAGTGCCCTTCCGTGGCATTGTCGGTGCCCTTGGAGCCTCCCGGTTTCCCCGTCTCAATTTCCCCCCTCCGCCGTCCGTGTCCCCCGGACGGGGGGGGGCTGCGAAGCCCCCGTTATCCTTGTTTTTACCGTCTCGTCCTGGATGGGGTGTTTTTTGTCTTGATCGCAAATGCCGCGTGGTGAGCGAGATGTGCGCATTGTGGCGCGTTTGGCATGACAGGTGCTTTAACCATGTCGAAAGGGGAACTGCGTCTCGGGGGCGGCGGCGGGATGCGCGATGAATTATGAGGGAGAAAGAGGGTAAACCGGCAGGAGGGGGCGATGGCAAGGGATCGCGCAAAAAGGAAAGTCTTGGTGGCTGACGATGATCTCTACTATCGGGAGATGATCGCGTCGCTGTTGGAAAGGATGGGGTATGCCTTCGTGATGGTTCGCAACGGTACGTCAGCGCTGCGCATGATGCTTGAGGGCGACGATCTCGACCTTGCGATACTTGATGTGTTCATGGAGGAGCTGTCGGGGATCGAGGTGCTTGAGCAGTTTCAGAGGGCTGTCGAACTCAACGGGGTGACGCCGTTCCCCGTGATTGTGATGACGGCTGACTGCTCTCCCGAGACGGAGCTGAAGGCGCGTTTGGCGGGAGCGAACGTGTTCCTGCTGAAGCCTTTCACCACGGAGGTTTTGGCGGAGTCGGTCGCGCAGCTTATCGACTGCGCGCAGGCGGCCCGTGTGTAGTGTATCGCCAGTGAGGTGTGCGTATGACGACTTGTGTTGCCGAGCGAGCGTCTCTGTCCAAGAGTGTGGATGAGGCGATGGTTGGCGCCCAAACGGGTGAGGCGCTGAGCCGACGCGTCCGCGAGTTGGCCGCGCAGCTCGCAGCCGCGCGTTCCGCGCAAGGCGAGTTCGTCTCCGTCATAAGCCATGAGCTGCGCACGCCGCTGAATGCGATGATTGGCTTTAGCGAGCTTCTGCTCGGCACCCCGCAGAGCGTCCAGCAGCGGAAATGGCTTGGAAACATACATCAATGCGGCTGCAATCTTGTCGATCTCATCAACGATATGGCCGATTTTTCCAAGATCGCGTCTGGCGCGGTCGAGCTCGCGCAAGCGGACTTCGCGTTGCCGAAGGTTGTAGAAGAAGCCGTCGAAACCATCCGCTCCGAGGCGGAGATGAGGGGGATCTCCATGCGGACGGTCCTTGATCCGGGGCTCGCCTGCCGTCTCATAGGAGATGGACCGCGTGTGAAACAGATCCTTGTCAGCCTCCTGACGCATGCCGTAAGGTTCTCCCGCGCGGGCGAGGAGATCGCCCTCACCATCGCGCGGCATGTCGCCGACCTGTCTGACCTGTCCGCCTCGGCCGACCTCGGCCACCTGGCCTCTGGCCGTCGGCCGCCGTCCACGCATATTCTCTTCGCCGTGAAAGACGCCGGCGCGGGAATCCCTCCGGACCAGCTTGGCGCCATCTTCGAGCCGTTCAAGCAGTTGAAAATCCCTGACGGGAAAAGTGGTGGCACGGGGCTGAAGTTGGCGATCTGCCGACAGCTGGTCGCGAAGATGGGCGGAGATATCTGGGTGGAGAGCGAGCAGGGCAGGGGAAGCGTGTTCACGTTCGTCATACCGTGTGGGCAGGCGGAATCATCAAGCGTCGAGTGAGGATGCATATGAACAAACTCATGGCGTCGACATACATCGAGCAACTCATCCATCACGAGAAGGTGGTTGCCGATCTGTACCGGATTTGCGCGTCGTGTTTCCTGGCTGACGCCGAGTTCTGGAACACCCTTGTGGCGCACAAGGAATGGCGCGCGACCGCTCTCGCCTCCCTGAGGCAAGCTGTCATGGATGACGAACTGGAGCTTATCCGCGAGCATGTGAACCTCAAGGCGATCGAGATCTCGCTCGAATATGTCCGCAACATGGAGAAAGTGCTTTCCTCGAAAGGCGCCACGATGGAGAACGCCCTCGACATCGCCTGGATCGTGGAGGAGAAGTCGGTGGAGAAGAAAACCTTCGACGCGTTCAACTGGGACGTCCCCGGCGCGTCGGACGCGCATGACACCATCGTCTCGCAGATCAACACGCACGTGCAACTGCTCGCCCAACGCAGAAACGCCGCGCGGCAGCAAGGCGTGGAAAGCTGGATCGAGCGCATGCTCTCTCTTGGTGGACTCGTGTCGCTCAACACTATCACCCAGAAGATCAAAATGATCCGCACGCACAAATGAAGATGCTCATCCAGCACGTGAAAGAACAGCCGGTTGACGACTCCGCCGGGCTGCGGCGGCGCATTGCCGCGCTGGAGGCTCAGAATGACGAGCTGCGCAAAGCCAGCGACGAGTTGACGAGAAAATGCTCGTCCCTCTCGACGGACTCGACGCGCATCAAGCTGCAACTGCGGCATAGCGTCGAGGAGTTCCAGCTTATCTTCGAGAACAGCCCCGAGGCCATTTTGTGGATCGATCTTGTCACAGGGCGCGTGATCAACGGCAACCGCGCCGCGGAGCGGTTGTGGGGCGTGCCTCTCAAATGGCTCGTTGGCGTCGAGCAGTCGGAGCTTCATCCGCCGGAGGCCTGGAAGGCGTTTCATGGCATGGCCAAAGAGGCGCGGGGGGCGAACCATAGCTGCATCGAGTCGTATATCCTGACCTCGACCGGTGCGAAAATCCCTGTGGAGGTGCATACCTCTTTGGCGGAGATCAACGGCAGGAGGATCATTCAAGCCCTCTTCAGCGACGTCTCTGAGCGCAAGAACGCCGAGGAGCGGCTGCACTTCACGAATCTGCTCCTCACCATTCAGCAGGAGGTGTCGATCGATGGCATCATGGTTGTCGACCACAGGGGGAAGATGCTCTCCTGCAACCAGCGGTTCCTCGAGATGTGGGGCATCCCGGCGGAGGTGGCCGCCTCAAAGTCCGACGAGTTGGCGCTTCAGGCGATGGTGGACAAGGTGGCAACCCCAGACCAGTTTCTGGCAAAGCTGTATTTCCTCTGCGACCGGCAGCGTGAGGTGAGCAGGGATGAGATCGCCCTGGCGGACGGCAGGGTGTTTGACCGGTATTCCGCGCCTATTTTCGGGCCGAACGACAAATACTACGGTCGCGTCTGGAATTTCCGCGACATCACGGAAAGCAAGCGGGTCGTGGAGCGGATCAGCCAGATGAACGAGGAGTTGGAGCGCCGCGTGCGCGAGCGCACCTCGCAGTTGGACGAGGCCGTCCGCAAGCTTGAGGAGGAGATCGTCGAGCGCAAGAAGATGGCGGAGGCGCTGCTGGAGAGCAAAACGCTCCATGATCTTGTGCTCAAGGCCACGAACGACATCATTTACGACTGGGATCTCTCCGCCGGCGTTCTCTGGTGGAACGAGAACATCCAGCTCGTGTTCGGCTATGCCCCGGAAGATATCAGCTACACGTATGAGTGGTGGGTGTCGGTCATCCATCCTGACGACGCGCCGGGCGTCGCCGCGTCGGTCGCCGCCACCCTCAAGAAAAAACGGGGGGCATGGCAGGAGGAGTACCGGATGCGGCGGAAGGACGGCTCCTATCTGCACGTGCTGGACCGCAGCCTCATCATCTACGCGGCGGACGGCTCCCCGCTGCGCTGGGTGGGGTCGCTCCTCGACCTGTCCAAGGAGAAGGAGATCGAGGAGCGGCTGCTGGAGGCCCGCGACAAGGCGGTCAAGCTCTCCCGCGTCAAGTCGGCCTTTCTGGCCTCGATGAGTCATGAGATACGCACGCCGATGAACGGGGTCATCGGCCTGACCGAGTTGCTCTTCCAGACCAGCCTGACCGAGCTGCAGCGGCAGTATCTCACGGGGGTCAGATCCTCCGCGTCGTCGCTGCTCTCCATCATCAACGACATCCTCGACCTCTCCAAGATCGAGGCGGGGAAGCTTGTCCTGGAGACCGCGCCCTTCTCGCTTGACAGCCATCTCGTGCCCCTGCTGCGCGGCCTCTCCGTCCGCGCCTACGCCAAAGGGGTGGAGCTTCTGCTGTTCATCACGCCCGGCGTGCCGGACGGTCTGAAAGGCGACCCTGACCGCCTCGGCCAGATCATCAACAACCTTGTCGGCAACGCCATAAAATTCACCGAGAAGGGGGAGATCACCATCAAAGTGGAAGTCGAATCGTTCCTCGAGGGCGAGGTGGTCCTCCACTTCTCCGTGAAGGACTCCGGCATCGGCATCCCCTCCGAGAACCAGCATCTTCTTTTCCAGGAGTTCTCCCAGGCCGACTCCTCGATCAAACGGAAATTCGGGGGGACGGGGCTGGGACTCGCCATCACGCGCCGTCTTGTTGGCATGATGGGCGGGCGGGTCTGGTTTGAAAGCGAGTCCGGGAAAGGAAGCGTCTTCCACTTCACCGCCCGTTTCCCCGTCTGTTCCCCGAAGGCGTCCGAGGGAGGGCAGACGCGCGCCCTTGACGGCACCCCTATTCTTGTCGCCGACGACAACGAGTATTCAAAAGAGCTGTTCCAGATGGTGCTGGAGAAGTGGAAGGCCATACCGACGACGGTGAGCGACGGCCAGGAGGCGTTGGCCGAGCTGCGGCGGGCTGCGGCGGCAGGCGTCCCGTACCCCATTCTTCTGCTCGACCTCCTCATGCC
>CAYTFM010000357.1:0-1938 GCA_964436735.1 uncultured Victivallales bacterium | reverse complement strand
ACGGCATCACGGTGATCGAGCAGCTCCGCAAGCACCCCGATCCCGCCCTCAGCGGCATGAAGATTCTTGTCATTTCCCAGTCGCAGGAGCCTGCCGTCATCGAGAAGCTCAAAGGCTATGGCGTCGACGCCTTCGCTAAACCATTTAGCCAGTCGGAGTTGCTCGCCACACTCCAGGGACTCCTCCTGAAGGGGCCCGTGTCGTCCAAGATGCGGTTGGGGAGGGGTGCCCAGCCGGAACGCGTCGAACCGGCTCCCGGGGCCGGCTGGAGCGGTCGGCCGCTGCGCCTCCTCGTCGCCGAGGACAACCCCATCAATCAGATGGTCGTCGTCGGCATGCTCGCCCCGTTCCATCAGGCGACGGTGGTGGATGATGGCAGGAAGGCCGTCGAGGCTTTCAAGGACGGCGCGTTCGACGCGGTGCTGATGGACGTGAGCATGCCGGAGGTGGATGGCTACGCGGCGGCCAGGGCGATACGCGAGTACGAACTCGCCGGCGAGACGCCATCGCACGTGCCCATCATCGCCATCACCGCCCACGCCATGAGCGAGGACAGCGACAGATGCCTGCAGGCCGGCATGGACGCCTATCTGCCCAAGCCCATCAAGCAGCAGGAGCTGTACGCGGTGCTCGAGGGAGTCACGGCGAAAAACGGAGTTTCCCGGTGCGCGTCCCTTGGGCCCGCGCTCTTCGACCCTGAAAGAATCCTCTCCGAGATGGGGAAAAACAAGCAGATGACGCACAACGTCATCACCGCGTCCGTCGAGCACCTGCCCCTGATGCTCGGAACCGTGTGCGCGGACATCAAAAGCGGCGATCCCGAGAGGATCCTCCAGTCCATTCACAAATTGAAAGGCTCGCTTGTCATGTTCAACGACGAGGCCGCGGAGAAGGCGAAGCAGATCGAGCTGGCGGTCAAAGCGCGGAAGACTGCTGGCGTCGACGCCGCGGTCGCCGAGCTTTCCGAGATGACCTATCGGTTGGTGGATGAGATGAGGAACTACAAGGACGGCGACATGAATGACGTTGACGTTGCTAAACATATAGTCTGAAAGGAGGACTACCATGCGCATACTCATCGCAGAGGACAATCCGGTCTCCGCCATGATGCTGCAGAACATATTGGAGGATGAGAGCGTCACGATCGTGATGGCGGCCAATGGCACGACGGCATGGGATATCCTGCAGGAGCCCGAACCGCCGTCCATCGCCATCCTTGACTGGATGATGCCCGGGATGAACGGGGTTGAACTATGCCGGAGGATCCGCTCCGGCCCGTCACGTCTGAACCGCATCTATCTCATCATCCTGAGTGTGATGAACGGCAAGGAGGAGATCGCCTTAGGGCTTGAGGCGGGGGCCAACGATTTCATCACCAAGCCCTTCAGCAATCTGGAACTGAAGGCGCGGGTCTCCGTCGGCATGCGTATCGCCAGACTGGAGAAGGAACTCGCCGAGCACAAGCGCAAGGCGCGGCTCACCGTCGGCGTGCATGTCGCCGAGCTTGAGAAAAAATTGACAGAGAGCTCGTCTGCCTTGGAGAAGGCGCTCGTCGAGAATAAGCAGCTCAAGCAGCTTCTGCCCGTCTGCGCCTACTGCAGGAAGATCCGGAATGACGATGAGTACTGGCTGCAGATCAAGCGCTACTTCAGCAGTCACCTCGACACCCAGTCCGCCCACGGCGTCTGTCCCGAATGCTATGCGAAGCTCTTTGATACCGTGATCAAGCAGATGGGAAACGAGGAGTTCGCCGCCTCGACCACGTGACTTATCATGGAAATTCATGACAATCATATGCTATGTGAATAGTGGACAACTTCAGAAGCGGAGGGAACGTGGTATGCCGAAAAAAATACTTGTCGTCGAGGATGATATGGACAATATGACGCTGGTGGCGACGCTGCTCCAGGCCCACGGCTGCGAGGTCCACGACCTCGG
>CAYTFM010000356.1:0-8508 GCA_964436735.1 uncultured Victivallales bacterium | reverse complement strand
TGGCGAGTCAGATTGCGGATTGGATTTATTCGATCCGACTGACGGGCGACATGAATATCGCCAGAAGGATGCGCCCCACCTCCCCGCCGTCCTCACGTGCCTTCCAAAAGCAGGTAATTCTCCTGGGTTTTCGAGCGCAAATCAACAGTTGCGACCGCGCCATTTCTCTCGACTTTTATCTTGAGGGCATATCCGTCCTCTTCTTTTTCTGTCAAATCGTATATGTTCCCCATCTCGAGCATGCCTTCATAGTCGTCCAACACCAGCACTTTGTTGTTTGTCTGCTTTTCGAAATTGGGAAACGCCTGCGCCGTCGATTTTAAAACCTCAAGCGGCAAGTGCCGCACGTCCTCAGGTGAGGCGAGCTTCCATCCCCGTTTTTGTTGCGCCTCTATGAGCGCGACTTCATCGGTCTTCCATTTTTTGTGGCATTTCCCATCCCGTATCACGCATACCCCCGTTTTCCGGACATAGTCGGATTCGACGGAATCACCACGTGCGCGTCTGCTTTTCCCTCCTCTGGGATCATGCGCGTCCGCGTAGGTCGTCTCTATCGAGAAATAAAACAGATAGAGGAGATCCTGCCCTTTTATCATCGTTCCACAGATGGGGCCAACTGTTTCCACAGTGTCAAGAATCGTTCTCATAGTAAAAGCAATGATAACATAAAGATCAACGTTCTTCCATAGGGTGTTCACCCCAGAGATACATGAACGGGGCTATCACGGACGAGGTCATACGTATGCGCCCTTTTCCTGTATGTGACGGATCATGCTAAGCGCCAGTTCACGCTCGCCCAGCACAACTGCTCCAACATTCTCGCGCTGCAGCAGAGTGGCTTCCTCTTCGCTTTGAACGCAAATGACCATTTGAATCTTCGGGTTAAGCATGCGAGCAATATCGATCATCAGGTGAGCTCGGGACGTGTCGGGGATTGTGATCGCCAGCACACGCGCCCGCAGCACATGCGCTTGGATGAGCACGTTCTGCTCGGAGGCGTCTCCCGCCACCGCGTGAACACCACATTCTCGCAAGCTCTCGACGATCTCACGATTGCGCTCGACCACCACATACGACACCTCCTGCTTCCCAAGGGATTCGCCGATACGCCGTCCGATGCGACCATACCCAACAAGCACCACGTGCCCCGTCACCTGTCGTGGTTCGACGGTCATTGGCAGCTCGGCCAAGGGATCGCTGCGACGCTCCAGCGCGTGCGCGAGTTTGGAGCGGGATCGGATCCATGCCTGCGCAGGCTCCACAGCGTGAAAGAACAAAGGATTGAGCGATATCGAGATCAGCGCTCCCGCCAAAATGAGACTCAAGCTCTCGTCCGGCAGGATTCCGAGGGAAACACCGACTCCCGCCAGAATAAACGAGAACTCGCCGATCTGCGCCAAGCTTGCCGAAACCGTGAGGGCGGTGTTGAGCGGATAGCGGAAGGCGAGGACAAGCAGAAAGGCGGCCAGCGACTTCCCCACGACGATGATCACCACCACGGCAAGCGCCTGAAGAGGCCTCTCCAGTAGTACGTTCGGATCGAAAAGCATCCCCATCGACACGAAGAAAAGGACGGAAAACGCATCTCTGAGCGGTAGCGACTCTTCGGCGGCCCGATGGCTCAAGGGTGATTCCCTCATGACGGAGCCGGCGAAGAAAGCGCCAAGAGCGAACGAGACACCGAAGAGTTCCGATGAGGCGTAGGCGATACCCACCGCAGCCGCGGTCACGCACAAGATGAAAAGCTCGCGGGTGCCGGCTCCGGCGACCTGCCAGAGCAACCATGGCATGACGCGCCGTCCCACTAAATACATAAGCGCGACAAAAGTCGCAATCTTCCCGAAGGTGATCAACAACGTTGTCAGTATCGCGCCATCGACCGGCTGCGCGGACGAGGCGTTGCCACCGCTCAACCAGCCTGACAGCGGGGGCAACAATACGAGAACCAGAACCGTCGCCAGATCCTCCACCACCAGCCAACCAACCGCAATCTGTCCATTGACGGACTGGAGTACCCCGCGCTGCTCCAGCGCCCTGATAAGCACCACGGTGCTCGCCACGGAAAGCGCAAGACCAAAAACAAGCCCCGCGCCAAAACTCCACCCCCAGCTGATGGCGGCGCCCGCGCCGAGCAGGGTCGCCACGACAATCTGCGCGACCGCGCCAGGCAACGCGATGCGACGAACCGCCCACAGATCCTCAAGTGAAAAATGCAGCCCGACGCCAAACATCAGCAGCATGATGCCAATCTCCGCCAACTGCCTTGACAGCCCGACGTCAGCGACGAACCCTGGCGTGGCTGGACCGATGAGGACACCGGCGATCAAGTAGCCGACAATTGCCGGCAGCTTCAGGCGATAGGCGATGAGCCCGAAAACCATCGCGAACCCTAAACTGGCGGCAAGGGTGGTGATTAATGTCACACTATGATGCATATGAAGCACGCGGTTGACGAGCTACATGGGATGACACGCCTGTTCACCTCATCACAAGAATCTCAACGTGGAGGTGTCCAGTTCGACAGATGTTGTAAATACTTCCACCTCTTCCGCACATCAGCCTCGGCCTGCCTCATCAACTCAGTGGCGAGTTCTGGATCACTCTGCCGTAGTGCCCGGTAGCGGTTCTCGCCATAGGCGTATTCCGCGACAGAGATGCTCGGCTCCTTGCTGTCGATGATCAGCGGAGCCTTGCCATCGGCGGCCAGCAACGGATTATAGCGGTAGAGGGGCCAGTGTCCACACGCCACGGCTTTCTTCTGCTCGTCGATGCCCGTGCGCATGTCGATGCCTTGCGCGATGCAGGTCGAGTAACAGATGACCAGCGAGGGCCCCTTGTACGCCTCCGCCTCGACAAGCGCGGTGACCGCCTGCAGGGGATTGGCGCCGAAGGCGATCTGCGCCACGTAAACGCTGCCATACGTGGTCATGATGGCCCCGATATTTTTTTTGGGCGTTCGCTTGCCCCCGGCGGCGAACTGCGCCGTCGCGGCAAGCGGCGTGGCCTTGGACATCTGTCCACCGGTGTTGGAATAGACCTCGGTGTCAAGGACCATGATGTTGACATCCTCTCCCGACGCCAGCACATGGTCGATGCCTCCATAGCCGATGTCGTACGCCCAGCCATCGCCGCCGACGCACCAAACGCTTTTCCGGACGAGGTAATCCGCAAGGGAGAGCAGATGCCTGCCGTCAGACGATTGCTCTTTCTCGATGATTAATTTGAGCTCCGCCACCCAGCGCCGCTGGCTTTCGACGCCATCCTGCGTGGTCTGGTCCGCGTGCCATATCGAGTTGAAGAGCCCTCTGACATGCGCGTATTCTTGTTGTGCCCCAAGCCTGTCGAGCATCTCCCGCGCCTGCGAATTGAACTTGTCAACCGTCTGACGCATGCCTAAACCAAATTCCGCATTGTCCTCGAAGAGGGAGTTCGACCAGGCCGGCCCCTTGCCATCCTCCCGCACACAGTAGGGCGTCGTCGGCAGGTTGCCTCCATAGATCGATGAGCAGCCCGTCGCGTTGGCGATCAGAAGGCGGTCGCCGAACAATTGCGTGAGCAACTTGATGTGCGGCGTCTCTCCGCATCCCGCGCAGGCGCTGTGGTACTCGAAGAGAGGCCGCACGAACTGGCTGCCCTTGACGGTCGCGCGGTTGAAAAGCGAAGGGTCAGTCTCGGGCAACCTGAGGAAGAAGCGGTAATTCTCCGCCTCCTCCCTGCGCAAAGGCTCCTGCGGCCGCATGTTGATCGCCTTGCAATCAGGAATCCTCTTCCCCTCGGCATCCGTCTTGCACGCCGGACAGACATGGACACATGAGCCGCAGCCGGTGCAATCCTCGGGCGCCACGTGGACAGTGAACTTGCGTCCCTTGAACTCCTTGCCCATGGCGTCAGCGGATTTGAATCCGGAGGGTGCGTGCCACAGGGAGGCGGCGTCATAGGCCTTCATCCGTATCGTCGCATGAGGACAGACAAAGGAGCACAGCCCGCACTGGATACAGATATCTGGCTCCCAGACAGGGATGCGCACGCCTATGTTGCGTTTCTCGTACTGGGTGGTGGCGGTCGGCCACGTGCCATCGACCGGGAAGGCCGAGACCGGCAGCGCGTCGCCCCTCCCCTCGATGATTTTCGCCGTGACGTCCTTCACAAACGCCGGGGCATCCTCTGGCACAGACGGGCTCATATGGCTCCGACTGCTCACCTCGTGCGGCACGGGTACTTCAACGATGTTCGCAAGGGCTTTGTCGACCGCCGCGTAGTTCATCTCGACGACCTCGGTGCCCTTCTGGTGGTAGCTTTTCCATATCTGCTCCTTGATCGCCCTGACCGCCTCGGACTTCGGGATGATCCCGGAAATGACGAAAAAAGCGGTCTGCATGATCATGTTGATCCTGCTCCCGAGCCCCAATCCCTCGGCCAACGAGAACGCGTCGATGATGAAGAATCTCATTTTTTTCGCGACGAGTTGCCGCTGCGCCTCACAGGGCAAACTGTCCCAGACGGACTCTCTGCCCTGCGAGGTGGCGAGCAGGAAGGTCGCGCCGTCCGTGGCATGCGACAGCATGTCGTATTTCTCCAGGAACGAAGGGTTGTGGCAGGCGACGAAGTCCGCCTGTGGAACGAGATAGGGCGCGTGGATCTCACGTTTCCCGAAGCGGAGGTGCGATATGGTGATGGCCCCTGACTTTTTGGAGTCGTACACGAAATAGCCTTGCGTGAAATTGTCCGTTTCAGCCCCGACGATCTTGATCGTGTTTTTGTTGGCGCCCACGGTGCCGTCGGCCCCCAGTCCGTAGAAAAGCGCCCGATAGTCCCCCTCGCCCTCAACCGTCAAGCTTTCATCATACTCGAGACTGGTCTTGCCGACATCGTCGTTGATACCGACGGTGAAATGATTTTTCGGCACCGCCCGAGAGAGGTTGTCGAAGACAGCCTTCGCCATGCCGGGGGTGAAGTCCTTGGAGCCGAGGCCGTAGCGCCCTCCCACCACCATCGGTTGCGGGGTGGACTGCCGCGCCTCCGCCAGGGCTGTCCTGACGTCGAGATACAAGGGCTCCCCAACCGCTCCCGGCTCTTTGGTGCGGTCGAGAACGGCGACCGCCTTGACGCTCTCGGGTAGCGCGGCCGCGAAGTCCTCTACCGAGAACGGCCGGAAGAGCCGCACCTGCACGAGGCCGAGTTTTCCCCCGCACGCGTTCAGCGCGTCGACCGTCCCCGCGACGGTCTCGCCCGCGGAGCCCATCACCACGATGACGCGGTCGGCGTCGGGAGCGCCATGGTACTCGAAAAGTTTATACTGCCTGCCTGTGATCATGGCGAACTGGTTCATGGCCTTCGTGACAAGCTCGGGCGTGATTTCGTAGTGCCTGTTGACCGACTCCCGGCCTTGGAAGTAGACATCGGGATTCTGCGCGGTGCCGCGGATGGTGGGATGATCAGGGGAAAGCCCTCGCAAGCGGTGGGCGATGACAAGGTCGTCGTCGATCATCGCCCGCATGTCATCAAAGGAGACCTCCTCGATCTTCCGCACCTCGTGGGAGGTCCTAAATCCGTCGAAGAAGTGCAGGAAAGGAACCCGCGACTTAAGCGTGGCCGACTGCGCGATCACCGCGAAGTCCATCGCCTCCTGCACGTTCTGCGAGCAAAGCATGGCGAACCCCGCGCCCCTCGCCGCCATGACGTCGGAATGATCGCCGAAGATCGACAGCCCCTGGCAGGCGAGGGCGCGGGCCGTGACATGGAACACCGTGGGGGTGAGTTCGCCAGCGATCTTGTACATGCTCGGGATGATGAGCAGGAGTCCCTGCGAGGCCGAGATCGTCGTGCACAGCGCCCCCGTCGTCAGCGAACCGTGAACCGCCCCCGCGACGCCCGCCTCCGACTGCATCTGGGTCACCGTGGGCACCGTCCCCCATATGTTCATCTGCCCTGCCGCGGACTTGGCGTCGCAGATTTCGGCGATGGGGGAGGAGGGCGTGATCGGATAGATCGTGATGATCTCATTGAGGGCATGCACCGCATGCGCGCACGCCGCGCAGCCGTCGACCGTCACCATTTTGCCTCCCATAGTGTCCCTCGCTTCACCAAAGGCTCTTCAAAATCCGCCACCGATGAGCACCTCACCCCCCGCGGCAAGACCAGGGATAACGATTATGATCCGGCTGTCACTTCAGACGACAGCGGTTGCCACGCCCCAGGAGGTCTGCGTGAACTCCTGCGGAAAGTATAAACGCCGAGCCTGAGTTCCACCATGGGGTGTACTCCTACCGCGCCCGACTGCGCGACCTAAAGACAGGTGCGCCGAACTCCGAAGAAATGTCTGTCGGCGTCGTGCGGAAGGCGCCGGCGGAGGCAAACAGCGTGGCGGCAACAGGCCAGCCTGGAAATAAATTAGGCGGCCGTTGCGGCCGCGGCTACAACCACTCGTTCACACTCGTGGCTCTGCTCAGACGCCGCGAGCCGAACCCCGACAGTAATGAAGGGGTCAGCCGCAACGCGGCGCCACATTGAATTTCCTAAGCGTCAAGTTACCACAACCAGCACGCCATACTGCGGTGGGTGTTGACCCCATAGCGGCGGACGGATTCTTGTCATACAATAAAAATGGATGAGTGGGGCAGCGGCGGGGGCGCACCACGTCACTCGTTGCCGCAGACAAGCCCCAGAGCGAGAGGACGAACTCATATGGGAACTGTTCGAATACTATCCCGGAGCGGCCAGCCCTTCAGCGACAGGCGAGAGGCGGGAATGCTGCTGGGAGCTGAACTGAAAAGCCGAGGCGTCGACAAGGAAAACCCGCTGATCCTCGGCATACTCCGAGGAGGGATGGTGGTCGCCAGAGAACTGGCGCGGGCGCTGAAGGGAGACCTCGATCTCGCACTCTCCAGAAAGCTCGGCGCGCCCTTCAACCCCGAACTGGCCATCGGGGCCATCAGTGAGAGCGGGGACCTCTTCTTGAATAAACGCATCGCCTCGCATGTCGGCGCGGACGCGTCGTACATCGCGCAGGAGAAAGAGCGCCAGATCGAGGTCATCAGCCAGCGCGTGGCCTATTACCGGGAGGACTTCCCCCCCATTGCCCCTCGGGGGAGATATGTGGTGATCACCGATGATGGCGTCGCCACGGGCGCGACGATGCAGGCATGCCTGTGGGCCGTGCGGAAGGAGAATCCCCGCAGCTTGCTGGTAGCGTTGCCGGTCGGCCCCGAGGACAGCCTCCGCACGCTGTCGGAAGACGCCGACGAGATCATATGCCTCCGCGTTCCAGACTCCTTTGCCGCAGTCGGGCAATTCTACCATCGTTTCGACCAGACAGAAGACGAGGAGGTCAGAACACTTTTGAGCGACGCGCGAAAGAGAGGTGTGGAATGAGGGCTGAATTGACGAAAAAGGCCGTGGCGCTTTCCGAACGCACCCAGCATTGCTTCATCAGCACAGTGGGAGAGAGTGGCATCCCACACGTCGCCGCCGCAAAGAGGTGCGCGATCGACCAGAACGGAGACCTCGTCCTCACCGACTGGTTCTGCCCCGCGACCATCGACAATATCATGGGAGACAATCAACACGTGTCAGTTGTCATCTGGGACAAGGACTCCGACGAGGGCTACCAGCTGGTGGGAGAACTTAAAAAAGAGGAGGAGGTGGCATTCTTGGACGGCTATTCGCCTGAGGTGAATACGCCACATCCCGTTCCACAAATCCTTAGGAAACTGACGGTCGTCGTACGGAAAATTTCGGAGTTCAATATCGCGCCGCACACCGACGCGGGAATCGAGTGACGCCTCACATGCAACAAGAGATTGAGATCCAGATGGAGGAGGCTGTCCTCAAAGGCAGCCTGCACATTCCCCCACACGCAACCGCCATCGTGGTCTTCTGCCACGGCAGCGGCAGCAGTCGTTTCAGCCCTCGCAACAGATACGTCGCCGACGTCCTCCAGCACGCGGGGCTTGCCACCCTGTTGTTCGACCTGCTCACCAAGGAGGAGGAGGCGCTCGACGCGCAGACACGGGAGTTTCGGTTCAATGTCCGCCTCTTGGCGGACAGGATGAAACAGGTGACCTCCTGGCTGAAAAACCACACGACCACAAAAAAGCTGCACATTATGTTTTTCGGCGCCAGCACCGGAGCGGCGGGGGCGTTGATCGCGGCGGCAGAACTGGAGGAGCGCATCTACGCCATTGTCTCACGCGGGGGAAGACCGGATCTCGCCGAGGACAGCTTTCCGCTGCTCAGAACGCCTACGCTGCTGCTTGTCGGCGAGTGCGATCCTGTCGTGGTTGACTTGAATCTCAAAGCTCTCGACATGTTGCCCTGCGAGAAGCGCCTTGAGGTCATCCCCGGAGCCACGCATCTCTTCGAAGAGCCCGGAACGCTCGAACAGGTCGCGCGGATCGCCTGCGAGTGGTTCGTGCGGCATCGGTGAAGTAGGCGGCTCCCCCCGCGACTAAAACCCGAAAATCGAAGCACGAAATCCGAAACAGCGAAAACGCTGTTGAACTGTTTTTT
>CAYTFM010000355.1:0-8510 GCA_964436735.1 uncultured Victivallales bacterium | reverse complement strand
GGATCGACGGCGATAAGAAGATTTTCCTGGTGGTTGCGGGGGAAAAGCTGAAAGGTAAAAGCGAATGGCGTCAGCTTGTGATCCCCTTCACCGCTCCTGAAGGGGCCGAGAAGATCAGGATACTTGTCAGAAGCTACGAGGATCCCGCGGGGTGCAAAGGTTCGTTCTGGCTCGACGACGTGAGGCTTGAGGAGAAACGGAACGACTTTTCGGAGGCCAAGCCGCCCGCCGACCCCGCCTGGGGCTATGCCAAGGTGCCGGGCAACCCGAAAGGCACCAGCTTCACCACCTATTGGAACGAGTCCGATCCGCTGCGGCAGAAACCAGCGGAGCTGCTCTTTGCCTGGTACCAGCGGCCGGTGGCAATTCCCGCGGAATGGGGTGGCCGCAGGATCACGCTCCGCATCGAGCGAGTGTCCACGGAGGCGTATGTATACGTCGATGGCGCGCGTGCCGGTAAGGTCGGCGACTTCGGCGGCGAGGTGGATCTGACCCCGTTTGTCAAACCGGGAGCGACGGCCACCCTGTCGGTTCTCGTGCATGCCATGAGTCCCGAGGAAGTCTCCGAGTTCTTCTCGGAGCGGGGGATGGAAGACTATCAGAAGCATCGGGGCTCCTGCGGATTCACAGGCGATGTCTTTCTTGACTCCGCCCCCGCCGCGGCGCCGCGCATCGGCCCTTTTCAGATCGTCACCAGTGTCAAGGACAGGACCATCACGGTGAAAGCCGATCTCGACGGCGCGGGAGCCGCTGAAGCCATGGACGTCGTCTCGCTGCGTTGCGAGGTGAAAGACGGCGGCAAGATGGTCAAGAGCTTCTCGGCCCCCCTCAAGAAAGGGGCGAGCTCGGTTGAGGCGTCGGCCGACTGGCCGGAGGCCGAGTTGTGGGACATCGGCAAGCCCAAGCTCTACGAGATGCGCGTATCGGTTGCCAAAGGCGACCAGATTGTCGACCAGGCGCTGCCCGAACGCTTCGGTTTCCGGGAGTTCGAGATCAAAGGCAAGTTCTTCCACCTCAACGGTGTCAAGGTCAATCTTCGTCCGGCGTCGTTCGCCGTCGGGCGGGAGTGCTGGCTGGGAAAGGACGAGGTCGACCGCTGGTTCGTCAAGGCGCTCGAGCAGAACCACAACTTCCTCTATGTCGAATCGGTCGACGCCCCGAACCAGCTCGAGTCGCTCAAAATATTTCTCGACGCCTGCGACGAGCGGGGAATCCTCGCCGCCGTCACCCCAACGCAGATCAACAAATTCCAGAACCGGATCAACGAGCCGCAGACCGTCCAGTGGCTTGAGGAGCGGTACAATACCCGGGCCCACCGCGTCTGGAACCATCCCTCGCTGGTGATGTACCGGATGAACATGAACCTCTGCTGCTACGAGCAGGATCAGAATCCGCTTCTGCTGGACGGAAAACGGGAGCCGCCGGAGGACACGGGGCTCGGGAAGAAGTTCGCCGCATTGGAGAAGTCGAGCCAGATCATGAAGTCGATCGACAAGACCCGGCCGACCTACCAGCACGCCTGCGGCAACGCCGGCGACGTCTACACCTTGAACAACTATCTGTGCTGGCCGGATCGCCAGGATCTGCGCGAGTGGCTCTACGTCTGGGCGGCGGATGGCGTCAAGCCCATGATGATGGTCGAGTTCGACCTGCCCTATCCCGGCTCGTTCAGCCTCAACGACCCCAGTCATTGGTGGAGCAACGAGCCGATGGTGCCGGAGTATGGCGCGATCCTGCTGGGGGCGAAAAGCTACGACATGATCGAGGACGACTATCTGGACTTCGTCGACTTCGCCTGGAACCGGAAGGACAAGAAATGGGAGAGCGCCTATGGCTACTACTGTACCGCCTACCCCAAAATCATCGATGAATGCTCATCTCTCTACTACGAGATTGTCTTGCCGGCCTGGCGGACCTGGGGCATCTCGGGCGGACTCAACTCCTGGGAGAACTCACGCTGGCGGCTCGTCAAACGTCCCGCCAAGCCGTCGCTGGGCAACATGCGGGAGAGGATTCCCGAGGCCCCGCTGGCCACGGACTGGGAGAAGCTTCAGCGTCCGGGATTCGCCGCCGATCTGTACACCTACGACTGCCGCGGTTGCGGCGAGATGAAGAACTGCTCGTTTCCGGGACTTCCATCGGAAAAACCGTACATCGAGCCGGTCAGACGCTGGGACGTGATCAAGGAGCAGCTCGCTCCCCTCTACGCCCACATCGCCGGGCCTGAGGCGGACTGGCCAGAACGCGACCACGCCTACTACGTCGGAGAGACGATCAAGAAAAGCGTCGTCCTGGTCAACGACCTGAGAGCTGCGGCCCTATTTAAGGTCGAATGGAAGTTCGAGGCGGATGGAAAGATCATGGCGTCAGGCAAGGGTGAGGCCCAGGTCAAGCCGGCGGAGACCGCTCAGCTCGCCATCGCGTTCGCCGCGCCGGACGTTGCCGCGAAAACAGAGGGCACGCTGTCCGCTGTCGTGACCGTCGACGGCCGTTCTGTTCCTGTTGCGTCATTCGCGCTCCAGATCCATCCGAAGATGAAACAGCTCGCCGCCGCTCCGGCCGGTTGGGCCATCTTCGATCCGAAAGGGTTGTCGTCGAAGGGGTTTGACAGGATCGGGCTTGATCTCAAAGCGTTCTCCTCGGCACAACCGTCAAAGGATGTCAAAACGCTCGTCATCGGCGCCGAGGCGTTGGACGACGAGTCCGCCGCCGCCGTCATCGCCGCTCTGCCCGGCCTCCTTGACGCCGGCGCGCAGATCCTGATCCTCGAGCAGACGCCGGCCGCCCTTGAGAAGTTCTTCGGACTGAGGGCCTTCACGCGGGCTCCGCGGCAGTTGTGGATCCGCGACGCCGCCCATCCGTTCGCGAAGGGACTGGTCGACGCCGACTTCGCCGACTGGCGTGGCAAGACTTCGCTGGGGCCGATCGACGGTCCTCCGAAGAGCATGACGGACAACCAGCGCTGGAAAAGGGCGTGGCGCTGCTCCCAGCGGGGCGTGGTCGCCTCCACCATCGTCGAGAAGCCGCACCTTGGCTCGTTCCATCCGATACTCGACGGCGAGTTCGATCTGCGCTACATGGCGTTGTGGGAGGTCGCCGAGGGGGCGGGACGCCTCGTGTTCTGCCAGGCCGACGTCAGCGACCGCCTTGGCCGGGAGCCCGCCGCCGACAGGTTAGTGGCGAACATTCTGGATAGTCTGCGCTCAGGAGAGGGCGGTAAAAAAGTGGTCAAGACCGCCATCGTCGCATCCGACGCGTGGATCGCCGATCTGCTGAAATTGCGGCTGGACGCCGAGTTGTGGCCGTCCACTCCGCCGAAGTCTGGCCTGCTCGTCTTTGGCGGCGGCTCAGGTTCGTGGATTCTCTCCAACAGGAAGGGACTTGGGGAATTTCTTGCGTCAGGTGGCGACGCCGTGGCGATCGGACTCCAACCCGAGGACGCTGACGCGTTGAGTTTCATCATGGACGGATCGTTCGCCACCGCGGTGAAGCGCGTGTCTGACGCCGGATCGCTGGCGGGGGCTCCCGCGGTCTTCGCCGCCGCGAGTCCGGGCGACTGCCATTGGCGCGAGAGGCAAGAGATGGTGGTCGTTACGGCCGTCCCCCAAGGCGGATGGATGTCGTCCAACGGCGCGCTCGCCGCAGTTCCCGTCGGCAAAGGCCGCATCGTCTGGATCGCCGCGGCGCCAGCCGTGTTCGATCCGGAGCGGCGTCCCGATCTTATCCTTTCCAAATGTAACGTCAGCAGGTTGGCGGCTCTTGTCCTCTGCACTATGGGAGCGAGATCCCGGCATGTGTGGTCGAGCATCTCCCGCCACGAGAAGTCGCCGGAGCTTGTCGTCGAAGGTGTCTGGAGGGCGCGCAAGGACGACAAGGGCATCGGAGCCTCGGAAGGCTTGATGAAGATCGACGCCGACGAGAAGAGCGGCGAGTGGAGGGATATGAGCGTCCCCGGTCAATGGGGCGAGTGCCATCCGGACTGGGCCGGTTTCCTGGGCGATGTCTGGTACCGCCATCACTTCAAGGCTCCGGAGCAGCTCAAGGGCGCGCCGCTGGAGTTCTTCGCCTCCGCCATCGACGACACCGACGAGATCTGGCTGAATGGCGTCAAGATCGGCCAGACCACCAAGGAGACGCCCGGGTGGTGGGGTGTTGAAAGGCATTATCGGATCCCGGCCGGTCTGCTCAAGTTCGACGGTGCCGACAACGTGATCGCCGCCCGAGTGAACAACAATTACCTGGATTCGGGATTCATCGGACGGGTGGCCCTGCAGGCGCCGCCCGTCCTCGGCAAGTCGTTGACCTCGCAGTACCTCGATGTCCGCCTGCCCCGCGACGATCCCTATGCGCAGATGAGGTGGTAAACACTTTGAGGGCGTGGTGATGCGGGCGGCGTGTCTGCCAGGGATGGGCGGCGGCGGGAAGTGAAAATCCGTCGGACAAATTGTTTATAATGTGGATGACAATTCAAGACCATTAAAAATCTGGGAAAACACTCCGAGGATGTGATGCTACGGGCGGAGTGTGTTCCATGAAAAAACGACCGTCGAACAGATCCCGTCGGACAGATTGTTTATAATGTGGATGACAATTCAAAACCATTAAAAATCTGGGAAGGTGGTGTTGCTCGCATGACAAGCATTATCCCCACTGGTTTCATTCCGAATCGGATGCGTCATCAGATTTTCACAAGCGAGGCGCAGGGACGGCGCAGCCGGCCCATTAACAATTCTATGAGCGTGAAGGCGGCCGCCTTCACGCTCATAGAATTGTTAGTGGTGATCGCGATCATCGCCATCCTCGCCGCCCTGCTGCTGCCCGCGTTGAGCAAGGTCAAGAAGTTGGCGCAAGGGCTTACCTGCCTGAATCAGGAGAAGCAGATGGGCGTGGCCTTCCACATGTACGCCAATGACTACAACAACTTCTTCCCCGCCCCCGACGCGACGACCGCCTATGGAGGAATCTACCCAAACTACTCGCGGTGGTATGTGCCGGTGGGATATTACGCGGGGTATGCCAACTGGTGGTACAACAAGACGCCATCCATCCTGCCCGCAAGCCCCACCATCTTCTTGTGCCCGGCCGTGAAAAGAGACACGTTCGGGCAGCTCTTCGACATGAATTACCAAGTCGGTGGATATGGCATGAACAGGTTCCTGCCACCCGCCGATGTCATCACGGATTGGCAGCAGCAGATCGTCACCTACCCAATGTACAAGAGAGTCGAGAGCCCGTCAGAAAAAATCCTGGTGTCGGACTGTCTGGTCGCGGAGCTCGGCAGTTATTGGGAGTTCACCCAGTCGGATCCCGCATACCAGTACAAGTTCGACCGCATCCGCCACAATGGGGGGGCGAACATCCTCTACAGTGACGGCCATGCGGTGTGGACGTCGCAGTACGACATACAGAGCAAAGTGCCGCCAAAAACGCTGTTCTGACTTCAATTTTGATGTCGCGGGGGAACACGCTTTGGTGGGCTTCATTCGGCTCACACAGGGTTCGCCCTCCACGTCTCGCATGAATGCCTGATGCTGGAGGACGAGGTCGGAAGATCCGCCGTGGCGGACTTGTCCGAGGCCGCTGAGAAAGCTCACTCCACGCGCTGCGTCTATCGTCTGATCGTCAGAAATCGAAAAGGCGGGGCTGGACGGTGGCGGACTCGGGTATTTCCTTCTCCTGCGGCTTCCGTGGTTGTTTGGGGCGGTGCTTGGCGAGGGTGGGCATGTCGTCCTTGATGGCGCCGCGTTCGAGGTTCTCAAGGATCTCCTTGGCGCGGTCTATGACCCGCGGCGGGAGGCCGGCGAGCTTGGCGACGTAGATCCCGTAGCTCTTGTCGGCGCCGCCGGGGATGATCTGCCGCAGGAAGACGATCTTGTCACCGTATTCCCGGACGGCCACGTTGTAGTTCTTGACTCCCTTGCAGGTGAGGGCGAGCTCGGTGAGTTCGTGGTAGTGGGTGGCGAAGAGGGTCTTGGCGCCGACGGCGGCGTTGTCGTGGAGGAACTCGGCGACGGCCCAGGCGATGCTGAGTCCGTCGAAGGTGCTGGTGCCGCGGCCGATCTCGTCGAGCACGATCAGGCTGCGCGGCGTGGCGTGCGCCAGAATGTTGGCGGTCTCGACCATCTCGACCATGAAGGTGCTTTGTCCCTTGGCGAGATCGTCCGAGGCACCGACGCGGGTGAAGATGCGGTCGACGACCCCGATCTCGGCGTGCTCCGCCGGGATGAAGGAGCCGGTCTGCGCCATCAGCACCAGCAGCGCCACCTGCCGGATGTAGGTGGACTTGCCGGCCATGTTCGGACCGGTGATGATGATGATGCGGTCGGCGTCGATGTCCATGTGCGTGTCGTTCGGCACGAATCTCTCTTCTTTGAGCGTGGCGTCGAGCACCGGATGGCGTCCGCCCCTGATCTCGAGGACGCCATCGTCCTTGATGATCGGACGGCAGTAGTTGTAGAGGCGCGCGGCCTCGGCGAAGCTGGCGAGGACATCGATCCCGGCGATGGCGGCGGCGGTCTCCCGGATGGGAATCGTGTGTTCGACGCACCTCTGCCGGACCGCCTGGAAGATCTCGAGCTCGAGGGCTTTTGATTTGTCCTCGGAGCCGAGCACCTTGCTTTCCAACTCCTTGAGCTCGGGTGTGATGAAGCGCTCGGCGTTGACGAGCGTCTGCTTGCGGGTGTAGTCGGCGGGCGCCGCCGCGAGGTTCGATTTGGTGATCTCGATGAAATAGCCGAAGACGTTGTTGAAACGGACTTTGAGGTTCTTGATGCCGGTGCGCTCCTGCTCCTTGGTCTGGAGGGCGGCGATCCAGTTCTTGCCCTCGGTGGAGGCGCGGCGCAGTTCGTCGAGCGCGGGGTCGTAGCCGTCCCGGATGATCCCCCCGTCGGTGATGGCGAGCGGCGGCTCGGGGGCGATCGCCTTGTCTATGAGGCTCGTCAGTTCGCCGAAGTCGATCAGTTTGGCGCGGAGCTTCTGGAGGATGGGCACGTCGATGCCGGCGAGCATGCGGTTGATGTCCGGGATGATCTCGAGGCTGCGGACGAGGGCGACGAGGTCGCGGGCGTTGCCGCCGCCGACGTTGAGGCGGGCGATGATGCGCTCGAGGTCGCGGACGGCGCCGAGGGTTTCGCGGAGTTCGCCGAGGGTGAGGGGGTCGAACTTGAGGGCGTCGACGCATTCGAGCCGCTCGTTGATCCGCTGCCGGTCCCGAAGCGGGCTGAGGATCCAGTCGCGCAGCAGGCGTCCGCCCATCGGGGTGCGGGTGTGGTCGAGGACGCCGATGAGCGTGGCGGCCTTTCCTCCCGAGCGCGTGGGCTCGATGAGCTCCAAATTGCGCCGCGTGGCGGGGTCGAGCACCATGTAGTCGCCGGTGTGGTAGGTCTTGAGCGTGGTCACGTGCTTGGCGTCGCGCTTGAGGTTGTCCATGGCGTAGCGCAGCGCGGCCCCCGCGGCCCCCGTGGCGAGGCGCATGCCGGCGCAGCCGAAGCCGTCGAGCGACGCCACGCCGAGATGGCTCAACAGCAGCCCCGCGGCGTTCTCCGGCATGAAGTGCCAGTCGTCGAGCGGTGTCCACAGCACGCTTTTCCCTGGAATCGGATGCGAGTGCCCCGCGTTCCATTCAGCGAGGACGCTGTCCGGCACCACGCATTCCTTGGCGGCGAGGCGTAGCAGCTCGTTGACGAGCGCCTCGCGGTCGTCGAGTTCCGTCACCTGGAAGTCGCCGGTGCTGATGTCGAGGCGGGCGAGACCGAAGCCTTTTTTGTCGGTGGTGATCGCGACCAGATAGTTACTCTGAGCGGGGGAGAGCATCGAGCTGTCCATGACGGTGCCCGGCGTGATGACGCGCGTCAGCTCGCGCTTGACGATCCCCTGGGCGAGCTTCGGATCCTCCACCTGGTCGGCGATGGCGAGCTTGATCCCCGCCTCGACCGCCCGCGGCAGGTAGCTGTCCAGCGCGTGGTGCGGCACTCCGCACATCGGAATGCCCTGCCGCTTGGTCAACGTCACCTCGAAGATCTCGCTGCCCTTCTTGGCGTCCTCGAAGAACATCTCATAGAAGTCCCCCATCCGGAACAGCAAAATGGCGTCCGGGGGAGCCTTCAGCTTGATCTCCCGGTACTGCCGCATCATCGGCGTCAGGGTCGTGTCGTCCATAAAGGGTGTTCGGTGTTCGGTGTTCGGTGTTCGGTGTTCGGTGTTCGGATGGGAAAAGGGAATGGGTAAAATAGTCGTTTCGCCCTGGGAATGCAACGAGCGTAACGGCGGTGTTTTTCTTGACTTCTCCTCTCCTGGGATCGCGGGCGTCCCGCCCGCTCTGGAGATTGGACAATCAATCTGTCTTGTCCGCAGTGGACGAGACCTACGAAGTGCGGCGGCTCGACGTCGAGGCTCGGTTCGGCGTGACTGGATGCGGTGTCGAGCTCAGTTGCGGGGGAAGCATAGCTAACTTGAGCGTATAGATGCTATGCTGAATGTCGTCCGTTATAGATTATTGAGCCGTGGTTCAA
>CAYTFM010000354.1:6055-8591 GCA_964436735.1 uncultured Victivallales bacterium | reverse complement strand
ACGGTCTCCTCCCGGGTTTCAGGGGCTTCTATCGCGACCTGGTGCGCGCGCGGGGCCTCGGTCTGCGGGAAGCGGACGAGGACGCCACGCGGCTGCTGGTGGAGCACGCCGGGGAGCCGACGGCGGTCGAGCCGGGCGTCGTGGTCCACACCTTCCCGCGACTGGCGGTCACGGCTTCGGCGGATCGCGGCGAGATCGACCGGCGGACCTGGATCGAGCGCATGGAGCCGTCCTACGACGTCACGGGCAACAGCCGTCGCACCGACGGGACCATCCTCGCCTCGTGCTCGCTCCTCGCCTCGGCCGCCTTTCTCCGCTCAGTTGACGAGCCCCGCCGCGCGAGCGCGGGAAATCCGAATCTCGCAATCCGAAAACCGAAATAAATTGACCGATTCTCTTGACTGCGACATCATCATTCGATATACTCTCTCAAGAAATAAATTTTCCGGTTCTGCCGGAAAATTACAGGATTCACCGTCAAGGGAACACGGTGTGAAACCGCGGCGGTCCCGCCGCTGTGACCGGGGACTCCGAAGGCAGAGGACGAAAGTCCAGCCACTGTCCATCATGACACAAAGATGGACGGGAAGGCCGCCCGAGGAGGCTGATCCGGAAGCCAGAAGACCTGCGCTGAATCCATAAGTGTTCACATTCGGAGTCTGATGGAAAAGGATTCCGGCGACGCGTAACTGCGTTCGTCGGAATCCTTTTTTTTTGCCCGAAATCCCCAACCGAGGAAAGGAGGTACGCAGTGAAGAAAGCACGTCAAGCCAAGACGGCGTCCGTGATCGCCCAGCGTCGCAAATGCAACGCGGCGGGCACAGGCCTGTCCCACTACATCCTTATTAACAAGTAAGGATCGTGCCGTCCGCGGCGTCCCCGCGGACGGCTTTTCCGTTTCGACCCGATACTCCGCGGCGTCATGCGGCGCGGCTACGATATGATATACAAACATGCGAGATCATTTTTGATTTCGGTATTCGTGCGAACGCTATCGCATGGATTGAATTTGAACCAAGGCAGAGGAACACATATGGACAACTACGCGAATGCCGGACACGGCCCCACCCTTCAAACGCTCGACATTGGGCACAAGACGCACATGGCGCTCATCGATCCCGACGTGGCCTTTTGGGCGCTCGTCGAGAAGAAGAAGCTCCCGGAAATGCTTTCGTCCGGGCCGTTCCAGAAGAAGTACTTGGCGATCCGCGAGGACATGCGGCAGGAGATGGAGACGCTCCGCTACGGACTCAAGCCGTCCGCCGTGTACTTCAACCCCACCGACCGCTGCAACCTGGACTGCGACTACTGCTACATCCCGCGCCGCATCCGGAAGAATGGCGAGCACATGTCGTCCGAACGGCTCGCCGAGGCGCTTATGATCCTGAAGAAGTACTTCAAGACGACCGTGCCGAAGGGACGCAAGCCGCAGATCGTCTTCCACGGCGCCGAGCCGCTGCTCAACCGCGAAGCCGTCTTCGCCAACATCGAGAGGTTCAAGAACGACTACAACTTCGGCATACAGACCAACGCCACCCTGCTCGACGATGAGGCGGTCAGCTTCATCCGCGCAAACAATATCGGCGTGGGTATTTCCATCGACGGTCCCGACGCGGAGGTCGGTGACCGCCACCGTAAGGATTGGAAGGGCTCCGGTTCCTTTGCCAAAGCCTCGGCCGCCATTGAGAAACTGCGCGGGCACACCGGCTTCAACGTCATCTGCACGATCACCAGCGGCAACGTCAATAGCCTCACCAAGGTCGTCGATTTCCTCCATCGGGAACGGATCGACGTCTGCATGCTCAACATCATCCGCTGCACCGAGAAGCGCGCTCGGACCGTCAAGCCCGACGAGACCATCGCCGCGAAGTCCTACCTCAAGGCCCTCGAGCGGACTAACGAGCTATACCGCAAGACCGGGCGAAAACTCGTCGTCGCCAATTTCGCCAACATCCTCCTCGGCATTCTCGCACCCACCGCGCGACGGTTGATGTGCGACATCTCGCCCTGCGGCGGCGGACGCTGTTTCCTCGCTGTCTCGGCCTCCGGCGACGCCTTCCCCTGCGGCGAGTTCCTCGGGCTGCCGGAGTTCAAAGGCGGCAACATCTTCAAGGATCCCATCGAGCGTATCCTTGCCACCGAGCAGTTCAAGAAGGTGACGGGGCGGACGATCGAGAACATCGTCCCGTGCAAGTCATGTTCCGTGCGGCACTTCTGCGGATCGCCCTGTCCGGCCGAGGCCTACGCCATCAACAACGGCGACATCGGCACGCCCGGCGCCTTCTGCGAGTTCCACGTGGAGCAGGCGCGCTATGCCTTCCGGCTAATCGCGGAAGGACGACAGGACGAGTTTCTGCTGGACGGGTGGGACAAAGGCACGGAGCCGGTCTTCGACGCCGCGAAACTCTTCTGAATCCCGGGCGCGCCCAGGATGTAGTACTGCCGATGGCCGGCAAAACTATATCTTCCGAAAGCGGATCTGGCGGCGCTGCTGAAGAAGATCGATACCTTGGCCACCCTGACCCGGGGCAGATTC
>CAYTFM010000354.1:0-6045 GCA_964436735.1 uncultured Victivallales bacterium | reverse complement strand
ATCTTCCGAAAGCGGATCTGGCGGCGATGGAGTTGGGCCGGCGGGAAGCCGTGAAAGCGGTGGAAGACCTTGGTGAAGTAGTTGCTGTTGTTGAAGCCGACGGCGTAGGCGATCTCCGCGACGGTGAGCGTGCCCTCCTCGAGCAGGGCGCGTGCCTTCTTCATGCGCAGTTGCGTGAGGAACTCGAAGAGCGAGAAGTCGCTTTCCGAGCTGAAGACGTGCGAGAGGTGATAGGGGCTGACACGCAGGTGCTTCGCGATGTCGTCAAGACTGAGGGCGCGCTGGTAGTTGCCCTCGATGTACGATTTGGCCTGCGTGAGCAGCCACTCCCGCCGCCGTTTCCCATAGTCCGTCCTCGATGCGGGTTCCTGCTGCTGCCGGGACTGGTCCAGCGAGGCCTCAAGCAACTTGATGAGTATCTCGGCGAGGCGAACCCGCGCCAGCAAGTCGTCCTGCGGAGACCCCGTCGTGAACTCCATGCGCAGACGATTGACCAGACGGGACACCGCCTCTTTGGGGGCTTCGGGGAGCGCGGGCAGTTTCGACGCGGGGACAAGAGAGAAAAAATCCTTTTCCCACGACCAGCTGAAAAAAACCATGAAGACCTCAAGCTTGGAGCCGAGGTCGAAGTCATCTCTGTGAAGTGTTTTCGAGGGGATGAGGATCGTGTCCCCGGCCTGCGCGGCGATGCGCTGGCGTCGCATGACGATTGTCACCTGTCCGGAGATCACGTGGATCAGTTCGCAATTTCCCGAGGTGTGCCCTTCGGACCACACCGGATCGAAGAGCAGGTTCCCCATCGACCGGATCTCCGGCAGGTGGACGGCAATCGTCTTGGAACTTGTCATGGTGCAACCGCGATGGACGCCTTCGTAGTAATTAGTATGGGGAATATACATGCCGTCCTCGAATTCGCACACTATTGATTAGGAACGGAATACGGTTATTGTAAATATGATATGAGTGGAATTGCGCATTTACGGCGAACGCGCCATCGTTGCTGAAGATCATGGAGGGCGTACGAAGGAGGTGCGGGACATGAGCATTCGTGATGCTCACCTTGAACGACGCCACTTGTCGTCGTCGGGGGTGCGAACAGTCGTCATCTCATGCGTGTGTTCTGGACTGCTGCTCATCCTTGCTGCCCGCATGGAAGCCGCCGACTCCCCGCAGGTGAAACCCGCCATTCGGTATGGCGTCCTCGTCCTGAAGAACGACCGCATTGAGTTCGGCGTGGTGCCGACCTATGGCGCGTGGGTGGTCCTTCTCCGTCGGCCAGGCGCCTCCAACATCTTCGGCGTCCCCATCAAGGAGTCTCCTGGCACCATCCCCGCCCTCGAGTGCGACGACCCGGAGGCACTCTTGGCGCACAGGGGACACACCGTGTGGCTTGCGCCGCAGAGCGAATGGTGGACCAACCAGGACACTGACGCCGAGAAAAAGGCCAAGAAGGCGACCTGGCCTCCCGACCCCACCATCGTGAGATCCGTCTACCGCCCCGTGGAGTCCAGCGCGACCCGCCTTGTCCTCGTGAGCCCCGACAGCCGCATATCAGGCGTGAGGGTGACGAAAATGTTCGAACTCGCACCTGACGGGAAGATCACGATCACCACCACGCTGAGAAACTCGCGGGGCAGGCCGGTCTCATGGGCTGTCTGGTCCAAAACGCGGCTCCCTGGCGAGTCCCGCTGCGAGGTGCCTCTTCTGCCCGGTACGGTGCCCAATCAGGCGGTTAGGCTCGAAACCCCCAGCGCCACCGACAAGATGAAGGTTCCGCTTGCTGTATCCGTCAACGGTGGGAGATTCCGCTTCGAGGATGGTGTCATTCCGGTCGGCCGAACCGCCCGCACCTCCAAGGCCTTCATCATGAAGGCGGAGCGGGTCGTCAGTGCGTCATTTGGCGGGCAGCGTTTCACGAAAAGAGCCCTGTCGCAGTCTCTCGACGCCGGTCCCGTGCCGCCTGGGAACGCTCCGGTGGAGGTCACGCAGTGGATTGACATCAACCCCGCCAACTCATTCCTGGAGATGGATATTGTCGGCTCCCTTGTGACCATGTCGCCCAACGGCGAGGTGGTCTTCAAGGAGGAGTGGGAGCTTGTCAAGCAGATTGATCCCGCCCCGGCGGACGAGTAGCCCAGAGATAATGCGGAGCCTGCCCGCAAACCAATTCGGAACCTTTCCGGCGGAAACCGGCTTTGAGATAACAGTGCGAACGGCCCGCGTTATATGGTCTTGAACTTCTTGTCTTTTATAACGGTTTAGTTGGTACGTAAGGCACCAAAAGAGTTAAAATATAGCGCAATAGCCGGTATGCAGAAGCCTTTGCTTAGCAGTACGACGGCCTGGCGGGCTGTCTGGGGGCGGCGGGAACTCCCACTATCGGCGTGGCGGCTTCGCCGGCCTTGACGGCGCCGGGGGTGGCGTGGGTGAGGCGTTTGAAGGCGCGGATGAAATGCGCCGAGGAGTCGAAGCCGAGCCGCTCCGCCGTCTCCTTCACCGAGAGCCCTTCGTCGCGGAGCAGGCGGCAGGCGATGCTGATCTTCCGCGAGAGCAGATAGCGTCCGGGCGGTACGCCCATCTCGCGCGTGAACAGCCGCGTGAGGTGTTCGCGGGAGACGCGCAGCGACGTGGCGATGTCGTCCACGTCGAGCCGGTTCTCCACGAAGATCTCCATCTCCTCGCGCGCCCGCCGCACCAGATCGCTCGCGGGGCTAGACTCCGTGACGGCGTCGGCCGACTCCCCCAGCGCGCACAGCAGGTCGCAGACCAGCCGCGCGCCCTCCGGGCCGCTCAGCGAGGCCGCGCCTGAGGGATGGTTGCCAAAAGCGAGCAGCCGCGTGATCACCGGATGGTCCAGCGGAAGACGGTGGACACCTCCGTGGCGCGCCACAAGCCCCTGGGTCATCTCGAATCCCGCCGCTCCGCCGAAGACCGTGAACATGAACTGCCACCGCTCCCTGCCGTTGGGGGGGTAGTGGTAGCCGGTGTCGGGGTCATCGGAGACGCACAGAAAGCCGGTTCCCGGCGGCAGCGGACGGTCCACCCCGCGCTCCCAGAAGACGCCTTGTCCCGACAGCGTGTATTGGAATATGCAGTGCTGCCCCCCTTTGCGGTCCGCTCCTCTGAACCGGTAGGCGGACGAGTGACGCGTCTCCACGCCGATACCGAGTGGACAGGGGAATCCCTTGAGCGGGCGGGCGACCTGGAGCGACGTGTAGAAATCGGCCCGCGGCGGCGCGGCGCTGCTTGCGCGTTTTGGATCTTTTGCGTTTCCGCCGCGGGGGTATCCCATATTTTCACATCCGCATCACATCACAAATGGGTAACACTTATCAAAATATGCGCATTGCTCGGAATAATTCAAGGCTGTAGAATTAACGGCATACGGGAAAAGCGATAGCACAATATGGCAATAGGATCAGAACAATAACGACTGAGGAGAAGGACATGCCGAAGATCACATTCATGGGGGCGGGCAGCACGGTGTTCGTCAAAAGCATCATCGGGGACAGCATGCTGACCCCGGCGCTGTGCGAGTCTGATGTGGCGCTGTACGACATCGACGCCACGCGGCTGAAGGAGTCGCTGTCGATGCTGCAGACGCTCAACGAGAACGTCAACAAAGGGCGCGCCCGGCTCAAGGGCTACCTCGGCGTGAAGAACCGCAAAGCGGCCCTCAAGGGGGCGAACTACGTGGTGAACGCCATCCAGGTGGGCGGCTACGAGCCCTCGACGGTCGTCGACTTCGAGATCCCGAAGAAGTACGGCCTGCGCCAGACGATCGCCGACACGCTCGGCATTGGCGGCGTTTTCCGCGCCCTGCGCACGATCCCGGTCATGCTCGACTTCGCCGGCGACATGGAGCAGGTCTGCCCCAACGCCCTGTTCCTCAACTACACCAATCCGATGGCGATGCTGACCGCCGCCATGCTCCGCGGCTCGTCGATCCAGTCCGTCGGACTCTGCCACTCCGTGCAGGGATGCGCCTCGTGGCTGGTGAAGCAGCTTGGCATGAGCGACGGTGTTAAGAAGCTGCGCTGGAAGGTCTCGGGGATCAACCACATGGCATGGCTGCTCGAGGTGAAGGATGGCGACAAGGACCTCTATCCCGAGATCAAGCGCCGTGCTGCTGCCACGCTCGACCGCATCCATAAGACCAAGGGCGGTCCCAAGGCCGTCTGGGCGCAGGCCGAGGCCAAGGCGAAGAAGCTCGGCAAGACCGCCCGTGACATCCCCGGCGACCACCATAGCGTCGGCGACATGGTCCGTCTCACCATGATGCTCAACGTCGGCTACTACATCACCGAGTCCTCCGAGCACAACGCCGAGTACACGCCGTACTGGATCAAGGCCAGCCGCCCCGATCTGATCGACAAGTTCAACATCCCGCTGGACGAATACCCCCGCCGCTGCGTCGGACAGATTGCCGGCTGGAAGAAGCAGAGCAAGGAGATGGTGGGCAACAAGAAGCTGACGCACGCCCGCGGCCACGAGTACGGCTCCTACATTATGGAGGCGGCCGAAACCGACGTCCCGTTCCGCATCCACGGCAACGTGATGAACACGGGGCTGATCACCAATCTGCCGGCGAAGGCCTGCGTCGAGGTCCCGTGCATTGTCGACCGCAACGGCTTCAACCCCTGCCACGTCGGCGACCTGCCCGAGCCGTGCGCCGCGCTGAACCGCACGAACATCAACCCCCAGATCCTCGCCGTCGAGGCCGCCCTCGAGAAAAACCGCGAGAAGGTCTACCAGGCCGCGATGATGGATCCGCACACGGCGGGCGAGCTGGCGATCGACCAGATCAGAGCCCTGTGCGACGACCTCATCAAGGCCCACGGCGACTATCTGCCGAAGTACAAATAATCCTACGGCGCGGCGCCGCAGGATGTGTCCAGGAAGCGGCGGAGCGCGTCGACGTTCTGGCTGCCACCGAGCCCGAAGTCGTCGTTGTGCCCGCCGCTGGTCTTCAGGAAAGACTTCTCCGCTGTGACGGCGTCGAAGATCTTCCGGGCATGGTCGAACGGCACGATCTCGTCGTCGACGCTGTGGATGACGAGCGTCGGGCGGGTGATCTTGGCGGCGTTGGCCGCCGTCGGATACTCGAAGCGCAGCAGGAGCCGCGCGGGGAAGAGCGGATAGTGGCGGGAGGCCATGTCGCCGAGCGAGGAGAAGGCGGACGAGAGGACGACGGCTCCTGGTTGCTGGTCGGGCGGAAGGCTTGCGGCGAGCTGCGCCGCCACCGCGCCGCCGAGCGACCAGCCGAACACCGCGATCTTCCCGGCGGGGATTCCACGTTCTTTGACCAGATAGTCCCACGCCGCCCGGGCGTCGTGGTAGGTGCCCTGCTCGGAAAGCGTTCCCTCGCTCCTGCCAAACTGCCGGTAGTCGAAGAAGAGCGCGGAGTAGCCCATGCCGTTGAGGGTCGAGAGCAGGGAGACGCAATGCGAGATGTTGCCGGCGTTGCCGTGGCAGAAGAGGATGATGCCTTTGGCGTTTTCGGCGGGGACAAACCAGGCATGGAGGCGCGGGCCGTCGACCGCTCGGAGCCACACGTCCTCATAGGAGAGGCCGAGATCCTTCGGTGTCACCTCCATGTCTTTGAAGGGAAAGAAGATCAATCTTGCCTGGAAGACAAGGAGCAGAAGGCAGATCGCCACGTAGCCGATAACCAGTGTGCTTACGATGATCCAAATCATTCTGCGAATCTTTCCCAGCAGTGACAGCCGTATGTGTGAGGATGCGAGGAGGGGCGGCTGTGCGTTGTCGGGGAAAAGTCGCATACCTGTGTCTCCCTGATTGTGATGCCACATCTCCCGCCCTGGAATCCCTCCGCTTGAAAAATAGGTCCGCGCATGAGAAATTCAATGCGGTGACGCTTTGCGGCTGCCCCCGCCATTACTGTCGGGGCTCGGTTCGCGGCGTCTGAACAGAGCCACGAGCGTGAACGCGTGGTTGTAGCAGCGGGGGAGTCGCCTATCTCGATGCTGAGGAAATTCAATGTCACCAGGTTTCAGGTGTCAGGAAGCGGCAAAGAAAATTTCC
>CAYTFM010000353.1:0-8621 GCA_964436735.1 uncultured Victivallales bacterium | reverse complement strand
CCATCGGCGGCATCGCATACCCAGCGTGCCGCATGGCTCTCCGCCATCGTGCGATAGGATGCCGCGGCGTCAGCATGCCCCAGCGCCTCCGCCATCCGCGCGAACGCGCCGAGCGCGAGAATCGCCTTCAACGAGAGATTGGTGTTGTGGGCGAGGTGCCCGGCGAAGTCGTCCGTGCACAACTGGCTTTCCGGATCGTAGCCCTTCTCGCGCAAATATTCCGCCCACTTCGTCAGCAAGGGCCAGTAGTTCTCCACAAAGGCGGTTTCACCACGCAGCACGCACAGAGCCCCGGCCAGAAGCAGCATGTTGCCGCACTCCTCGACCGGCATCTGGTCGGTCTCGTCGGCCTCGCAGCCACCATACACCTGTCCGTTGGCCAGCGGATACGTCCCGAGGTCGTGCGGCGCGAACGGGAACCGCCAGCGCGGCTTGAGGGCGTAGTCCATTATCGGCACCATCATCCCCTTGACCAGCTCTGGCTGCAGCAGCAGAAAAAGCGGCGCGGAGGGATAGGTCACGTCGACCGTGGCGATGCAGCCGTTGGAGAAATTCTCCTTGGAGAGGAAGAACGGCGAGCCGTCCGGTCCCGCGACAAGCTTGTGCGCGGCGATGGCCTGACGGAAGGCAAGGGCGCACACCCTTGCGTATTTCTCGCCACCGCTGCGCCGACACTTGTCCATCAAATCGGCGTCATTGTCGGCGCACTGCGTTGAGAGTCCCTCGTAGTCGGCGCAGGCGGCGGAAAGCAGCTCGGAGAAGGTCATCCCGTTCCTGGCCCAATAGCCCTTCAACCTCTGATCAAGATACTCGACGCTCCAAATGTCATTGTAGGCCATGATCAGATGCCTGCGCACAGGAGCGAGCACCTTGCCGAGCGTGAAGGCGACCGCCATGCACGGCCATTTGTCCTGCACGCGGCGCGGCATGTCCATGATGTCCGCCTCGGGCAGTTTTCCCGTCGCAACGAACGTCTCGCGGACATTCTCGCTCAATCCGATGACGCTATGCACGGCATACTGACGAGGCACGCCGACAACAGCGGATCCCCAGTCAATGCGCAGATTGTCGCCCGAACGGTTGAGCGGGGTCTGGTTGGCGCACGAGGCGCTTAGCAGATCAAGCTCGGAATGACGCAAACGGCTCCACTGGACACTTTGCGTCGGCGAGTCGACACTGAGCTCGCATCCGCAGTCGAAGTACAACTCCGCCTCATGCGGCCTGCCGTCGGCGGATTCGACCTCAAACGCGATGTACGACACCGGCCGTGACAGCACGTCAAGATCATGCGGCAGAGCCGGCGTGATGAAGCGTAGGGTCAGTTTGACCGCCCCCGCCTCGAACTGATACACCGTCCGCGTTGGCAAAACCTCAACTGAGACTTGCGACGCCGGCGGAACGGACCGCGTCTCGCCACAGAATCGATATGCGACTCCATCGACGCGAAGCTGTCCGCACAACCCGGCGCCCGCGCCCGTCCAGTGCCGCGGCCAGCTTTCATACAACTTGTCGGTGAACGACCACACGCTGAAGTAAGGGTCATGAACAACCAAGGGAACCGCAGGGCAGCGCAACGCAGACAGGCTCTCGCTCATGTGTATATCCTCAGATTTATTACCTCAAAGGTAGCAGAGATTCAGGTGTTGGGGAATAGACAAAACACGCAAACGGATGAGGAGTATGCGCATTGCGTTCGGCTGGACGCGGCGAAACGGCTGGTGACCATACAGAATATCGCCAGCAGGAGCTGGCTCCCACATTGTAATGGCATATAAAATTCAAACGTGGGAGCCACCTCCCGGTGGCGATTGCATCTCAAAACCCTATGTGCCGCAAGAAGCCGTCAAACAGATACAACGCCCCTATCGCGCGAGCCACTGCCCTTTCGCCGACAGCGCGGCGACGTCGTCGGGGGAGAGCGCGGTCCCGATGATCTCGATCTGGTCGATGTCGCCGGTGAACGCCTCGCCGGCCTCGTCGGTCTTCGCCTTGACGGCGAGCTTCGAGAAGCCCATGACCGGCGCGGAATGCGTCCGCTGGTACTGCGGAGCGGGAATCGCGGCCTCGCCATTCACCTTCCCGTTCAGGAACAGACGCAACGTCTTCAGATCATGCGTCAGAACGATGTGGTTCCATCCGTCGCCGAGTTTGTCCTGACTTTTCAGCTCAATGACATTCTCGCGGACTCCGCGGCGGGCGAGCAAACGGCCATCGGGCAGGATCGACAATTGGACGGCGGATGTGTCGACGCCTTGCCACGAGTCCCCATCCTCGACCACCGACTGCGACTTGTCAGCCGGTTTCACGCGAAGCCGCGCGCTAAACGTGTAGGAGCCATACGGCCACATTTTCGACCGAAAGGCGATCTTGCCGCCCTCGAGCCGCAGCGCCTTGCCGCGCCAGCCGTCGTCGATCCAGGAGAATTTCCCCTCCACCCACGCGCGGCCGAGCTGGTGATTCGAGCCGCCATCATTAAGCCGGTCGCCTGACCCCTCCTCCATATCAAGAAGGAAATAGGGAATCATACGCGAGGGCATCTGCGCCGCGCGCAAATCGGCGGCGGTGAAACTATTGCGCGACGCCGAACTGTGGCCATCGACAAAGTCGTCGGTGACGCCATTTGTCTTGATGAACTGAACGGGGACGGGGCTTGTCGTATCCGAGACGACCACCGCCTGTCCGGCGGCGGGAACACGCGTCAGAACCACTGGACGCGAATAGGCGATCTTGTCAGCCGTGATGCCCCACGCATGGAAGACACGCGCCTGCTCGTCATGGATGTCCATGGGGATCGATTTGAGGTATTCCCCCGTGGCGGGGACGGGAAAGTCGTCTATCTCCTCAGGCTCGACCACCGCCGCCGCCCGGAATTCGACGGGCTCGTTGTTGACCATGAGGCGGGCGCAGAGCGGACGCGAGGCGAGTTGGGCGAGCGTGAATTCCACCGCCGGTGCCGCGTCATCCTTGCCAAACCGGAACGCGATCTTCGCGTCGGTCGCCGCGTCGACTCTGAAGGTCGGCCAGAAATACGGCTTATCCTTGAGCCTGCCAAGCGGCGAGCCGGGGGCGGTGTGCGTCGCCATCTCCGCACCGCCACCTTTGAGCAGTACCCGGTTGCGGTCCCAGTGCAACGTGATGCGCTCATGAATGACACCCCCGTCAACCTTGAGAACGCCGTCGATGTTGTGGTCGCTGCTGATCCGGACAAACGCCCGCATCTGTCCCGCGGGAATTCCGGCGGCGGTGTCATCCAATCTGAACGCCCCGCGGGTCATGCATTCCTCGGCGAGCGTCAGGCGCCGCAGCTCCCCTTCTCCTTTGACGGTCGCCTTCAGCGTGGCAAAACTTCCCGATGGGACATTCGCCGTCCGCGCGCCATCCGCCGTAGCAAGGCTCACGCCGATGTCGGCCGCGACATGCGTCAGCGATATCGTATAGGGAGCGATGAAATGCAGCCCGTTGTGCCGCAACCTGATCGGAGCCAGCCGCACCTCCTTGTGGACCAGTGTCGACTGGTTGCTCAAGACATCGTGCCGACGGATCGTCACAACCGGCGACAGCACTTCGACTTTGCCGAGAAACGGGGTGCTGTCCAGGCGAACTTCCTCGACGGCGTCAGTCCGCTGGTCGGGCACCGAAAGGCGGGTTCCAAGCGATGCGACCTCGATGCCGTTCTCGTCCTCCAGACGTATGATCGCCGTGTAGTCGGCATGCGCCGCATCCTTCTCGGGCATAGCCAAAACCTGGAAATAGAGTTGGTCGCCATATAGCGTCTCGGGGTCATAGGCGACGACGAAATGCGGCTCGGAGAAGGGACTCGTGCCATTCTCGGCAAGCTCGTGGTAGTAGCGCATGATGTCGCTGTACCCCCACGGGCTGCGGATCGTCGGCAGGGTGATCGACTCCATGAAGTCGTTCCACGTGACCACCGTCATCTGACGGAAGCCAAGCTCGACGAACATGCGCAAGCCGTCGCGCAAGGCGCGGAGGCCGTACCACGGCACGTGAATAGCCTGGTTCACGCGGTTGGAACTGTCGTAGCCAGGAGCGACAGCGGGCAAGAGCAGAAAACCTTTACCATGCTCGGCGAGGCGGGCGCGCGTGGCCTCGGCGGCGTGCCGAGGCATGAGCGTGTGATCCCAGCCGTCGATGCCGTCCCACGGTGTCATCTTCAGCCACCGAAGCTCGCCCGGCTTCATCGGCAGAGGCCATGTCTTGTAATTGAGATCCGATCGGTCGAGCAGCACGCGGTCGTAGTTGGTGTAGGTGGGCAGCAGCAGCACCTCGACGCCGCTCTTCTCCTTGATGATACGCTTGACCTTCGCGACATTGTTCTCCTGTCCCTCCGGAGTGGGCGTCTTGTCGACGTCGCCCGGCCACGTTCCCTGATTGTAGAAAAAGTGGACTTGCTTGCCGTCGATGGTAAACACATGCGGATCGTCTTTGTGGGCCGCGGCGAACTTCGCCATATTCTCGGCGGCCTTCTCGTGATCGGCGCCCTGGTCACACCACTGCGGCGCGACATAGAACATCTTGCCAGTCTTCTTGAAGACGTTTTGCGCGGCGGTGTACATGTCGGGCATCGGCCACGTCAGCATCTGGAAACCATTCACCCCCGCGTCCAGCGCGGCGAGGATCTGCGACTCGCATTGCTGGACGGGTGTGCCGTCGGCGGGGACCAGCGAGAAGTTGTCGGAGCTCTGACCACGCAGATAGGTGGGAGGGATCTGCGGCATGTAGTGCGCCCAGAAGACGACCGGCAGTTTCTCATGTCCCGGAGCCGGAGGATACGGCGGCCTGGACGCCGCGGTATCTGCCGCCGCAACCGCGTTTGCGAACAACATGGATGTCAGCACGGCGAAAAGTCCTTTATTCATTTCCGTCTCGCATTCTACGCTTAAATCGTTTGGAATATTTCATATCGCAAGCAGCGTTAGATCAGTAGGTTAGGTACGGAAATGAATATGGAAAATCCAACCGTCTGAGACAGTTCAATAGCTGCCAAATCCTCCATCTGTCCAGATGGAGACGTTTGGATTTTAAGATCCAAGGCGGTCCGTCGGGCGTGGCAACGGGCGAAAAGCGAGTCAGGCTTTTATGCATAGTTTGGTTGTGGCCTCTGCCGCCTTGGGCATGGTTTATTCCTTATTGCGGTTTCCAGAAATTATCGGTGCCGGCGAGCGGCACGCCATTCGTCGATCCGACATGGAAGTCCCAATACAGCACGCTGGCTTTGTTCCCATGCTTGTAGTCGACCTTCGTGGCGTATTCTGAACCAATCGACCAGCCGAAGGACCAGCCATTGCCGCCCCAGAAGTTCCCGTCATCCATTTCCTCGGTGGCGAGACACTTTCCTGAAAGCTCACCGCCAAGCTGGTTGACCTTGCCGATCCCGATTCCCGTCCATTGCGCGCCGCTGCACGACATGTAGCTTATTTTGTAGTTCAACACAAAGCTGCCATTGCTCCAGTGGCATTTCAGCGGTGCCATCGTGTTGTAGGGACGGGGGAACACGGGACAGGTGACCGCCGTTATGCGCGGCGTCCACACATAGGCGATTTTGTTCGGCACGTCGTCAGAGTCCCAGGTGCCCATTGGTATGTACAGTGAAAGCCACCCGTACTTTGGATCACGGTAGCAGCTGGGCAAACCTTTCAAACCGCTGGCGTCGCCCGCGTAGGGAATGCAGTCGTTGTAGTCGATGGTGTAGGAGGCGGCGCAGGTGCCGAGCTGCTTGAGCCCGTTCTTGCAGATCATCTCCTTCGCCATCTCGCGCGCGTTTTTCAACGCCGGCAACAGCAGGCTCGCCAGAATGGCGATGATCGCGATAACGACAAGTAACTCTATAAGGGTAAAAATCTGACGGCACATCCGATTCGGAAGCCGCATGTTGGGGATAAAGCTATTCGTGCGCTCCATACTTGTCCTCCCAGATTTTTAATAGCTTTGAATTACCCATCCACATCACAAACAATTTGTCCGGTGGGTCATGTCTGCCTGTCGCTCATTCTTGGCAACTATTCCGTCCGCATCATCCCGCCCTCAAAGTGTTTTCCCAGATTTTTAATGGTCTTGAATTGTTGTCTCCAGCAGAGGGGTGTTTCATGCCGAATCAATGCTTGACCACCAATGACGAATGACCAATGACATCTCATTTCTGCCCCTCGGGCAACACGCGCAACTCGAGTTCGTCGATCTCGCCGTTGAAATAGCTGCCGCCGTAAGGATTGTAGCCGATGACATGTCCTCCCTGCGGCAATCCCGGCGGCACCTCCATCTCGGCGTCCAGCTTGCCGTCGATCAAGATGCGGCTCTTGGCACCGTCGTAGACGAACTCCAGCTCGCGCCATTCGCCGGGCTTGAGACAGGTCGTCGACATGAGCGGCACAAACCCTTTGGAGGTGTTGCGGACAAATTTGAAGCGCCCCTTCGCGTCGATCTCGGTCCAGAGGCCACAACGGTCGGCGTACATGAAGCCGCCCATGGGCTCCGCCGGACGCACGGCGAACTTGACACTCATCGAACCGGTCGGCGTCTTGTAGGTGCGCAGATCGACGAATGAGTCCTTGCCGTTGAAGTGGAGACAGGCGCCCTTATCGCCAAAGCCCGGCTTCATCCAGGTGACGTTCCGCAATTCTCCGACCTTGCCGTAGATGGAACTGTCCTTGATGGCATTTCCCTCCCCCTCGTCCATCGCGAAATGCTCCCAGAGGTTGAGATCGCCTTCGGGAGCCACATAGACGGGATCGCTGTAGCCCACGCCAAGATCCTGGTCGAACTCGCGGCCGACGAAGAATCCCCAGGCGTAGGCCGAGGCGAGTTTGCCGCTCTTGGTCCGCTTCGGCACCGGGCGGTCGATGGTGATGGCCTGGTGGGCACGGAACACCAGCTCGTTGTTGTGCAGCAGATCCATGTATTTCACGAACTCCTCGGGACTCGCCAACACGGTGGCGGTGGCGGTCTGCCCGTTCAGCGTCGTGCCGTCGATCTTGCACTCGAGCGGGTGCTGGATGCGGTGGTGCGCCGGAACGCTCAAGTACGTGATCGGAATGCCCGGCATGGAGGTCTCGTCGAACACGCAGACCGGCGCGCTGACGCAGGAGGCTGTCGCTTTGCCGTCGACGCTCATGACGGCCTTGGCGCGGAGGAAGCGCTTGGCCGGGAAGTCAGCAAGCGCGATCGGAATGGCGGCGGCGGCCATCCCACCCGCCGGGCAGTCGGCGCTCGCCGGCTCTCCAACGCGTTTGCCGTCGCCGTCCAGCAGTTCGATGGTGACCTTGCACGGCTTGTCGCCGCCGTTGAGCACCAGCGCCTCCGCCGGACAGTCGCCTTTGCGATAGACATGCTTGGGCGTGCTGACGTAGAGCCGCGGCTCTTTCCAGGGAAGCGGCTCACCTTTGAACTTCGCGGTGTACCAGCGGGTCAGTTCGGGACGGGTCCAACTCCAATCAGTGGACGGCCCGATATTGGTGTTCTCCGCATAGTCGTTCCAGGTGGAGATGCACACCCAGGGAAGCGAGTCAGCCAAGGCAAGATGCTTCTCCCAACGCGTCCGGTAGGTGGCGGTACCACGCGGATTGTCATAACCGCCATTTACCCGATAATAGCCAGGCATCATACCGCCGAAGAACGGTTTGCCGTGCGACTTGAACAGGTCGACGAGATCTTGGGCATACTCTTTCGACATCCCCTCGCTGCCAAAACAATACCCCGACTCGAAAAGCGGTATGTACTTTTCAATTTCCGCCTTGGGAAACTCTTTTGGATGCACCAGTTTGCCGTCGGTGTCGCACGACTCGACCCAGTAGGTTTTCGCTCCTTGCTCGGCCAAGGCGGCGCGCACCCGTTGCCACGCCTCGGGCGGCAACTGCTCGGTGCCGTAGGTGAAGACGAGAAACGCGTCGCCTATCTTGGCGGCGGATTTATACTTGACGGCCTCCTTGCAGTGGTTCGCGATGCAACGGATGGCGGCGGCCTCCTTCTTCTCCTTAGGCTCGCACGACAGATCGAGGCACGGTGCGATCCAGAAGCCGCCCACCTCCTCGGCGTCCTTCATGTAGCCGCCGCATCCCCCCGTGAACACATCCACCGCGAAACCATCCACCCCCGCCGCCTTCGCCGCGATGATGTCGGGAGCCGTCCCGCCCATGCCGGTGCGCTTCGTCACCCCCATCTCTTGGAGAAGCGGCGCGTCCGCTCCATACCCGTCGCGGTGATAGGGATGAATGGAGCGCAACTCGACCGGGAAGCACATCATGCTGTGCACCCAGACCATGCGCCGCTTCAGCAGATCGCCCTCCTGCGCCGCCACAGTCGCGGCGGCCGCAGACGCCGGGGAAACTGTATCGCCATTCGGCTTCTCGGTGACTGCGCAGGATGACGTCACCAGAATGAGAGCAACGCAACACAACATCCCGAATATTCTTGGCATATCTCCTCCTTGTCGCGGAAGTTTAATTCTGAACATGGTCGGCTTTACCGTGGCTTTTTTCAGCCCTGAAAGGGCAAAATCCCTTAGCCCGGGCCAGCGGCCTGGGTTTTAATTCCCCAAATTGCCAAGCCCTGAAGAGCCTGTCCTACAATTAAACCGGGCATCCAAAAGCCACTTGTGACCCACTTTG
>CAYTFM010000352.1:0-8665 GCA_964436735.1 uncultured Victivallales bacterium | reverse complement strand
CGCCTCCATACTCATTTTGGGCGCGACGACTTTCCCCCTTCTTGAATTGCCAGACCCTTTCATCTAACTTCTCTTATAGGTTCCAGGCGCAATTCCCAACCCACCATATATAAACGTCGGTCGACACGAGACATCTGCCGCGGAAAGAGGAGTCCAGACAATGACCAGGAACGACAATCGCCCCATCCTTTACAAAGGCTCGTTTCTTTACGACGCGGTCAACGTTTTCGTCGAAGACCTCGCCGCCGCCCTCCGCGGGCTCGGCGTTGAAACGCGGATCGTGGATCTGTGCGACGAGGCCGCCATCAGGGCGCGCCATGCGGAAGAACTCATGTCCAATCCGCGTTTCATCTTGGGGTTCAACGGATTGCGCTCAGGGTTCACCAAGGATGGTCGTCCCGCCCACGAGTTCATGACAGGCACGTACATCGCCGCGCTTGTCGACCACCCCGTATACCATCTCGCCCGTATCGGTTCGGGCAACTCGCTCACCACCGTGCTCGACGGCTCGCACCTCGATTTTCTCCGCATCGTCTCGCCTGAGCTCGTGGCTTCTACAAGCATCCTGCGTCACGGGGCCAGCCTCTCCGAAGTTCCTTCCGGCACAGCACCCGCACGCGACATCGACATGCTCTTCGCCGGCACCTTCCTCGACCCCTCGGAACAGTTCGACGTCCTGCGCGTGATGACGGAACCGTTCTCCGGCATCCTGCTGGCAGCCTTGGATTCGTTGCTGTCGTCGGAATTCACGCCGCCGCATCAGGCCGTCATGGCCGCGGCCGAAGCCGCCAACCATGGGCCGACGGACGACCCCGAGGTCTTCATGCGGGTCATGAAAATGGTCTCCTTAGTGGAGGGACTTACCAGGGCGGTGAAAAGGATAGGAGTCCTGCGTGCCTTGGACGAGGCGGGCGTAGTCGTCGACATCTTCGGCAACAACTGGCCCCACGGACTCTTCCGCAGTCACCGCGTCCATCCCCCTCTTCCGTACCGTCAGGTCCTGGGGCTCATGCGCCGAACCAAGATCATGCTCAACTGCCTTATGGTCCCAGGTCCGCACGAGCGTCCCCTTTCCGCAATGCTGAACGGAGCCGCCTTGCTATCGGATGAGAACGCCTTTTTCATGGAGCACTTCCCCACGGACTCCGCCGCCGCCTACTACCACTCCTCGTCACCCGCCGAACTTCCCAATCTGGCGCGCCGCCTCCTGGAAAACCGCCAGGCAAGAGAGGAGATGGCCCTCCGCGGCCAGGCGATCGCCGCCGCACACCATACCTGGCACGAGCGCGCCGCCGACCTCCTGAAACTTGTCATCCCGTAAAGACAAGTCCGTGATTCTCTCACGGTCAAGCCCCCCCTTTTTCATGCGATGCAACGCATGAATTCATCCTCACATCTCTTTTTTTCACGATTTTCCTGAATGTGCCGCGGCGACGCCTCTTGACATGCACAACGGCATGGGCTACAATATACCACATTAAAGAACTACACTCCACAATATGGTACTTGAATGAAAATAGAGAAAACCGTCCCGGTGATGTCCGTCAAGAAGGCGCTCGACCTCCTTGGAATCCTCGCCTTCGAGGATGTCCGCAGGGAGGGAGTCCGCCTCTCCGACCTCTCAAGTCGCCTCGGCCTTCCGCTCAATACCGCCCGCAACCTGCTCAAGACTATGATCTGCTGCGGGTTCGTGGCGCAGACGGATGAGTCGCGCTACATCGTCGGCCCCGTCTCCCAGCGCATGGGGATGGTGAACCGCCTGGCCTCGGCGAGCACGACGGCGGTGGTTGACGACGCACTGAGGGAACTCTCGGCTAAACTCGGAGAAGGCGTCGTCTTCGCCATCCTTTCCGACGGAAACCGCGCCGCATTGGCCGCCGTCGACTCGAATCGCCAGATCCGCACGATGGGCGAACCGCGTGGAAGCAGAAACTTCTACTCCTATCCTACCGCCCGCGTGCTCACCGCCTATGCGTCGGAGAGCGACAGGGCCAGGATCATAGAACGCAACGGCCTGCCGGGAGCCGCCTGGGACGCCATCGACACTCCCGAGCGGCTTGACCATGCGCTCGCGCAAATCCGCAAGGATGGCTTTTGCGTCATCCAGGAACAGTCCACAGAAATCGTCGGCCTCGCGGTTGCCGCGCTGGACGCCGACGGCGAACTGCTCGGATCGCTGGGATTCCACGCGCCGGCGTTCCGCTGCCCGCCTACCCGCCTCGGACAGATCATCGAGGAGCTGCAAACCGCGACCGCCGAACTTTCGAAGAAGTTATAGGATACAAGCACTTCACATAACCCGATTTAAGGAGGAAGCAACATGTCGGACAGAGCGTTGACGGAACGGATCAAAGCGGAACTGTTGAGCAACGGAATGGATCTGGTGGGATTCGCCCCCGTGTCGCGGTGGGAGCACGCTCCCTACCTGCTCAGCCCCCAGGCGATACTACCCGAATCACAGACGGTCATCGTCGGTGCGATACACATCACCGACACCTGGGTCGAGATGGGCGGCGAGCCCGAACCCCAGGACCACAGCCCGGGCGGCTGGCTCGGACAGAACGAGATGATGGACCGCATCATGTACCGGGTCTCCCGCATGCTCCACGACTGCGGGCACAAGGCGATTCCGGTGACGGCGTCGAACATCTGGCGCTACCGCCAGTACGAAGGGATCCCCAGCCTCTTCGCCCCTGACCTCTCGCACATCCACGCCGCGGTCGCCGCGGGGCTTGGCGAGATCGGCTGGTCCGGGCTCGCCCTCACTCCGGAGTTCGGCTCGCGCTGCCGGTTCCTCTCAATCGTCACCAGCGCCGACCTCACCCCCACTCCCATGTACGACGGTCCGGAACTCTGCGACAAATGCATGGAGTGCGTCAAGCACTGCCCCAGCGGCGCCATGAAGAAAGAGCTTGGCAAGCCGCACGAGGTGAAAATCGGCGGCAAAACCTACCGCTACGCCAACAAGAACATGTGGCGCTGCGCCTGGGCCGAGCACTTCAACCTCAACCTCAACTCCGAGACCCTCAAGACCGCCGAGAAGATCGACGAGTCGGTGATCCTCAACGAGATCCACACCAAGGGAACGCGGGGACACGAGCGCGGCGTCTGCCAGAAATACTGCGTGCCGCCCCATCTCAGAAGCAAAGAACCGAGCTTCGGCCGCCGCGATAAACTCATCGGTCAGAACAGGATCAACAAACGCTATCCCGAGACGATGCCGACGCTGCGCAAGATGCGCGACGACATCTGCGCCGCCGGTATGCGCATGGGCATGGACATCGCCGTCACCGCCAAACTGATCGAGGACAGCGACGTGGCCCGTGAAGTGAACAAGCAGGCTCCCGGCATGAAGACGATCATCGCCTTCGCGATGCGACTTCCCGACGAGACGTTCGAGTCGGCGAAGTTCGGCTCAGCATCCAAAATCCCCTACGAGCACGCCTTGTGGATGATGATGCACCACACGATGATCAAACTCGGCAGGATGGTCGAGGACTACGGCTACCACGCCGCCTCGCACACCGGCGGCTTCTGGAACAACCAGGACCTCTCGTACAAGCTCGCCGAGATGGCGGGACTCGGGAAGTTCAACGCGCAAGGCGTCTTCTCCGTCCCCGACCTGCCGGGCGGCGTCATCGCCGGCGCCATCGTCACCGATGCGGTCATCGATCCGACCCCCGTCCCCGAACGCGCCGAGGCGTCCGTCTCCCGCGTCAAATTCTCCGGCCAGAAGCTCCGCGCCAAACTTGAGCGGAACGCCGAGGAGAACCTGGTCTCGATGTTCGGCATCGCGCCGGCCAGCCGTTTCGACAAGACCGTGGCCGATCTCAAAGCGAACTTCGACGAGAACGAGCTCGGTGAAGACAGCATCAACGTCGCCAAGAACACCTACCACGGCAACTGGGTCTCCAAGATCGTCAATGAGAATGTTAAGATCCGCGGCCCGAAGGACTACCTGTCCGACGCCAAGTCCGTGATCGTGCTCGGCATGCACTTCCAGCGGGAGCTCATCGACAACACCGGCCTGGATAAGTCTCTGCAGATCGGCACCTACAACTTCTGGCAGTTCCAGACCATCTACGAACTGCGCCACGCCGCCATCAAGCTCGCCCGCCAGCTCAACGACATGGGCTTCAAGGCCATCATCACCGAGAACATGCTCGGCGTCGGCTCGAAGACCGACTCTCCCCGCGGCAGGCTTCCCGACGCCAGGTGCAACGCCATCGAGGCGGTGGCCGCCGGACTCGGACAGATCGGCGAGAGCGGCTCTCTGCTGCATCCCGAGTACGGCCCGCACCAGCGCCGGATCGTCATCGTCACGAACGCCGAACTGCCGACCGACGCCATCTACAGCGGCAAAGAGATCTGCGCCCACTGCGATGTGTGCCATGAGAAATGCCCGATGAAACCGTTCGAGGGCACCTACCTCAAAGTCCACCTCGACAACAAGACGATCAAGATCCCGAAACTCGAACGCCGCCGCTGCGACTGGGCCAAACGCTACAGCCTCTGCCCGGACGAGGGCCCAGCCCTCATCGGCAACAAGACGGACGTCAAGGCCCCGGAATCGAAGATCACCATCGACGATATCGCCGCCGCCTGCGAGAAAAAGGATCCCGTCATGGTCGTGCGCACCTGCATCATCGAGAACTGCATGCGTCACTGCCCGGCGGGCGCAAACGCCGCGGCGTAAACCTGCGCCGCGCACCGCCAGCGGCTGGACGGCCGCTGGCGGTGCTGTGCTCTTGCCGCGAAGCGGCCTTGGAGCGCGGTGGCAAGCGGAGCGCGACACCGCTTTGGATCGCCGCACATGAGGCGGAAAACAAAGTTGACAAAAGATAGAAGGGGAGTATATTCCATTATATGATATTTCAATCTATCAACATTCCATCTATAACAATATCACCCCCCCTCTCCCATGCTACGACAGGAAGCGGCGGACCGCGCCTCCGTCCCCTCGCCCGACTCGCCTGCCTGCTGGTGCTCACCGCCGGTTGCGTGACCGATCCGGCGACTCCGTCAGAGAAATCGCGGGACGCGTCGTGGACAAACCGAGACTCGGTCTACGCGCCGGGTGTGGTAAACCAGGAGGAAGGCACGATCGAGGTCGAGGCGACGTTCTTACTGCCCCCGCGTGACTACGACAACGACTATTTCTTCGTATTCCAGTTGAAGGGAAACCGCAAAAAGGAGTCAACCTCGGTGGCGGGGTTGGCTCTTTGTCCGCCCAGCGACCCGCGGAGTGGATTGCTCTGGCTCGCAAGGGGCGACTGCCCCGGCGGCGAGGCCATCGAGCGAAACGACAACTTCACTCCTCACCGTCCCTATCACTTCCTCACCAGGTGGGGCGGCGGCAAGATTTCCCTCTGGATCGACGGCGTCAAGTCCGCCGAAGCCGATTTCAAAGGGCCCATCGGCCTGCTACCCGACAAGATCCAATTCGGCTCAATCGGCAAGATCTCCGTCGGACAGGTGAAAATCTCCGACATCGCGCGCTCCGACGAGTACTGCGCCGCACAAACAATCGCCCCGTCCGACGACCACACCACCATCCACCGGGAGAACGCTGACGCAAAGTGGATCATCGGCACCTCACCGTGGCAGAAGGACACCTGTAAATCAGAAGTTTTCCCCGTCAGGAACGACTCCGACTATTTCGCCTTCGCCGGCGACCCTGTCAGACTGGCGTTGGTAGGCGTCAATTTTTCGTCGACACCCGCCGCGTGGACCGCGCGGTGCGTGGTGAAAGACAGGAAGGGGACGGTGACGCTCGAGCGTGACTTCCCACTGACGATTCCGGCAGATGCCCGCTACGAGCGCCAGACGATCGAGATCCCGACGAGCGCCTCGGGCTACCACACCTGCGTCGTTGAAGTCCGCCGCGAGGGGGTCAAGCCGACAAGCTATGAACTCGCCTTCGCCGTCCTGCCTGCCGCGCTCAAAGGACACCCCGACGGCAAGCTGCGCGAGACGCTCGGCAACCATCACATGCTGAGAAACCCTTCCGATGTCTATGCCAAGTTGGGAACGAGCTGGCACCGCTTCTGGTCCGGCGAACGGGCGTTTTTGTGGTACGCCGTCGAACCCGAACCCGGAAAATTCAACTGGGATGAGGCCGACTGGGCGGTCACCGAATGCGAGCGGCGCGGCATCAAGATGCTTGGCGTCCTCGGCTACCCACCCGCCTGGGCGAGCAGCTACTCCCCCGAGGCGATCGAGGCGGTGAAAAAGAGTGGCTCTATCGAAAGTTTCCTCCACAACCCCGGACGCTACCAGCCCCGCGATCTCAAGGAGTGGGAACGATACGTCCGCGCCGTGGTCGACAGATACAAAGGCCGCGTCCAGGCGTGGGAGGTCTACAACGAGGTCGACTTCCATCCACCAGGCAAACACGCCACCTTCAGCGGTTCGACGAAAGACTATCACGAGCTTCTGCGGATTGTCCACAACGTCGTCACCGAGCTCGATCCACAGGCGAAAGTTCTTATCAGCGGTTTCAACCTCAATCCCGTCTCCGACTGTCAAATGCCGATCGACCTGTTGAAGATGGGGGCGGCCAGCGACTACGACATCTTCAACATTCACGGCTACTGCCCCTACGAATTGGCCGACACCACTCTGGCGGCGGCGCAAAAGGCCAAACCCGGCGCGCCATGGTGGCAGACCGAGGTCATGTTCATGCCGGGGGGCGACCCCGACCCCGGACGCAAAAGCGCCGCCGCCGTGAGGCACTACCTGTGGTCGATCGACAAAGGCGTCGAACGCTATTTCTGGCATGGCGGCGAGGCCGAGGGCTACTACCTCAAGCCGCTGCCCGAGTTCTCCGCCCTCGCGACGCTGTGGACCCTCATGCGGGGCTGCGAGACATATGAGGGCAAGGTCGACGGCGCGGACAAATTCCCCTGGATCGAGTCGTACAGGTTCAGCCGCCCCGACGGCTTGGTACTGCATGCGTTGGCCATCCCTCCCGGAGAAGCAAAGGTCGTACTTGCGGCCACCACGGGGACGATTCACGCATGGGACGTGTTCGGGGCGGACGCCCGGACGGAGAAGTCGGCCAACGGCGCGACAACCATCGTCTTCACCAACATGGTGTACCTTCTCGCGAAATCATCACTGACCATCACCGAAGCCGAGCGCGCCGCCGACAACCTCCTCGCCAACCCCGGCTTTGAAAGCCTCGAAGGCGACTACGCCATCGACTGGGCGAACGCAAGGCCCTGTGAATGGAAATTCCCTGGCGACCAACCCCGCGCGGGAACCATCACCGTCAACAAGCAGGGACGGTCCGGCACCCACTCGCTCGAGTTGGCCCGATCGGCTACCCCCGGCGAACTGCGCGTCGCGCAAACGGTCTCCCTCGTCCCGAAAAAGAACTATGAGTTCTCGGCCCACGTCTTGCTGAAGAAGGGACAGGCGGCTACAATCATGCTACGGGCCGTCGACGCCGTCTCGGGTAAAACCATCGCCGAACGGGAGTTTCCCGTCGCGGGAGACAAATTCGCGCGTGCCGCGGTCACCGCGGCGATCGACGCCTCATCGCAGGGAATGACGACGCTTGAACTCGCACTCAAGACTTCCGACGCCACCGTGGCGCTTGACGACCTCGAACTCAGGTTGTGCGGCAAGTAACACGTGTACAACGTCTGACGATATTTGCATGCCGCTTTTGATGGCCGGACTCGAACGGCCATGAGGGCGGGCGTCAAGCCGCCCGTCCGAAAGCGGCGTCGAGCCGCCGCACTCCAAGGCCGAGTCCTTTCTTCGAAAAGAACTCGGCGGAAAAACAAACAGGATAGTCATGACATGCACCAATTATCGCCCAAAGGAACAATCGTGCTGTTCGCCCCTCACCCGGCCGACGAGACGTTTGGCTGTGGGAGTATCTCAAACCTCAGGAGCAGTTCATCATGAAGAGCCATCAACGACTGACACGTTTCACCTTAATCGAATTACTTGTCGTCATCGCCATCATCGCGATCCTCGCGAGCCTCCTCCTCCCCGCCCTCTCTAACGCCCGGGAGTCAGCGAGGGGCACGCTCTGCGCCGGGAATCTGAAGCAGATCGGCTACGCAACTCAAATGTACGCCCCGGACTATAACGACTTCCTGCCCCGCAGGCTGTACGACGACCTCACCCCGCAGTGGTGGGGGGAGCAGACGCAGGCCGCCCCCTATGCGGGGCTCGAGCACTGGAACGTATCGGAATTCGGCGCGATCACGAACCCGCTGAATACCCTCTTCCGCTGCCCCTCGCACAAGAATCCATGGACCCACTGGGCGGTGGCCATCAGCTATGTCGTCAACGGCGAGATCTTCGAATGGCAGATCCGGGGGGGCGCGAGGGCCAGCCTGAAAACATGGCGGATGCGGGAGTTCTCTTCGCCATCACAGTGTCTGTATATGGGAGAGGCCGTCGACACCAGCTGCGCGATCTGGAGCTTCTACAACAGCGCCGCCCATCCCGTCCACAATCTCATCGACTACAAGCGCCACGGCAACGGCATGAACGTCCTCTACATGGACGGACACGCCACCAAAGTCGCCCCCTTCCTCGACAACTGCACCAACCTCGCCCTCTGGACCCCTGACGGGAAATGATACACGTAATGAGCCTGTCCTACAATTAAACCGGGCATCCAAAAGCCACTTGTGACCCACTT
>CAYTFM010000351.1:1802-8666 GCA_964436735.1 uncultured Victivallales bacterium | reverse complement strand
GTTCGCGCCGCAGTTCGACGGGAATGTCGAAGTCGGAGGAGGTCCAGAACGGGCAGGGCACGACCAGATCGACCAACCCTTGATCGGCCCAGCGGACCGCATCCATTCCCAGGCCCGAAGCGGCGTCCGGATGTGCCGCGGCGCGCACCCCGAGCAGACCGCGTTCCCTCCCGTGAGCCTCTCGTCTGGAAAGACACGGTTGTCCATCCGGCGAGCGGACAGCTTCGGCGTGTACGGCATGAAGCTGGTGCCTCAGCTTCGCCCACTACCGACGACCGCATGGTCGACGATCGGACCATTCCCCTCACAATGGAACACCAACCTGTTGCCGAAGGATCAAGGCCCGGCGATAAAGGCGACACTTGCGGGGAATGCGCCATTCGGTCAAAAGATCGACCTGTCGGCCAGCTACCCGGGACGCACCGGCAAGCCCGTGGGATGGGGACTAACCGCCAAAGTCGTCGGTGCGCATGCCGGCGAAGGCGTCAACTTCTCCTTCCGCTGCGGTTCGCTCGGCTACGACATCTGCTACGCGGCCACCTATATTACCAGTCCGGAGGAATGCGACGTCCGCCTGATGCTGGGCAGCGACTGGTGGGGCAACGCCTACCTGAATGGCGAATTGATCAAAACCGAAATGGATGCGAAGATCGTCGAGGAGTATGGTTCGTATCTGCACCGCTGGAAGCCAATCCCCGCGACAGTCAAACTTAAAAAAGGCGAGAACGTCCTTCTCGTGAAGAACCAGGGTGGCAGCGCATGGAACTGGTTCACCTGTTTCATGACGGATCCCGGCGATCTGGTCATCCGCCCAACGCCCGCCCGGCATTAGAGGACAATCGCATGCGAAGCACAAAGTCATTTACCTTGATTGAATTGCTCGTGGTTATCGCCATCATCGCGATTCTGGCCGCCATGCTCCTGCCGGCATTGAAGAACGCCCAGTCTCAAGCGCGGGCGACCATCTGCCTGAGCAATCTGAAGAACATCGGAACCGCCAACCTCTCCTACTCGGACGACTATAACGGTCATGTCAATTTCCAGCAAAACGGCAACACGTCGACGGCGGGATTCTATAGCTACTGGTTCGAACGGGCGGCACCGTATCTGGGAGGCGACTACAAGCGGACTGATCAGGTTTCCGGCACGATATGGACGTGTCCCGAGGAGAAGACGCTCTTCGCCAACGGTTGGCCGCATTTCGGCATGAGCGAATACGCCGTGGACGCCAATGGGAGCAACTACCCAGGTGTGCCGTTGAAGCAGAGCAAGTTCTCCACCCCGTCGCAGAAATGCCATCTCAACGACGACTACCGCGGCACGATCACAAGAGGTGTCCTCTTCTACTCCAACACCCTCGGAGGCAATCTGATGTTCCGTCACGGCGGCGGCAAACGGATCAACCTGCAGTTCTTCGACGGCCACGCCTCCTCCTTCGGCGCAGGAGTTGTCCCCTACTCTCGCAATGACACGTTGGCGGCACAGTGGCTGGATTCCGCCGCCAATCCGCCGCCAATACCATAAGGGAAACAAAATCCACATGTGACGGTGGTTGCACCTATAATTGAATCGCCACCGGGAGGTGGCCCCACATTGTTTTTTCCATATTCCAAGTGCCTTACAATGCGGGAGCCAGCTCCCGCTGGCGATTCAAACGAGTTTCGGATTTCTGATTAACCCAGGAGGTTCCTATGTCCCGATGCTTGCCTATGCTTATCGCCTTGATCGCCGGCTTGTCCACTCTTTCCGCACAGCAGATCGTCGACGCGGTCGACGTGCAGACGCTCATGCCCGAACCGAACGGCGTTCAGGCCAAGGCCACGGCGGTCGTCGACGCGAAGTCAGGATCTATCACCGAGATCAAAATCGAACTCCCCGGGGCTGGCTACGGATTCGTCCCTCGGGTTTTGGTAGCGGCGCCAATGGAGGCGGGAACGACGCCAATTCTCGAGGAGGCGGCAGTCAAGGCGGGTCAAATCATCGAGATCAAGGTGTTAAAAGGAGGGGCCGGTTATCGTCCGGAATTCCCGCCGGAAGTCTGGATCGAGTCGCCGAACCGCCGTGCCGAGGCGCGGGCCGTGCTCTCGCCCGACACGTTGACGCACGTGGAGATCATCGACCCCGGCTCGGGGTATGTCCCGCCGACAAAAGCGCGCAATTCGATCCTCGGCGCGCAAAGCTGGAGCGGCGGACTCCGAGTCTGGATCAACGACGTCACAGGCGACGGCTTCGCCTCCGGGCACTCGGTGAAGGTCGTCAGTCCCGATGGCGCGGAAAAAGGTCGGGGCACAATTGGAAACGTGGGCCAGTTCGCCAAGGGGGCTCCAGAGGGCTCCGACTCCTGTATGGTGAATCTGGTTGGCTTCAAAGGCGTGGCCGCGAAAAACGACCTGCTCGAGTTTGCCGGCTACACCATCAAGCTCACCCCCGCACGGAACGCTACGGCACACATCATGGCCGACGTCATCGCCGACTTTGGCTTCGGCATCGCGGGAACTCGCATCCGCGTCGAGAACGGTGGAGGATTCTCCACTTTGCGTGGACTGCCCCCTCCTGCTGAACCACGGGCGGCGGTCCGCGCCCTGGGATACTATGCGCCGGGCGACGGCGGTGGCGGCGTGTTCCGTTGGAATCCCGAACGGAAGTTCGCGATGCCAAGGAGCATCCGCGTGCGCAAGGGCGGAGAGGATTATCGACCGGGCGATGTCGTCCTGCTCAACAACCTCCAGCGATTCCTTGTGTGGGATGTGAGGAAGAAGGCGTCGGCGACGTTCCCCGATGGCGTGTATCGAGATCATCTGGGATTAGCCGCCAGCGGCGTGATCGACGTCGGTGCCATCACCGAACTCATCCCCGTGGAGCACAGATCCTTTGGCGACCTCCCCAAGAATCAGACATGGTCCAACTCGAAGGCCACATGGTCGGCAGCTAAAGAGGGAGCGGAGGAGGACGGCCCCGGATCGGGCAAACTGTTCGTCAAAGGCGGTGGCGACATAGACATCTCCGTCGTCTGGTCAAACGACAACGGCGGCTCGATACTTGCTCCGTGCGGCCACACGGGAGCGGGACGCTGGGACCGCCTCTACGAAAGCGACCGCAACGACATCCGCTTCTACGGGGCGGTGTCGGACGCCAACCGGGCGGGCTCCGGCGGCGGTTCGGCGACCGACAATAGCTGGTCGATCCAGATGGCGATCGTCTCCTGCGGCTCGCCGCTGGATCCGGCGGCTGGACTGCACGTCTGGATTCCCACCATGCGCGGAGGAGGAGACTCCTATCTGACCGGCCCCCTCAATATCAACTATGGGGTGGACGTCAAGGGGAATGGCGGCCAACTACTGGGCAAGCCGGGGCAGGACATCCTTTCGACGATCATTCCTCCCATCGATTTCCCGTTCAACAAGAACAACATGCGCGACAGGGTGTTCGAGGGGCTCACGATGGTGGTCGACGAAAGCGTCGATCCGACCAGTCCTCCGGGGGTCGCCGCCAGCGACGGATGGCGCGCCCGACGGCTGTACAAAGCCATGCGCTGGGACAAGGAGCGGAACTCTCAGCGCTTCGGTGCGCTCACTTTCGTGGAGGCGGCCCCCGTCACTGATCGACGCTATTTCGGCACTGACGACGGCCTGGATCCGGAAGAGGCTCCACCCATCAACGACGCCGAACCGGCCCGCCGCGTGTATTACGCCTTGCAGCCCAAAGAGTTTTCCGACTATGTCGTCGAAATCGCTGTTGATCCCACTCGCCGCGGTTGTGTTAAGACGGGGAATCTTACGCTGGAAGGCGGTGTCCCTCTTTTCGGTTCGAAGATCGGCCCGGGAAAACCGGGCGACCGAGGCAACTTCGGCCATCCCGACGCCGGCAAGGCCGTGGCGAAAGTAGAAACATTGTTCGTGCCGGAGCAATCCATGCTCTCGCACAAGAAAGACAGTGGACTCGTCACCATCGACGGTTCGTCACGCACGCCGTTGCTGAAGGGGAGCCGCTACCATTTCGCGCTGAAAGGGGTGATGCTCGACGACGCCTCCAAGCCCGGACCGGGCGGCGAGGCGATTTTGACCGCCACCTGCGTTAGCACAGCGGACGGATCACTCGCACTTTCTTTGACCGGCGCCACGCCATCCGCAGATTTCACCAAAGCAAAACCACGTTGGATCGCCGGTCCGGCCGGAACCGTCAAACTCGTGAACCGCGGCAGTTACAAATATAAACCGGGCGATCCACGCGCTTCCCCCGGGGGGCCTGCCCCGGCATTCAACGAGCGGGGCAAACTGCGCACCGCCGGCGAAGCCGCCGCGGAGGCGAAAACAGGTGCGCAGGACACCAACTCGGCACTCGTCGTCGACGCGCGCTTCGCCAGCGAGAATCCCGTCCATGGCGCGCTCACCGTGAAAGCGATACGGGGGCAAGGCGACGCGGATGTCATCCCCCTCGACGCCGCAAGCCCTCTGTCGAACGGCAAGGACTACTATCCGTGGCGGATCGTGAAAGTCGCCACAATCGACGGTGGCGTCTACGAGCCAAACCTCGACTACCAGGCACTGGTCGACAGCCGCGGGCAGAAGCTCATCATCAACTGGCGAGGAGCATGGTCCGGCAAGTCACCCTCCGCAACCACGCCGACCGGCGAATACGCCGTCGAACTTCAGCACTTCGCGGGATCGCCGCGGCACGAAAACCTCCCCTACCCCGCATGGAGCAGGCTGACGCTCTCGAACAGCAGCCGGTGGTTCGCGGACGCCGCCTTTCCAAGCGCGTCCGGCGGACGAATCAGCTCAAGGGGAACCGACGGCCTCGTGGCTGCCCCCACGTTCTCGGAAGGCAAAGACTATCGGATAGACTATGACCCCGTTTCCGGCACGGGAATCGTGCGGTGGACCGCCACGCCGCCGAAGAACGACGGCACGCTCTACCTCCAGTACCGCGCCTGGGTTGACGACTACGACATGACTCCGTGGGGAAGCCCCAAACACCTATCTGGCGTGCTGAACGACACCGTGCTGGTAGACGCCCAGGAGCGCTTCATGGGGAACTTCGCCTGGATCGACCAGACGATCAATTTCCCTGGCTACCCGCCCGCCCTCGGAATGGGTGGCATGAACGTCACCTTCAAGGATCTTCGCATCTACAACAAAGGGGCCCGGCAGTCGACATCGGGGGGCATCCACATCTGGGCGAACTATGACGGCAATCACGAGAACATCCAAGTCCAGGACACGAACTACGGCTTCGTCATGCCGGTCAACCTCTATTATCCGTGGCAGGACTACGGCGTCCGCCCCGACGGCTCTACGCTTAACACCGCACCCGCAAAGGAATCCGATGTGGCCTACGGCGACGCGGGATGGGGCGGCGGCGGCGCGCCTGACTTCCTCCCCAACCGGTACCAGTCGCTCCTCCCCTATACCGGCGGCAGCGAGCAGTCGGTGTTCAAGGACTTCCAGTTCCGCTGCGGCGATGTCGGACTCTTCGTGGTCGACTCCATGTTCTATGAGATGCGCAACATTTGGGCATCGGGGGCCAACAGCGTCGACCGTCCCCGCGGCAGCGTGATGGTCTTCGGCACGCCGGCCAACGGCGTCGAGCAGTTCTCTTGCGCAGGACAGTTCGGCCCGCTCTGCGCCATGTTCGGCGAACAGGCATTGAATGGTGACTACCCGCTGCCGACGATCCGCTGCTGCGCATGCGGCGGCCACGAGGTTGATTTCAGCGGCGTGACACAAGGGCGGCAGACTATCTGGAAGGGAGAAAGCAACGGCCGCGCGGCCGGCGGACGCTCAACCGTGTTACTGGGAGGCAACTGGGAGTACAGCATGGGCGTCTGGAGTCCGACGCGCATACGCATCTCCATGAAAAAAGGCTCGAGGACGTTCGCCGTGACGGGGAGCGGAGCGGGCGCCGACGGAATGACAATCCCGCCGCTGCGCAATGGGGCGACCTATCATCTCGTCATCCAAGATACTGAAGGCTACGGCCGCAGATGCCTTCAGACCAGTTTCACCTACGACGCATCGAAACCGATAGACAAGCAAACACTGAAAGACGCAGTCGACTTTGATGCGGTGGACGTCTCGGCCCGCGTCGCCAACGCTGTGATACGCAAAAAGGACTTCTCGCCTGTAGAACTGGAAAAGATCAGAAGGCACTACGCATGGTCGCTCATGCTCTGCGGTGATCAGAACGAGGTAAGAGTCAGTTCTCAGGCGTTGAAAGACCGGAAAAGACTCATCATCGAGAACGGCGGCCGCAACAAGATCAGCAGCGGTCCCTTTGACGAGTAAGCCGGGCCTGTCCGCCATAGGATAAAAACGCCACACGTCCGGACGCCGGACGAAAGTACCGTCCGAATAGAACAAATTCCATGCCCCGGCAATCTTACTCTTTCACTTCACCCTTGTTGGCGGGGGGAGTGACCCATTTGTCGCCAACCTTGATCAAGCCTTCGGCGCGCTTGTCCGCAATTTTCTGAAGCTCCTTCAATGGGCCCTCAAGGAACGGTTTCAGGCACTCATGCAAATCCATCAATTGCTGCGCCTTCTCCAAGCTTCTCTCGACGGCTTGGAAATCACTGTCGGTCTGGAGCGACGGGAATCTTGTCTGCACCAAGACGAGGGGACTGCTTTTGCCTAGACTGTTCGCATATTTCTTGGCGGTTTTGATCATCAGATCCTTTTCGAAGAATACGACGACAGGAACCAAGGCAGTGTCGAAAACGATTTTTCTGTCTTCCGAAGTCGTGACCTGCCCCTCGACGGCACTCTTCCAGTGGATCTGGGTGAATGCGGACGCCTTCTCGGATATGTTCTTACCCGCAAAAGGCTTATAACAGATAACTCCGATGGTTTCCTCTTTATCCTGGGA
>CAYTFM010000351.1:0-1792 GCA_964436735.1 uncultured Victivallales bacterium | reverse complement strand
GCGCTCGCGGTGGTGGCGGACACCGAGGGCCGAACCGGGTGGCGGCGCGCGGGCAGGTGCTGGAGGTCCCGCTGACGGACGAGGCCGGGCAGCCGGTCCTCGACGAGGCGGGGCAGCAGGTCAAGGAGGAGCGCAAGGAGACGGTGCTCGCAAAAGTCAGGAGTATCGTAAGAATCATGCGCGAGCAGTTCATAGCAGCACCTTTTTGTTGGTAGATTTATCATATATGTTTACACCAACTCACCGCAATTTCCACATGAGTGTAAAAAACGGTTATCAGGTTAAGAAGGCAAGGCTGCGCGCGCCGGATGCGATGACGACCGCGAGGACTCGGTTCCGCCAGAGAGCGTGAACTGCGACAGCAGTTCCTGTAGTTGCGCCGACTGACCGGACAATTGCTCGGCGGCGGCGGCGGTCTCCTCGGCGTTCGCCGTGTTCTGCTGGGTCACTTGGTCAACCTGGTTTAATCCCTGATTGATCTGGGTGACGCCCTGCGCCTGCTCGTTGGAGGCGGCGGCGATCTCGCCGACGAGGTCGGTGACCTTCACGATGTTCGACATGATCTCCTTGAACGACTCGGAAGTCCGCGTCGCCACCTGCAGTCCGTTCTCCACTTTCCTGCCGGAGGACTCGATGAGCTCCGCGGTCTCCTTCGCCGCCTTCGCGCTGCGGCCGGCGAGGTTCCGCACCTCGTCCGCGACCACCGCGAACCCCTTGCCGTGGCGTCCGGCGCGGGCGGCCTCGACCGCCGCGTTCAGCGCCAGCAGGTTCGTCTGGAAGGCGATGTCGTCGATCACCTTGATGATCTTGGCGATCTGCTGGCTCGAGGCGTTGATGTCACCCATGGCGACGACCATCGACCTCATCTGCTCGCCGCCAGTCTCCGCCGCATCGCGCGCCGTATTGGCCACGGCGTTCGCCTGCGAGGCGTTCTCGGCGTTGGTCTTGGTCTGCGAGCCGATCTGCGTCATCGAACTGGTGATCTCCTCCAGCGAGGAAGCCTGCTCCGTGGCCCCCTGCGACAGCGACTGGCTGGCGTCAGAGATCTGCACCGCCCCGCTCGCCACCTGCCGCACCGCCTCGGACACCTGGGTGAGTGTCTCGTCGAGGTTCTTCATCGCCGTGTTGATGTTGTTCTTCAAATCACCGAGTTGCCCCTTGTAGTCGCCGACCACCGACGTGGTCAGATCACGGTTGGCCGTCGCCTCAAGCACCTTCGCCGCCTCGTTCAACGGCCTGATCACGGCGTCCAGTGTGTCGTTGACCCCCTGCACCACCTTCCGGAAGTCGTTCTGATGCTTCGCCGCGTCCGCGCGGGTCGCCAACTTGCCTTCCACCGCCGCCTGCGCCAGCAGGTTGGCGTCGGCCACCAGCATGTTCACGGCGTCGATGCACTGGTTCAGGTTGTTCTTAATCGCGTTGAAGTCGCCGTGGTACGTTTCCGTGATCTTCGTCGGGATGTCGCCCTTGGAGATCTTCTCGACGTAGGCCGCCGCCACGTTCAGCGGGCCGATCACGGCGTCCAGCGTGTCGTTGACGCCCTGCACGATCTTGCGGAAGTCGTTCTGGTGCTTCGAGGCGTCGGCGCGGGTCGCCAACTGGCCTTCCACCGCCGCCTTCGACAGCATGGCGGCGTCCGCCACGAGCGCATTGACGGCGTCGACGCACTGGTTCAGGTTGTTCTTGATCGTGTTGAAGTCGCCGTGGTAGCTGTCCGTGATCTTGGTCGGGATGTCGCCTTTGGAGATCTTGTCGACGTAGGTCGCCGCCACGTTCAGCGGGCCGATCACGG
>CAYTFM010000350.1:0-8719 GCA_964436735.1 uncultured Victivallales bacterium | reverse complement strand
TAAATAGTGGAGGTGGTATGTCGGATGTGGCGTTGATCGTCGAGGTGTTGGCGCGGCGTGTTGTCGCCGTAGTGGTGTTGGCTGTGGTGCTGACTGTAACCCCGTTGACGGAAAGCCAGGCGCAGGAGGTGGCCGGCGACGTCGCTCCATCTGCGGGACTACCCGCCCTGGAGCCCCCAGCGGAGATTGAGCCGAGGGATCCCACCTTCTTCCCGCTCCCGTTGGTGCAGGCCTTTTCATTGGGTGGTTCGATCACATCTATGATTTCCGGTGGGTTCAGCATCGCCCATGGGATCCAGCAGGGCAAGCTCTTGTCGGAAATAGTGAACACCTTGATCGAAATCAACACGAAGGTCGATCAGCTCAACGTGAAGATGGACGAACTGACCAAAATGATGATCACCATGCAAGACACGATCAACCTCAAGTTCGACGAGGTGCTCAACCTGAACCGGCAGACCCAGCTGACCGTCACTCAAAACAAAATCAACGAGGCCTACGCCGAGATCTTCGGGGGCTACGCCGCCCTGTCGCTGGAGTCAAACCTCGACACCGCCAGGATACAGCAGAAAGTGGCGGAAGTCTGCGGGAAATGGGAACTCGAAGGCAACAACGGCTTCTACGAGTCGATGCGGCTCTATAACACCATCATGACCGGGTCTGACATGAACACTCCCGCCATCGAGTCGTTGACCTCCCTGCTTATCACGCGGATGACCCTCGCCAACGAAAACTCCCGCATCACCGCCTCCCAAGCCATGAAGGCCCTGTCCTCCTATTTCGCGCAGCACTTCTCGATCCAAGGCAAGGGTGTGCTCTGCGTCAGGGAGATCGTTTACGCCAATACAACCAGAACCCTCGCCGAGAATGACAAGATTTTCAACGACTATCTCTCGTGGACGATCCAGGGGGACTTCTGGGCGAGCCAGTTGGCGTTGTACCACAAATGCGTCGGCAGGATAGTGGCGGTCAACATGGACTTCTCCTCTCAAGCCAACAGAGGTCCTGTGCCTTTGTTCAAGGACGTGAAGAACTCCGCCGGGGAGGTGATCTTCTCCCACGACATCGCCGAGAACATCTATGCCACCGCCGAGCTCCTCTCCTGCGTGCTGCTGCCCTCCGCATGTCAGCCCGGCCTGTACGCCCAAGTCATCGGAGATCCGTCGATCCTTCCCGACAGCGGCCTCGCCGTTTCCTTGAGCGGAGGAGCGGCGATGACGCCCATGGAGCCCGCCCCGGTCGCCATCCCCACCGCGCCCTACCTCGCCTGGTGGGGCTCCCCCTCCTGGAGCAGCGGCATCAACATGGCGATGCAGTTTTCGATGAACGAGAGCCGCTATTATTACCACGCCACAGACCCGGGCGACTGGACCGTCAGCGCCGGCGACGCCTCCGTGCCCCTGGCCACGCGCCCTGTCAAAGTGGAATGGTACGACAAGACGACGGGCGCCTTGGCGACGTCCGACACCATGGATGAGAACAAGCTGCTCTTCGGCGCCGCGCTTCTGCCGATCAATCGGTTGCAGCCGGACATCGCCTGGAGCCTTCCGGTCGTTCAGCATATAGGTGGGGCGGACCCAAGTATTACGTTCGCCTATGATGGGAATTCGGTGTCATCTATTTTAACAAACTCCAAGTCCTTGTGGTACATTTTGCGCGGGTATGATGTCACTAGTTCTGTCAGGAAGGATAGGTGGTGGTGGGATGTTTCGAAGACAGCCTCCCAGGAGATACGCAATATGGGCCCGACATGCAAATTGAGTTTCGGGGCGAAAGTCAGCATGAAGGTACGTGCCCCCAGAAATCCTTGGCCTGATGGCCCTGCTATGTGGTTTAAAACTTATCACCTCGGCATTGGGCTTGGGTGGTGGAAACCTCCATACACAAGTGATAACACCAAGATCCAACGATGGAGCGCTGAAAAGGAGTATGTAAAGGGACTCTCAAATTTCTGGGGGGAGATGGGGTGGGATCCGCCCACTACTCCAAATTCACCGCTTGGATTACCCTTAAAGAAAAATGACACGGTCAAGATCTTCATGCATTTCCAGATCGATGGCAATTGGTCAAGTAAAAGATTCAAAAACACTTATCTTTGCTGCGCATACGGCCCTAGCAACAACTGGAAACCATATTCGGATTTCGAGACGTGGTCATACCCGGGACCTACGTTCGCATTTACCTCCATGGCGTCCAACACCCCCCAGGGGGCCAGCGCATCCTGCGCGTTCGGCGTGCTGCCCTCCAAAGCCGGATATCCCGGAGTTCAGGGCGACGGCGACGATGGCACGACAACCGACAGTTGCTTTTTCATCACCTTCGATCCGTTGAAGGCGAAGGCCTCTATGGCAACAATGGACTACGCGATCCCCGACACGTGGAAGCTGTTGGACACTGGCTGCTTCTCTTTGTCTGAAGACGCCAGCAGCATCCTTTACTTCGACGAGGAGTCGAGAAGCTTCAGCCATTGCCAGTTCCCGTCGCAACCGCAGAGCGCCGCCGCGGAAGGCGCCAAGAAGGCCGGCGAGGCGGGAAGCGTCTCATTCTCCAGCATCGCCGGACTCACTCTGCCCGAGGGGATGAGTTACATAGCCACCGGGGATTTCAATGGCGACGGCCAGGACGACCTTCTCGTCGGCAACCCCGACACCGGTGAATACCAAGTCTGCATCATCAGTCAAAGCGCGCTCGCCGAGACTGGTCCTCTGGCCTATGACATCTCAAAGGGGAAACCCACCTTCCACGTCGCTGATTTCAACGGTGATGGAACGGACGACATCCTCGCCTGCTTCGAATCCACCGGCTCATACCACATCTCGCTCATGAATGGCGCCACGGTGTCCGATAGCGGATGGCTGGATGCCGCAGGCTTGAGGCTTATGGCCGTGGCGGACTTTGATGGCGACGGCATGTCGGAACTGCTCGGGACTGACACGGTGAGCGGGGCTTTGACCATGATGTACTGTGACGGACTCGACGTCGTAGGGTTTGAGACCGTCAAGTTAGACGGCGATCCGTCCAAGAAGGGATTCTCCATAGCGCAGCTCGGCGACTTCAATGGTGACGGCAAGACCGACATCCTCTGGAGCAAGACCGGCAAAAAGGGCGTCGAACTCTTCGTAAGCTACATGGATGGCGGTCATTCCCTCGTGAAGAAGCAAGCCCGCTCAGGCCCCGTCAAGCTGGCCCTTCCCGCAGGTTCCGTTTTCTATTGATGGAACACTAAGACTGTGCCAATGGAGAACATGTATCATATCACCGGCGGCAAGACGGCCGGACTTGAAGAGGTGGGGGGCAAAGGGCTTTCCCTCATGAGGATGGCGGGGGCCGGACTGCCAGTGCCGCCGGGGTTCATCCTGCCGGTCGGCTTCTTCGCCGCCTGGCTCGAGCGCGTCAAAGAGAGTGCCGCCTGGCGGGATTTCCTCGCGGCTTCGCCAGAAGAATACTCGTCCCGCTGCGCCGCCCTCAAGGAGCTGTGCCCCGCACTCGAGTTCGACCCCAGGCAGTTAGCCATCCTCGAGGAGGGCTTTTCCACACTTGACCCCGCCTACCGGAACGGACTTTTCGCCGTCCGCTCTTCCTCGCCAGAGGAGGACGTGGAGGGGGCGTCCTTCGCCGGCGGCTACCAGACGGTTCTTGGCGTGGACCGCGCGGGGATCCCCGACGCCGTCCGCATCTGCTTCGCATCATGCCTCGACGAGCGGGTCTTCCATTATAAGAGAAGTCATGGATTCTCGACCCGCGAGGCCCGGATCGCGGTGGTCGTCCAGGCGCAGATCCCCAGCGACGTCTCGGGCGTCGGGTTCTCGCTGAACCCCTTGAACAACTGCTACGACGAGGCGCTCGTGAACGCCAACTGGGGGCTCGGCGAGTCAGTAGTCTCCGGCATGACTTCGCCCGACCAATTCGTGGTGGGCAAGCTGACGCGCAGGATCATCGATTCGAAGGTCGGCGCCAAGGAAAGCTCGGTCTGGCTCAAGGCGGGCGGAGGCACCGAGATCAGGCATGGCCATCGGTGCGGCGAGGCGTGTCTTGACGAGCGCCAACTCTTGGAGGTGGTGGACACCATCCGCAAGGTCGAGGATTTCTACGGCAATCCCGTGGACACCGAGTGGGCCTTTCACAACGGCAGACTGCATCTGCTGCAGGCCCGTCCCGTCACGGCCTATGTCCCGCTTCCGGAGGATCTTCTCACCAAACCCGGCGAGCGGAAACGTCTCTACTTGGACATGACCTTGTGTGTCCAGGGCATTCACGAGTCCATGTCGGTAATGGGGGTGGACATGGTCGAGCGCATTCTCGGCGGCATCTCCATGAGCGGGCTTGGGGTGGACGCGCGAGGGCTCGTTTTCTGCAGGCCGAAAGGCCGGCCTGCCGCCGGCGGGCGGGTCTATGTCAACATCTCCAATTATCTGACCGTTTTTTCCAAGGAGCGGATCGCCTCCGTGTTGAGGAACATGGACAGCGTGGCGGCCGAGACCATCTTGGCCATCGACGCTGATGAATACCGAGCGGCCACGAAGCCGGTGGAGTTCGAGGAAATCCCGCTGAAGGCCCTGACCCACATGCCCGACAACATCCTCAGGGCTCTCGAGGCGGCGGTCCTGCCTTCGATCCTGAAGCGGGAATACCACCACAAGATCGACGACTTCCTGTCACGTCTGGAAGCCGCCGACGCGCGCGACACCTCGGCGACTGAGTTTCTCGACGCGCTGTGCGGGATGTTCGCCGAGTTCATCGCGCACTGCAGCCTTCCGATCGTGGTTTTGCCGATCGTGGCCAAAGGCAAGATCATCGAGCTGTTCAAAGACGCTCCACCCGATGTGCGCCGTCAGATCGAATCGCTCAATAAATCGCTTTCGGGCAACGTCACCGTTGATATGGGACTCGCCCTCTTCCGTCTCTCTGAACTGCTTGGCGACGAGAACCCAGGTTCGACGGACGAATTCAAAAGGCGCCTCGAGGCGCGGGCCTTGCCCGCCGAGTTTCTGTCCGGCTGGGACGAGTTCATCGCCACGTACGGATTCCGAGGGCCGGTGGAGCTGGACATCGCCTCTCCTCGATACGTCGACAAACCGGAGCTTCTGCTCGGACAGATCTTGGCCGTCATGCCCGCCAAGGGGACGGAGATGAGCCCCGTGGCGGTCTTCAAGCGTAGTCGGGCCGAGCGTCAGGCCGCCTACGAGGCCTTGTCGAAGAAGGCCAAGGACAAGGGATGGATGACGTCGAAACTGTTTGAACATCTGTACGGCATCATTGAGAACTTCGGCGCCTACAGGGAAAACCACAAGTACTATCTCATCATGGCGTTTGGACGGATGAGGAAAAAAGTCCTCTGCGCGGCCGCTGTTCTGGTGTCCGAGGGGCGCATCGACTCGCCGTCGGATCTTTTCAACTTGACGGTGGATGACTTGCGCGCCGTGGCAACTACTCCCGGGCTCGACCTTCGGGCTCTGATCGCCGAACGGAGAAGATATGTGGACAAGCTTGCGAAGGTGAAGGAGCTTCCCCATCTCATCGATTCGCGCGGCCGCATCCCGCGTCCCCCGCGGAAAGCGCACAAGGAGGGCGAGATCGTGGGCGAAGGGGTGTCAAGCGGCGTGGCGCGGGGACCCGTCAAGGTCTTGTCGAGGCCGGACGAGAAGCCGCTTCTTCCCGGAGACATACTCGTCGCCAAGGCGACCGACCCCGGCTGGACTACGCTTTCCATAAACGCAGCCGCCATCGTGCTCGAGGTCGGCGGAGCCCTGCAGCACGGGTCGCTGGTCGCCCGCGAGTACGGGAAACCCTGCGTGGCGGGCGTCGAGAACCTCACCAGCCTCCTCCGCGACGGACAGATGGTCGAGGTCGACGGGGCCGAAGGCGTCGTCAGACTGCTTTAAATTCAGACTTCCTGTTATGCTGAGCTCAGCATACAGGAAGTCTGAATTTAGAGGTGCGAGAAGGCGGCAATTTGGGCTTCGCGGATCAGACGGACGACCTCGCGCCCGACCAGATCGAGCTTGGAGAACGTCTCGATGCGAGATGCGCAACGGGTGAACTCGCGTGGCGACAGTATCTCGCGGAACAGGCCGCAGGCGTGGACCAGGCTGATCAGCACGGCGTCACGGGGCGACGGCACGCTCGACTCGTCCGAGACCGCCTGGCGCAGACGACGCTCGACGTCGGTGATCTCGACATTGTTGATCAGCGGGTAGCGGCGATTTGAGAATATCCACAGTACCCGTTCCTGGACTTTTTTGACAATCCCCTTGGCGACCAAGGATTCCAGCACGGTGGCCTCGATCGCCGACGATTCAGGCTGCAGGTCGCAGATCCAGGCCGCGGTGTTCATCTCCGCCCCCTTGCGGGCGGTGATCCGGCTGAGAATCATGTCCAGGGCGAGATTGCCGGTCGGCGTCGCGTCCACCAGGAAGAGCCGTTTGGGATCGCTGTCGATCTTGTTGAGATGCGACAATTCACACAAAGCCGCCCCGACCAGCACCCGGCTCAAATTCGAACCGTTCATGCCCGGCGACATCCGCCCCGTCACATCGTCCAGGGCCAGCAGATAAATCTCCTCGGCGAAACTAAGCATACTCCCCATCCGTGGAGCGTTATGGTTGCCCCACCCGTAGTTAGCGGATCTTCTCTTCATCCATGATTTTTCGGCATGCGACACGAACAGAACCCGAAAAACGGCACTGCTTCGCATACCGTATTGTCATAAGCTGAAATATTCATGATCGGTTTACAAGAAAAAGCGGAACTTCCGCATGGGCTATTTCGGCCAGTGGAACAATGGGAGTCTCTGGAGCAGCATCGCCTCCTACGCCACTTCACGCACACGCTCACTTGCCATGCAGTTCGCCGATGCGTGTGTGAACCGCCGCGTCAGTCGAGGGCCAGTCATCCATCCGCCACCAGTTGGTCGGCACCGTGGGATTCCACGGGGAGTCGTCCAGTTCCTGCAGCATGCCGCCATCGTCAACCTCGACCAGCATGGAGGTCTCGCAACCAAGGTATTTGCCGTCCTCGCCGCGTAGTCCCGACATGAGCGTCGTCGATATGGTCGTTCCCGCGGTCTTGTCCCACACGAACCTGACGACGCCCGCATACTCGCCGAAAAACTTGGAGGACTTGACGAGGACGAGTCGCGAGTCGGGGTTGTAGATCGGGTTGGTGTACAAGGCGTACGTCGCGTTGTCGCCGCTGTAGTTGGCGCGGCGGAACAAGTTTTTGTGCTCGTGGGCGCCGTGGATCAGGGCGACCTTCTGGAGGTCCTTGAGGGTGTAGATGTCGCAGTTCTCGAGGTATTGTCCAGATGGTGTCGGCGGGCCGTAGACGGGGATGATGTCGCTGAGGTCGTTCTCGTGGGTGACGAGTATCACGATATCGGCGAGGACAGAGCAGAGGCGGACCGCGCCGATGGTGCGCTCGTCCAGCGTGTTGAGGATCTTGTAGGAGGATTTGTCAGTGTTCGTCCAGTGATCCTCGAACGTCGACCCGGTGGCGATCACGGCGACATCCAACCCCTTGAGCGGCATGATCAGGTAGTCGGTTGTCGGGAGCGCGGGGATGCCGTTCCGCCATGGGGTGTATTGGGAGCCGCTGAACTTGTAGAGATTGCTCGCCATGACCGGCTGCGGATAGGCCGCGAGCAGTTCGGCATAGCGGACGTAGCCGAGGCAGGGGTCATGGTTGCCAAGCGTCACCGCGTCGAAGGGCAAGAGCGAGTTCAGCTCCATCATCGCCACGCCATGGACGGCCGGGTCGGTGTTGTACAGGTCGCGCGCCCATTCGGGTTCGTAGCTCTTGCGGGCGTAGGCGCTCAGTGTGTCACCGGCGCTGAGGGTCACGGTCATGCCCGCATGCGCCTGCTTGAAGGTTTTGAAGAAGTTCGTCAGTTGTGGCAGGTATTTGGACGTCTCGTGGATGTCCCCCACCGTCAATGCGTAGGTCACGGCCTCGGGCGCGGCGAGTTCGGCGTCCACCGTCTCGTAGTCGGCTCCTATTGAGCTGGCCACCTCGAGCGTCATGCCTTCGACGGACGAGATCCCCTTTGGAACGGTGACCTCCACGGAGCTGACGCCGGACACAGGATCCATGACGGCCTTCCGGGGTGTCTGTATCTTACAGTCCTTCATGACGTCTTTTGAGCTGCCGATCCTCACCGAGGCGTCGGGACTGAAGCATGAGCCGCTGATGGTCAGGTTCCCGCCGCCCACAACGGTGGATGACGAGATCTGATGTATCGAGGGCGCGGCCACCACGAAGTAGTCCGTCACCTTCACGGACGTCTTGACACCCTTGTCGCCAGTCGTCTCGACCCACAGCGGGTAGGCTCCCGGAGGGACGGCCTTCTTCCATGAGCAACTGACGGAAGCCGCGCCACCGTCGCTGGACGAGGTCTTCGTCGTGGCGGGAATGATTTTCGCCCCCACCTGAATGAACACCTTCGTCTGCCTGCCGAACGACGCCAATCCGGCGTCGGCCGCGCTCACCGTGAACTCCGAGCCGACCGTCACCCGGAACGAGGGCGACGCCGCGGAAAGCTCTAACGAAGCAAGAATGAGCAGCGGGAACACGCGCCGAGCGCACGCACGATAAAACAAACTCATCCTCCTCATGTCGTTCCTCCTTTGTGATCACAATTGCGTTTTTGACGTCTTTGGGAGGGCGAGGCCTGTCCGAGCCGTTATACTCTATAAGGGTGAAAACTTAAATTTTGGTTGCGAAG
>CAYTFM010000349.1:0-8722 GCA_964436735.1 uncultured Victivallales bacterium | reverse complement strand
CCGCCGCGGCGGGTGAGGAATGAGCGACACAGGCAAAAGGCGGAAGAGCGCCAGACGTCCGGGGCGGGGCGGCAGGCCACCATCCACTGTGTCGCTTGTCATTCATTCGCCGCGGCGAACTCATTCCTCGCTCCGTGCGGCTGGTGGCCTGGCGCTCCCGCCAAATGTACAGGTTATTTTGCATTGAGCCCTTAGCATATCCGCGGGAGGTCTTCACCGACAGGCCGTTCCACGACGCGCCTGCCTCCAACCCTGGTGACGAGCTCCACCAAAGGCGGCGTGGCCACGGTGAAATGACCAATGACGGCGGCGGCGGCTCCCAGCGGATGGGCATGACAGGCGGCGAGCACCTTCTCCGCGTCGGCGGACGGCGTGACGATCACGCATTTCCCCTCGTTGGCGATCGACAGCGGATCGAGTCCGACGCACTCGGCGGTGTGGCGGACGGAGGCTGAGAGCGGTATGTCAGCCTCGCGGACGTCGAGGGAGAGTCCGGTCAGGTCGCGGAGGTCGGCGAGGACGCAGGCGACGCCCCCGCGGGTGGGATCCCGCATGAAATCGATTTGCGCCCCTGTCGCCAGAACGGCCTTGATGAGCCCGTTCAGCGGGGCGGCGTCGCTCTTGATGGTCGTGGAGAACGAGAGCCCCTCGCGGGCGGACAAAACCGCGAGACCATGTTCGGCAATCAAGCCGGAGACGATGATCACATGCCCGGGGGCGATCCGCGAAGACACGATCCCGCGTCCGTCGGGAATCACGCCGATGCCGGCGGTGTTGACCATGAGCCCGTCGCCACGCGAGCGTTCGATGACCTTCGTGTCGCCTGTCACGAAGCGGACGCCCGCCTCGGCGGCGGTGGCGGCCATCGAGTCGAGCACTCTGTCGAGCACCTCCACGGGAAGCCCCTCCTCGATAATGAGTCCGAGGCTGAGGGCGACGGGATCTGCCCCCATGACGGCCAGATCGTTGACGGTGCCGCAGACCGCCAGGCGTCCGATATCGCCGCCCGGGAAGAAGAGCGGCGTGACGACAAAGGAGTCCGTCGTCATGCAGATCCGTCCGTCGAGGCGGCCAAGGTCGGCGGCGTCATAATCGGGGCTGAGCCCTCCCGCGCCAATCCTCGGAAGCCCATGCTTCTCGAGAAGTTGATGCGTCAGCTCTCCGCCGCCGCCATGCCCCATCGTAATGTGATCCGCTTTATTCTTCATATATGGCACCTTGAAACGTGAAACTTGAAGTGCGAAAGACGAAACAGCGAAAAACGCTGTCGAACTATTATGTCTCACTCATCTGCTATTCTTGACATTAAATTCTTTCCGGATTCCGCTCCCCGGAATCGCCCCGATTTCGGCCATTAGTTCTTCCGGCCGGAATCCACGGGCAGTCCGTGGATTCATCTGCCGGAGGAACTATAGCGGTAAAACGCGTGGCAGGTCCCTTCCGAGCTGACCATGCAGGGGCCAAGCGGGGCGACGGGGGTGCAGACCTTTCCAAAGAGGGGGCACTGGGTGGGCTCGATACGAGCGGCGAGGACGTCGCCGCACCGGCAGCCCGGATGCTCTCCTCCCGTCAAGACGCGGATGCCGTAGCGCGACGCGGCATCAAACTCCTTGAACGCGGGACGAAGCGCAAGACCGCTGAGCGGAATAACGCCCAGTCCGCGCCACTCCGAGTCCGCCACCTCGAACACCTCATTGACCACCCGCCATGCGGCGGTGTTGCCCTCGGGGCGCACGACGGCGCCGTAGACGTTGTCGACACTCGACGCGCCTGACGCGATTTGCTCGACCAGTTTGCCGATTCCGGCGAGAATCTGGCCAGGTTCGAAGCCTGTGACGACGCACGGCTTGTGATACTCCTCGGCTATCGGCCGATAGGCGTCCGAGCCGAGGATGACGCTGACATGCCCCGGACAGATGAATCCGTCGATCAAGACGTCACCGCTGTCGAGCAGGGCCCGCATCGCGGGAATGATGAGCTTGTGGCTCGCGAGGACCGAGAAGTTCTGCAACTTCTGCGCCTTCGCCTCCAAGACGGCCGCCGCCGTCGCGGGAGTGGTGGTCTCAAAGCCCACCGCCAGAAAAACGACATTCACCTTCGGGTTGGCTTTGGCGAATTTGAGGGCGTCGAGGAGGGAGTGGACAACCATGATCTTCGCGCCGGCGGCCTTCCTGTCATCCAGACTGCCGCCGGATCCGGGGACGCGGATCATGTCCCCATAGGTGCAGACCACCATGTCGGGAACACCGGCCAGTTCACAGGCGGCGTCGATGAACCCCTGGGGCGTGACGCAGACGGGACAGCCTGGGCCACTGGAAAGCTTGACGACCGGGGGCAGAAGGGAGCGTATGCCGTGGCGGAAGATCGCGACCGTATGCGTGCCGCAGACTTCCATGAGTTGGAACATCCGATCCCCCTTGGCGAGGACGGCGATGCGGTCGGCAAGCTCGGCAATGGATGCGCCGCTCATGTCTGCCGCCCCAACCGGGCCATCTCCTCAGCCCCCTCTCCTCCCGCTTGGGCGAGAACATCCCAAATCTCGCGGGCCTCCTTCTCGTCGATCGCACTGATGGCGAATCCGGCGTGGACTAAAACCCAGTCGCCCACCTTCACCTCTGGCGTGAACGCAAGGCTCGCCTCGAAACGGCTGCCGTTGTAGTCCACGGTGCCGCGGGGACCAACCTCCCCCTCGGTGTGGGAAAACTCAACAATTTTACCTGGCACTGCTAAGCACATGATCCGTCAACTCCTTATCACCCATTATGAATATGAATCGTGAAATTGAAAAAGGCAAATACGGCCCTTTGTTTCCCTCCGGTAAAAATCACCGCGCAAAACACACCGCCGCCTTCACCCCTTTCCCTCATGCAAGACAGGCGCGCCGACAACTGCGGCCACCTCATTCCGCTGAGCCTCGCACGGCTCAAGCAGCTCATCTTTTCCTTTTTTAAACTCGTTGATGGCTTTTCCCATCGAGCGGGCGAGCTCGGGAAGTCGTTTCGCTCCGAAAACCAGGAGCACGATCATGAAAATCACCATCATCTCTCCCCAACCCATGTTAAACATCTTCGCATCCTCCCTGTTTGTTTCTTGCGCTGACCGGCCTCCGCCGGGTGTTTGCCTGCCGTCAACGACCAGCGGCCAACGCCTAATGACTACTGTCCTCCCGCCATTCCGCAACCACCTTTCTAACCGCGTCAACGACCGCGGGAAGCGCGTCTTTGACAGCCTGCGAAAGCTCCATCCCGTAGTCGATCTCACCAGGCTCGATGCCGAGAACCTTCACCCGGGCTGGCCTGCCGCCCCTGAACAACTGCAGGGCGTCGGCGAAGCTCAGATCGTGGGCCGTCCTCCATTCCACCGAAAGCTCCAACTCATCCATCGTGAACAGTGAAACCGTTCCGGGCTCCTTCCCGCCGCGGAGGGCATCAATGACAAGGATGTCCTCCGCGGACGAGAGGTGGTCGGCGTACGACAGGATCGCGGTTCCGACTTCGGACACAAACGCTCCCTCTGGTGGATTCTCCGCCAGCATCATCGCCGCCACCGCTCCGACACCGTCATCTTTCATGAGGACGTTGCCCAAGCCCGCTATCCAAATCGGTGTATGTCGCACACTGCTCATGGCGTAAACCATCTCCTTGCACTGCGCTATTTCGCCCGCATGACGTGCACGGCGCAGTCGAGACACGGATCGAAGGAATGGATGACCCGTAAGGCCTCGACCGGCCTGTTGGCGTCTTGGATCGGCGTACCGATCAGCGCCTGCTCCACAGGACCGGGCTTGCTGGCGTCGTCGCGGGGCGAGCAATTCCAGCACGTCGGCGTGATGATCTGATAGTTCGCGATCTTCCCTTTGGCTATCTTGCCCCAGTGGCCGAGGGCGCCACGGGGAGCCTCCGTCAATCCCATCGTCGTCGCCGTCTGCGGGATCGTCGGGTTGACATAGACCGAATCACCCGCCTTCACCACTCCTATCCAACGCTTCATCGCCTCGGCGATCTTGAGGGTCTCATAAGCGCGTGCGCGGTGGCGGTCCATCACGGAGATGCCGGAGATGTAGTCGCCTGTCATCCACATCCTCGCCAAGGGACCGACCTCCATCGGAAGTCCGGAATACCGCGGTGCCTTGAGCCACGTGTACGCGTTGGCCTTCGGGTTGAGGGGGTTGGTCGTGCCGACACTTGGTTTCAACTTCGAGTCCTTGTCGTTGTACCAACTGTACTTCACGTGCTCGGCGATGTTGCCCACCTGCAAGGCCGAGGTCGACATGTTGAAGTTCGTGGTGTACCCCGGCTTGAAGAGCTTCGTCTTCCCGGCGACGTCCTCGTCGAAGCACCCGAACGCCATCAGATTCCCGTACCCCGTGCCGATTTTCGTGTAGTCCTTGTACGTGGCATACAAAGCCTCGGCGTCCGGCAGGTAGGTGCTGTTGATGAAGGCCAGCAGTTCGTCGACATACGCCTGGTAGAGGTTAATCTGCGCCTGCGTCGGCTGGTTCGTGAATCCGCCGGCGATGTAAGCGGGGGCATGAGGCATCCTGCCGCCGAAAATGGCCGCCGCCTCCTGCGCCTTGCGCTTCATCTCGATGGCCTTGAGATAATGCCCGATCAACGTGTTTGTCTGCGCGGCGTTGAACCTCCTGTCGATCGACCAGGTGGACTGGAACGGCCTCATCGCGGGGCCGTCGATGTAGTCAAGCGCGCTGAGCAGGTAGAAGTGGAGGATATGCGAATCGACGAAGTTCGCGCCCATGACAAGATTCCTCAGCATAAGGGCGGTTTTCGGAATCTGCACCTTCGCCGCGCCGTCAAGAGCCATGACCGCGGCCATCGCATGCGAGATCGGACAGACTCCGCAGATGCGCTCGGTGATATGCTGGGCGTCTCGCGGATCCCTTCCTACGATGACTTTCTCAAATCCTCTAAAAAGCGTGCCGAAGCACCGCGCGTCGACGACTTGCTGCACTCCTCTGACGGTGTCAACGCTCAGCTCGATCTTCAAATGTCCCTCGATCCTGGTCACGGGATCGACTATTGATATGGTAGCCATGAGCTCCTCCTGTGAAAATTTCCTCCACTTGCGTTCAACAAATCCTCACACCAGTCAACACTGGGCTGGTTGCCCTCCTAATCATCGTGCCCTCCGCCACCATCTTCCTCCTTGTAGAACGCCCCGGTGCCAGGAAAATTAGGCGAGGTGCAGCCGATGCATGGAGCTCCGGAGCCCATGCAGTAGCTCACGCCGTTGTTCCATTTCTGCTTGGGGCAGTTGCCGTATGTCTCCGGCCCACGGCATCCGAGTTCCTTGAGGCATCTATTCCTGACACCAAACGTTTTCGCCTCATCCGTCTCGCGGAGGGGACACATGCTATGGACGGTCCTGCCGAAGATCGCGGTGGGACGGTTGTATTTGTCCAAGGTGACCGCATTCCCCAGAATAAGCTGCACAAGCGACCAGACGATCCAGTCCGGGTGCGGAGGACATCCTGCGATATTTATGACCTTCTTGCCAAGGAAAGCGCCGACAGAGACAAGCCCGGTCGGGTTGCCGCCCGAGGCGGGGATGCATCCGGTGAAGGAGCACTGCCCCACCCCCACGACGGCAAGAGCGTTCGGTGCGAGGCTCTTCAAGGCGTCACCATAGGAGACCTCCTTGCCATTCTCCGTCCAGATCGTGCAGGCGCGGCCGCCAAACGCGGTAGGCACACCGCCCTCCGCAACGAGAATGTAGTTGCTCGCCTCCCTGACCGCCGCGACCGCTTCGCTTCCCGCGGGCCCCATGAGATTCGGATGGAAGATCAGATCGATGGAATTAATGATCAGGTCGTCAATTGTCGTCGCAGGACCGACTGCGGAGATCCTGTTGACAAGTGAGATTGAACAGCCATTGCAGCTACTCCCCTGAAGCCAAAGCACCTGCGGGGCTGACGCCGACGCGAGCTTTTGCTGCAGCGCGTGAAGCTCAGTGGGACTGATTCCAAGGGCCGCTGCGGACGCTCCGCAGAACTTAAGGAAGTCTCGGCGAGTGATAACCATTGTTGTGACTCCTTTCAACAAATTTTCTTTCAAGACCTACAGCCTCTCGACTGGAGGCACCCACTTGGATTGTCCTTGATCCTTCTCCCCTCCCGCAAAGAGGTAGCTGCTTTTTACTTCGTTATAAATCGACATGAAAAATTCCTTCCTCTCTTCATTCTATTCCCCGTCCTTCCTTATAGTAACCAACAATAATCATTATCAATCAACATATCGCCCACTAATCTTATAGGATTTATTTACACCTAATTTACATTCATAACTACATATTTTATTAATAACAATAATCATAATCGTTTATTTCACATTTATTTAATACCGCTCCCATAGGTTTTTACTGTCATCCGAGTAACTCATACCCACGTGGCCGAACTTTAACAATAGTGATTATCGTTATTATTTTTATTTTTAACATTAATTATTGCGGGTGTGCTATTTACAATGATCAAGCAAAACCTCATAGGAGTTAATAGACGATGCCCGCTTCCAGATACGCGCCTCCCCATGAAATGCATTTAGTCACTCATGGCCAGCAAGTTATACACTTAACGACATCAATGCGAAGCCAAATCGCTCTCTTCTAGGATGCTCGCCCAGCAGGGCACGAACAACAAATTCCGCAGACTATGCGCTGACTATGCGCAAAAGACCCTCGAATTCCTGGAAAAGCTGTGGTGGCCCGTGACGCGGCAATCTGCATAGATCGCTGTTGACAATCGTCGACAAAGCGGTTATAATTTGTTCATGCACCCGGGTGCATTACACCTTGCCAACATGGTCAATTACTGCACATCACATGGCTAAAAAATTAACGCGTAACGATATAGCATTGAAGGCCGGGGTCTCGCCGTCAACCGTCTCGCGGGCTTTGGCGGGCAGTCCTCTCCTCCCTGAGTCCACAATCAAGAAGATCAACGCCCTGGCGCGGGAGATGGGCTACCGCCCGAACATGCTCGCCCACCGCCTCGCCCGGAACAAAAGCTTCCAACTCGGTTTTGTCGTTCCTCCCGCCGCCGGCAGGAAGGGAACGTTCCATGTCTCCTACTACTCCGACGTTCTCGATGGTGTCGTACACCAGGCGTCCGAGAGGGGCTATACCGTTCAGATCATCCCGCTACTCGGCGCATCCCCCTCGCTGCTCGGCATCCTCAAGGGGCTTGCCGAGGGGAGGACGGTCGACGGTTTCGTGCTCGTCGGCCTGACCAACGACATCCCTTTGCTGAGGGAGACTGATGAGGCGGGGTTTTCCTGCGTGCTGGTAGGCGCGGTGAGCCCTCAAGGAAAAGTGCCGTCCATCACCTATGATCCATCACGGGGAATCGGAGAGATGCTCCACGCCTTGTCGGCGAGAGGCTATAAACGGCTCTTCTATGTCTTCGGCCCCAAACGCTATCATGACGCCCTTGTCCAGCATGAGGCGTTGACCACGGCCATGAGGCGGAGCTCCCTCACCCTCGCAGGGACGATAGAGGGAAATTACTCGATCAAATCCGGGTGGGAGGCGGCGGAATCCATTCTACCCAAGGCGTGCGCAGGAGATTGTGTCTTCCTGGCGAACGACCGTATGGCGGCCGGTTTCTACCACTTCTGCCATGAGCGTGATTTCAAAATCCCTGACAAGATCGCCGTGGCGGGGTGCGACGACGAGGACATCGCGGTGATTCTTTCTCCCGAACTCAGCACGATCCGCCAACCGAGGCGGGAAATGGGCGAGGCGGCGGCGGACGCCCTCGTCGACCTGCTGAACGGGGGCGAGACGCAAAAAACGAGAGTGAGCATCCAGGCAGCGTTCATTCAGAGGACATCATTGTGAGTGGGCGATCGCCCGTCAATCAGACGCCTAACGCTGAAAGGCACGACGACAAATTGAGGTGCGGGCAAACTCCGCATTGTAAAATAACAAGGAGAAAACGATGAGCAAGGCATTGGTCGTGTGGGGTGGCTGGGATGGGCACACGCCACGTGAGGCGGCGGAAGTCATCAGCAATGCATTACAGATCAAAGGATTCGAAGTCAGGTCGGAGAACAGTTTGGAGCTTCTGGCGGATCTCGAATCGCTCAAACAACTTGATTTGATCGTTCCCGTCTGGACGATGGGGCAGATGACCGGCGAACAGACGAAGGGACTTTCCGAGGCGGTCAAGTCCGGCGTCGGATTCGGCGGCTTCCACGGAGGAGCGGGCGACGCCTTCAGGGGCAATCTCGACTACGAATGGATGGTGGGCGGCCTTTTCGTCGGCCATCCGCACGTCGGCACGTACACCGTCAAACTCACGGAGAAGCGCAGCCCCATCACCGCGGGGCTTAAGAAGAGCTTCGTCTACGAGTCTGAGCAGTACTACATGATGACCGACCCAGGCAACACCGTTCTCGCGACAACCAGCTACAAGCACAACGGCACCACCACCCGGATGCCGGTCATCTGGACAAAGAAATGGGGTAACGGAAGGGTCTTCTACTCCGCGCTCGGGCATGTCGCCGCGGAGTTCGTGAAATATCCCGCTGTCCTTGAGATGACGATCAGCGGCATGCTATGGGCGGCGGCGGGGAAAGGGAAGTGAACTGCTGAGGTTAGTGGTCAGTGGTGGAAGACTGGACACAATTGACATTCCAAATGTTCACCTCGACTGACACGGGGACACGGGGACACGGGGACACGGGGACACGGGGACACGGGGACACGG
>CAYTFM010000348.1:0-8724 GCA_964436735.1 uncultured Victivallales bacterium | reverse complement strand
GTCTTTCGGGACTGCGCAAGGACACGATCACGAAGCAGGATGAGCGGGTGCCGATCCTCGGGTACACACCGTTGTTGGGCTACCTCTTCCGGCATGAGGTCGACGTGAACAAGAGTTCGGAGATCGTGGTGTTCCTCACGCCGCGTAAAGTGTTGCCGGAAAAGGGGGTCGTCGAGAAGGCCAAGGAGATCCTGACAAAAACGCAGGAGGCGATCGACGCCCCAGCTCCGAGCGCGGCGGTGGACTTCGTCGACAAGGTGATCCTGAACAGGAAGTAGTGTTGTGACGCGGTATCAACCAAAACGCAGACATAAAGAAGAGGAGTAACCGAATGGTGCCGGGCCGCAAGGCCCGGCATTCTTTTTCTGCTCATCCGGCTTCGCCCGACGCCATACCTCACCCGCTCGCCTCGTGGTTCCACTCAGGCCAAGGCCCGGAACGCGACGGCTTTGAAGAGGGCGAAGATCTCGCCCCCTTCCTTGATTCCGAGCTCGGTGACCGCCTCACCCACGACCTCCGCCACCAGCCGTTTGCCGCCGCAGTCGAGCTCCACGCCGAATCTATCGCCGACGGGGAAGATTCCTGTCACCTTGCAGCGCAGCAAGTTGCGTGCGCTGATAGCCTCGGGGTGCCGCTTGCAGAGGATGATATCCTTGGAGGAAAGTTCAAAGAGCCGTCCGGGGCGGCCTGAGGTCGGGGAGATGATCAGTTCGATGCCGCCCCAGCCATAGGCGAGCAAGTTTCCGCGTGGCCGCGGCTCGGGGAGGGCGAGCAGGTTGAGGTAGCCGCCGGGGCTCCGCCCAATCTCGCCCCTGGCGAGTTGATCGGGAGTGGTCTCCCGCGTGACGCGTCCCGCCTCGAGCACCAGCACATGATCCGTCATAAGCCGCATCTCAACAAGCGAGTGGGAGATGAACAGATAGGGTATGTGGAAGCGCTCGCTGACGTTCCTCAGATACGGGATGATGCGGAAACGCGACGCGTCGTCAAGGCTGGACAACGGTTCGTCCATCAGAAGCAGACGGGGGCTGGCGAGCACCGCGCGTCCCAGCGCCACCCGTTGCCGCTCCCCGCCGGAGAGCCCTTCGATGCGGCGATCCAGTAGTTCCTCCATGCCGATGGCATCGACCAACGCGTCGAATTCGACAGTTCTCCGCCCTGCCGGACAACGCCGAAAGCCGTAGAGGAGATTTGACCTGACGTCCAAGTGCGGAAACAGGCACGACTCCTGGAAGACGATGGCGATTCGTCGACGCTCGGGCGGCACATCGATCCGCCGGACGGCGTCGAAAAGTGGTTCTCCATCGAAGACGATCTCGCCATTGTCGGGCCGCACCAGGCCGGCGATCAGAGCCGCGAGCGTCGACTTGCCGCTCCCCGAGGCGCCGAAGAGACCGAATCGCCCTCCTGCGACGGAGAAGTCCACGGACATCGCAAAGTCACCCCGACGACTCTCAGCCCTGACGCGCAGTTCCATGCTCAGCGCCTCCCCGTCATTTTTCCGACAGCCGCCTCATGGAGAAGCAGCGCGGCGATCGAGATGATGATCGCCATTGCGCAAAGCGCCAGCGCCAGCCTCTCGCTACTCGGCGAACAGCTGTATTCGTAGATGGCGAGTGGGATGGTCTGCGTGACGCCGGGAATGTTGCCAGCCACGATGATGGTGGCCCCGAACTCTCCCAGACTGCGGGCGAACATCAGCGACGAACCGGCCAGAATGCCACGGAGCGACAACGGTATGATCACGGTCATCAAGGTGTCGTGCCACCGCGCGCCCAGCGTCCGCGACGCCTGGATCAGTCGTGGATCGACCGACTCCATCGCGGTACGGATCGACCTGACCAGCAGCGGAAAACCGACCACCGCCGAGGCGATCACCGCCGCCTTCCACGTGAAGACGATTCTAACGCCGATCACCTCGAGGAGGTGACCGAGCGGACCATTCCTGCCCAGCAGCATGAGAAGAAGGTAACCAATGACGACCGGCGGCAGCGTCAAAGGCAGATTGACCGCCAGCTCAAGCGCCAGCCTACCGCGGAAACGGAGGAATGCGAGCGCATACGCCGCGGCGATCCCGAACGGCAGGGCGAATGCGACCGCCACCACGGCCACCTTGAGGGAAAGCACGGCAGCCTCCCAGTCGGTTGGTGCGAGTCCCAGCATTCTTTCCCTCCCCGCTATTCAACATTGAACCCATGCCGCGTCAACACGGCTTTCGCCTCGCCGCTCTTCAGAAAATCGAGGAACGCGGCGGCATCCTTGTTTTTCGCTCCCGCGACGGTCAGCGCCATGGGGTAAACCACCTCGGGGCACAGCTCGCGGGGCACGGCAAAAAGTTGAGTGGAATTTTTTGCCTGTATAGATTCCGTCCGATACACGAACGCGGCATCAACCTCGCCCTTCTCCGTATACATGAGGCACTCGACCACATCCTTCGCCATGATCAATTTGCTTTTCACCTGCGCGTCGATCCCCGCCTGCTTCATCGCCTTCATGGCGTAGTCGCCGGCGGGCACGCTCCCCGGACTGCCAATGGCGATCCGCTCCAGATTCGGCAAGTCGGTCATCGACGCAGCGGTTATCCCCTTGCGGCCGATGACGACAAGTTGGTTGTGCGCGACGACAGTGACGCTTTCGTCGTCAACGAGTTTCTTTTCCTTCGTATACTCCATCCATTCCGTGTTCGCCGAGATGAAAATGTCGGCCGGTGCCCCTGCCTCGATCTGCTTCGCCAATGCGCCGGATGCCCCGAAGTTCCTCATTATCCTCACGTCTGGATGCGTCTTCGCGAATGCGTCCGCCACCTCACCCACCGCCTCCTTCATGCTCGCCGCGGCTGAAACGGTTATCTCATCAGACAGTGCCGAGAGGAAGGTCATCGTGAAAAAGAGAATCAACGACCCATACAACAACAGTTTGTTTTCTCTCCTATACATGTTTCCCTGTATTTTCTCTTTCCACTCGCCGTCAAACACAGGATAAAAAAAAAGGGCGGGCACTTGGTTTTCCGTCGCGCCCGCCCCCTCACTCACAGCCCGGCTCTCCCGGGCTTGCCTACCCGATCGCCTGCCCCCCCGTCTCGCCGGTCCGGATGCGGACACAGTCCTTGAGGTCGAGGACGAAGATCTTGCCGTCACCGATCTGCCCGGTGCGCCCTCCCTCGGTGATCGCGTCGATCGTCGGCTTCACGTACTCCTCGTTGACCGCAACCTCAAGCTTCACCTTCTGGAGGAGGCTACCCGCCTCCTTGTGGCTCCGGTACACCTCGGCCACCCCCTTCTGCCGCCCGCGGCCCATCACCTTCGTGGCGGTCACCAGGTGAATCTGCTTATCCTCAAGATTTTTAAGGACGTCGTCCAAACGGTCTGGCTGAATAATCGCGACTATGTATTTCATGTTGAACCTCTCTATTTTTCGAATTTCGTGCTTCGTGTTTCGGATTTATTTAGTCAATCAGTGTGTAACCGGTCTCACGGTGCTCTGACAGGTCGAGTCCCACTCGCTCCTCGTGCTCCGTGGCGCGCAGGCCGAGCGTGAGGTCGACCAGTTTCAGCAGCACGAACGTCACCACGAACGAGTAGGCGATCGTGATCGCCACGGCCTTGATCTTGATGAGGAACTGCGCCGGATTGCCGTAGAAGAGACCGTTGGCTCCGGCGGAGTTCACCGCCACCGTCGCCAGAAGCCCCGTCGCCAGCGCCCCGAAGATGCCGCCGACGCCGTGCACGCCGAACGCGTCAAGCGAGTCGTCGTAGCCGAGTTTCGGTTTGACGTACATCACGAACATGAAGCAGATGCCCGCCGCGCCGACGCCGATGAGCAGCGCGCCCATCGGGGTGACGAAGCCGGCCGCCGGGGTGATGGCGACAAGTCCCGCCACCGCGCCGGTGATCACGCCAAGCACGGTCGCGTGCTTGTTGACGAGCCAATCCAACAGCGCCCAGGTGAGCCCGGCCATCGCCGTCGCCACGTGCGTCACCACAAAGGCGCTCGCCGCGAGGCCGTTCGCGCTCAGGGCGCTTCCGGCGTTGAAGCCGAACCAGCCGAACCACAGCAGCGCCGCGCCGAGTACGGCGAACGGCAGATTGTGCGGCGGTGACATCTTCTCGGGATAGCCGACACGCTTGCCGAGAAACAAAGCGGCGGCCAGGGCGGCCATACCCGCATTGATGTGCACCACGGTTCCACCGGCGAAGTCGAGCGCGCCCCAGGCCCGCAGAAAACCGAAGATCGGCTTCTCGGCGCCCGTCGGCGTGTAGGCCGACCATACCCAGTGCGCCACCGGATCATACACAAGCGTCGACCACAACAGCGTGAACACGCAGAACGGCAGGAACTTCATCCGCTCGGCGAACGCCCCGATGATCAGCGCCGGGGTGATCACGGCGAACATCATCTGAAAGATCATGAACGCCTGATGCGGAATCGTCGCTGAATAGTCCGCCAGCGGCTCAAGCCCCACTCCCGCCAGTCCGGCCCATTCCAGCGACCCAATCAACCCTTTCACGTCCGGACCGAACGCCAGACTGTAGCCGAACAGCACCCACTGAATGCTCACCAGGCAGGTGATGATGAAGCATTGCATGAGAACCGAGAGGATGTTCTTGCGCCTGACCAGACCTCCATAGAACAGGGCAAGACCCGGGATGGTCATCAGCATCACCAGCGCCGTGCTGATCAGAACCCAGGCGGTGTCACCCGTGTCGATCTTCGGAGCCGCCGGAGCCGCGGCCGCGACGGCGGAGATAGTCGTCGACGCCTCCTCGGCGAGACAGATCCCGCCGCACAGCGCGAACGCCGCGGCCGCCGTCATCACAACCGCTCCCAGTCCCAGTCTTCCTCCGCGCCCGATCGCCGCCCTCTCGCATGCGTACCGTTCGTCTGCGCCTTTCTCAACTTTCAGCATCTTTGTCATGTCTCTCCTCCTATGTGACTAGTGGTCCAACTTGCTGTGGCCTGATGCATCTCAAACCGCTTCGGAGTACCCCGAACCGTCTTGATGTCTTTCAACAGGCTCTTAGCTATTGCCGTGCCAACTCCAGCAGGAGGCGAGCATTACAACTATTATTACTTCATAACCAGATACTTGTAATTATTTATCATCATCAATCCGAGTGCATCTCCCAATCTCCGGCGACTACAAATATGTCGCAACGCGGCCAAGGACTACATATTTGGCGGCTGCGGCTGAAGACGCCATATCCTCAGCCCTTCAACGCGCACATCGCCTCCTCCCGCATACAGCACCAACCGGTCGCCGACATGCCCGGGAAGGCAGTTCACCATGGTCCGTCGCCCGCCGAGATGGACATCGACGATATCCGCATACCCAATAACCCTCAGAGCGAAGGACGAGTCGGCGATCTCGGCAACCTCGCCGATCGCGCATTCATCCCTGTTAAGGCTCGCCTTCCTCTCAAGTGGAAGAATCTCCAAGTGACGGGGGCACGCCTTGCCGTCGACGGCTCCAAGATGAAGCCCCAGGACCCCCACGGATGACGTCCGCGCCACCCGCGCCTCGAGCCTGAAGTTTTTCGGGAGCCCCGCAAGAACCGCCGCGACGCCAGAACCAGAGGCGGAGAGCGTGACATCCTTACCCCGCGCAGCGACGCCATCCGCCTCCCGGACGACATTGAGCGCAACCTCCTCGCCGCATGCCAGCTCCATCTCCGGAACAGCGGTTGTGCCAAGCGTCCCGTCGGCGTTCTGGACGACTTCCCGGAAGATGGCCCGCCCGCCGAAGACCCCATGATAGTGATTATTCCGCCCTGACACCCAGCCTACGGCGATGCGGCGACCCCCTTTCCAAGACGCCGTCTTCATCACTTTCGACGCAGGACAATCGAGAATATCCTGCGACGGCGTCTCCCATGGACCACACGCCGTCCTCCCCATGCGGTAGTGCGTGGCGCCGCCGAGGCCGAACAACAGGTAGTGCCAGCCGTTCCACTCGAAGAGATCTGGGCATTCCGGCGCGTCGCCGCTCATCGTCCTGAGGAAAGGACCTTTGACGCTCCAGTCAGAGAGATCCCGGGAGACGAGGTGCAGGAGGCATCCATCCAGCCCCGCGGGAAGGCTCCGGTCCCGCGATGTGACAAGCATGTGGAAGACGCCGTCGGCGGCGCGGAAAACGAAGGGATCCCGAAGGTCACCCCCGTATCCCTCCGGCGCGGCGAGAAAGGGCTTCGCCGGCTTGTCGAACCGGATGCCGTCGGGACTCTTCGCCACGCAGAGGTACTCCCCGCCGGCGGGATACGTGCGCAGGGCGTAGAAGGCGTGGAAGACGCCATCATGGAAGAGCAGCGAGCCTGTGCAGATGCTGCCCTCGCACGAATAATCGCAGGGGATCGCCAAGGGGTGATGCGTCCAGCTCCGGAGGTCGGCGCTGCTGGCGTGCGCCCACTGGTGCCCGCCCAACCCACCTACAAGGGGATGGTTGTGATGCCCCTCGTCGAGAAGATAAAAAAGATGAAAAACGCCATTGTGGAAAAAGGGGATGCAATCCCCCACGGCATACCGGCGATCCTCGGGACGGAAATACTGCATGGTCATATCCTCCATTTGGTTTTCACGCTTCGCTCGCATACTCCCAGTTGTATCGCATTGCGAGGAGCCGGACAATGAAGGAATTATCCAACAATTATACTTATGAGACATTATTGTGGATTCCTACTGGCATAAGGCTATACTTATTTCATCAAAGGATGAGACCATGGGACGAAAAACCATAATCCACGAGGGAAGCGACTTCCGCAACCGGCCGCACCCCAGGATCACGCAGACCATACGGGGGAAGGATGCCGAGTTCTCGCTCACCTGCGACTTCATCAGTCCCTCCCACTCCGACGCGAAAAGCACCAAGACCTTCCTCCATCCCTCTCCTCCGTTCGCGAGAATCTTCCTCATCGAGCGAAACGAGGCGCGGCTTGGGACAGAGTCCGGCGTCCGGATGCTGAGACGCGGCGGCATCTATCTTCTCCCGCCCGAACGTCCCTTCGAGGCCACCTATCGGAGATGCAAGATCAAAGCCTTCCACGTCTATCTGACTGACGGCTTCGGTTTCCCTGTCGGAGCGGAGCTTGAGGGCATACCTGAAATCCGGGACCAGCATCTCTTCGACTCCATCATCTCCGCGGTGGGGAGCGGGGTGGACGCGCTATGGCAGGCGGCGGCCTTCCAGGCGGCGGTCGCCTTTTGCCGACCGCTTTTTCCGGAACTGGAGAGGAGGGCCAGCCTGAGCCCCAACCAACGGCTGGTGCTGGAGATGGTCTCGACGAAACCGCCGGGGGAACTGCGCGTCGCCGACATCGCGGGGAAACTGTGCGTCAGCCGGGCGGCCCTTTCGAAGAGCTTCGAGAGGCAGTTCAAGCTCCCTCTCAAAAGTCATATTATCAATGTGGCCATACGAAAGGCGAAGGAGCTTCTGCTGAATTCGGATCTGAGCGTGTCGGAGATCGCGTTCCATCTGGGCTACAAGGAGCCGTGCTATTTCCAGAGGCTGTTCAAGAAGCAGGTCGGGCTGACTCCCCTCAGCTACCGGAAGAGAGGAGACAGCCGTTCCATGTGAAGGGGGTCAGCGAAGTTATTCTTTAGGAAGAAGCTTCAACTCGAACTCGTCGAAGTAGGCGAGGCCGCGGCCGATGAGCTCAAGACGAATCCCCATCGTCGACACGTAGTCCTTGGGAAGTCGCGGCGTCCGCAATACGAGCCGCGTCCATCCGGTCTTGCCGGAGGCGCTGTTCGAGAAGTAGCTCTTGGAAGGGATGACTTTGAATTTCGGCGTGGCCTGGTTCTTCTGTGTCTGGAACTTCATGGCGATCCGCGCGATGGTTCCCGGCTCGCCCTCCATCTTGACAAAGACCGAGATCTCGTAGCGCCGGTTGGACTCGAGCGGCGTGTGCCAGTTGTCCGAACCCAGTCCGATCGCCCACCCGTTGTACTGTGGAACAGGATTCCCTTTCACATCGTAGGCGTGAAGATGGTTGTCGATCAGCAGGCACCCCGGCGCGCTCCGTCCGGGATGCGTGGGCAGGAATTGGCACTCGCTGGCCGCCTGGAAGAACCCGGCGTCGTCTTCGCGGCCAAGCCCTTTCTGGAACAGATTGCGTCCGGCGTTGTAGCGGGGCGTGTTGTCAAGCCGCCGCTGATCCGCCCCGCGCCAAGGATGCTCCTCGGCGGATTTCAGCAACCGTGCCGACTCGGCGTCGGATAGTGATTCCATAACATAATGATGACGAAGCACCTGTCCCTTGAGGAGCAGCGGCGGCGGATTGAGACCGTCCCCCGAGCCCTCCCCGATGATCTCCCAGAAATGGATGTCATAGCCCCACATGCAATAATGGTGCGCGACAGTGCGGCCGGTGCCGTCGAGAAAGCGGTAGCGGAGGTTCGTCCCTTTCCCGCCGACAAACGCCACGAAACCGTCAGAGCTCTGCCGCCAGAAGTCCTTGTCGTGGTTCTCGAGGTGGTTGGTGGGGATCCTAATAAGCTTTCCGTCGGCCCTCTTGAAGAGGAAATGCGTCCAGTTCCGTTTCCACCCGCCCTTGCGGAACCATGGCTGCGGAAACTGGATGTCGGGGCGGTCCACCGGAACCGGGCCATCCTTCGGGCCGAACGCGCGGTGCGGCATGGGATCGGTGAACTCGAACGTCCAGACGCCCGTGTCGGCGTAGTCCGGATCGACATCGGTCCGAGGAAAGAATCCACCCTTGAGTTCGTGCGTCT
>CAYTFM010000347.1:0-8774 GCA_964436735.1 uncultured Victivallales bacterium | reverse complement strand
GCGCCACGGAGCAGGCCTCCTCGCTGGAGGAGATCACCAGCTCGATGACGCAGATTGGCTCGCAGACCAAGACCAACGCAGAGAACGCCTCGCAGGCCAACGCCGTGGCGAAGACGGCCCGCGACGCCTCCGAGAAGGGCGGTGAGCAGATGAAGTCGATGGTGACGGCGATGGGCGATATCAACGCCTCCAGCCAGCAGATCGCCAAGATCATCAAGGTGATCGACGACATCGCCTTCCAGACAAACCTGCTCGCGCTGAACGCCGCCGTCGAGGCCGCCCGCGCCGGACGCCACGGCAAGGGGTTCGCGGTGGTCGCGGACGAGGTGCGGAACCTCGCCGGCCGCAGCGCGAAGGCCGCGAAGGAGACTGCCGAACTGATCGAGTCCTCCGGCAAGAAGGTGGAGAACGGACTCCTTGTCGCGACGCGGACTTCGGAGTCGTTCAAGGAGATCATGTCGAACATCGTGAAGGTCACCGACCTCGCCGGCGAGATCGCCGCCGCCTCCAATGAGCAGGCGCAAGGGGTCACGCAGATCAACCAGGGGCTCGGCCAGGTGGACCAGGTCACGCAGCAGAACACGGCGAACGCCGAGGAGACCGCCGCCGCCGCCGAGGAGCTGTCGGGGCAGTCCGCGCAGTTGCAGGAGTTGCTGGCGCAGTTCAAACTGGCCAGCGCGTCGGGCGCGAAGGTCGCGGCGAAGCACCTTTCCATGAACACCGGGAAGAGCAATGCACTCGCCGCCAAGAAGCAGGTCGCCTCCTCCAACTGGGGCGCGCCGGGCAAGGGCGGGAAGGCGGGCAAGAAAGTCGTCGGCGGCGAGATGATCGCCCTCGACGACAAGGAGTTCGGGAAATTCTAAAATAACAATCCGAAGCCTGGGGTGTGGCAGGGCGCGTCCCCGATGCGTCCTGCCGCCTCAACAGGCGTGGGGCGGATTGTTAATGGTCTTGAATGGTATCCACTCAAGACTACTAAAAATCTGGAGGGAAGAGCGTTTGTGGATGTTTGGTGTGGCATGAGGCGCGGCATATGGTGCGCACATCAGATTTTTACAAGCGCAGCGGGCGTTTACCTTTGGTTGATGAAGTGGTATTGTAGGGCGGGCTGTCGGCGTCTTCCGCCTTCAGGCGGAAGCGGCCGTGGTCCTCGAGGGCCGCGGGAGGGGCTGTGGATGCCCGCTGAAGCCGGGCATGGGCTGCCGGCTGAAGCCGGCGCTCCGGCCTCCGGGATTAAAGAGTGTGCGGTTAGCGACTTAAAGATCAGCATCTTTGAAAATAACAAGAACCCAACAACACCACACCCACACAAGGCGGGCCGGTCGCCCGATCAATCGGACGCTTGGTGCTGAAAGGCATGGCTACAAATTGGGTTGCGGGCAAACTCCGCATTGTTTCAGTAATAATCTTTTGCGGATGGTGGTAGGACATGAGTCAAGACGAGGATATTGAACTGATCCAGTCATTCGTGGCTGAGAGTCAGGACATGATCGACACGGTCGAGCCAATCCTTATTGGACTTAAGGAGTCCGATGGCGTGGCTGATATGGAGTCGATAAATTCCGTCTTCCGTCTCTTCCACTCCATGAAGGGGGCCGCCGGCTTCCTCAAAATGGACAACATCGCCACGGTGACCCACCATGCGGAGACGCTGCTTGACGCCTTCCGCCGCAAGAATATACCGATGAACTCCTACTATGTCGGCGTGGAGCTCGGCGTGCTTGACGGCGTCCGTGAGATGCTGACGCATATCGCCACAACCCTCACGGACAAGGGCATGGAAGAGATCCGGGTGACGGCGGTCGCCGCGTTGACCGAGGCGATGTCAAAACTGGACGGGGTCGCCGCCCCGAAGAGCGCGGTGTTCGCGAAGGCGGCGTCATCATCGTCGACTGAGGCGCGGTCTGTCGGCTTTCAGCCTGCGGCGGAGCCTGCGTCAACGGAGCAGGAAATAGCGCTCTCGCTACCCGAGCTCACGATCACGCCCGAGATGCTTGAGCGTTTCACGCAGGAATCCAACGAACTGATCGACAATGCCGAGCAGGGGCTGCTGGGACTCGGCGGAAAGGGCGGTGACGAGCGGACGACGTGTCTCAACGAGGCGTTCCGGCTGATCCACAGCTTCAAGGGCAACTGCGGTTTCATGCAGCTACCTGACATGGAGCGACTCGGGCACAAAATAGAAAACGTTCTCGACGCGATGCGCTCGGGAGTGGTCGAGGCCACGGAGCAGAACCTCGATATCATGCTCAAGACGCTGGACATCCTCCGCGGCGGACTGGCGTCCATTTCCTCTGGTTCCGGCGGCGTCATTCCCAACTGCGCGATGCTCATCGAATTCCTCGACGACCTGCTGCCGAAAACACCTATGGCCCCCTCGGAGGCCGCGTTGACAGAGGTTGAGCTGGCCATGGTCGCCGACGTGAAGGACATGAGCGAGATCTCCGAGCAGCGGGAGGGGAAGGCCCCGCCAGGGGCGACGGATCAGAGGCTCGTGAGGAAGGACATCCGCGTCGATCTTGACAAGCTTGACCGGCTCATCAATCTGGTCGGCGAGCTTGTGGTGGCCGAGGCCATGGTGCTGCGCAATCCCGTCCTGCGGCAGATCGAGGATGAGAATCTCGACCGCGCCGTCCATCACCTCGCCCGAATCTCCGCCGATCTGCAGGACGTGGCGATGGCCGTCCGCATGATCCCGCTCGCCACCACCTTCAAAAAGATGATCCGCCTCGTGCACGACCTCTCGGTCAAATCCGGGAAGAAGGTCAACGTCGAGCTTGTCGGCGAGGATACGGAAGTGGACAAGAACGTGATCGAGCAGATAGGCGACCCGCTTGTCCACATCATCAGGAACTCCATCGACCACGGACTTGAGGCCACCGAGGATCGGGTGAAGCTCGGCAAGCCGGAAAAGGGGACGGTCGTCATCGAGGCGAAACACGACGGCGGCGAGGTCGTCATCATCGTGAGCGACGATGGCAAAGGTCTCGACCGCGACAAGATTCTGCGCAAGGGGATCGAGAAGGGACTCGTGAAAGGAGACGCCACGCAACTTTCTGACAGGGACATCTACGCGCTCATCTTCGAGCCAGGATTCTCCACCGCCGATAAGCTCACCGACATATCCGGCCGGGGCGTCGGCATGGACGTGGTCAAGCGCAACATCGAAAAGCTCAATGGCAGGGTCGACATCAAAACGGTTCCCGGAACGGGCACCGACATCGTCATTCACATACCGTTGACGCTGGCGATTATCGACGGCATGCTGGTGCGTGTCGGCGACAGCCAGTACGCGATCCCGCTGCTCGCGGTGCGCGAGTCGATCCGGACCGAGGCGAGGATGGTGACGACAAGGCCCGACGGACGGGAGCTGGTGAGGGTCCGCGAGGAACTGCTGCCGATCGTCAGGCTGCATCAACTGTATCTGAAAAACGGAGCCATCACGCAGCTTGACCGAGGCATTCTCGTCATCGTGGAGTCGGAATCTGGCGCCGCGGCGCTGCTGGTCGACGAGATCATCGGACAGCATCAGATCGTCATCAAAGGCCTTTCCGCGTACCTCGGCACGCCGAAGGGCATTTCCGGATGCGCCGTCCTCGGCGATGGCCATGTCAGTCTCATCCTCGACGTGAACTCATTGCTCAAGAGCGTCGAAACGAGTGTGGAATGACACAAGACGTCAAATTCTGTGTCCTGAGACCCCGTTCCGCCGCGGCGGATTTCTTGTTCCTGAACCCTGAACCCTGAACCCTATATGATCGAGATCACCAGCAAAGAGTTCGACGAGATCGCCCATCTCATGAAAGCCCAGTTCGGCATCAAGCTCAGCGATGAGAAGCGGAGTTTGGTCATGGGGAGGTTGACCAAGGTTCTCGCCACAAAAGGTTTTGAGACCTTTAGTCAATACCTCGACTATCTGCGGGCGGATGGTGGAAACGAGGCGGTGAGCGAGCTTGTCGACAAAATCACCACCAACCACACCTTCTTCTACCGGGAGCACGAGCATTTCGACTTCTTCGTCAAGGAGACCCTGCCGAACATCACCGCTGCCCTCAAGGCGTCAGGGTGCCATGATCTGCGCATTTGGTGCGCGGGGTGCGCGACCGGCGAGGAGCCGTACACGCTGGTGATGCTGATGCGGGAGTTCTTCGGGACGGCGTACGGTCAGTGGAATGCGGGACTTCTCGCGACCGACATCTCAAGCAGAGCCCTGGGGGTCGCCACGGCGGGCGTCTACACGGCGGACCGCCTCGAGAAACTCCCCGCCGCGTTGAAGCACAAATATTTCATCAAGGACGGCCCGGATCAATGGCGCGTGAAGGATGAGATCAAAGCCGAGATCACCTTCCGGCGGTTCAATCTGATGAACGAGAGCTTTCCCTTCAAAAAGCCGTTCCATGTCATTTTCTGCCGGAACGTCATGATCTATTTCGATATGCATACCCGGGACGCGTTGGTGGAGCGCTTTCACGCCTGTACCGCCGACGGGGGATATTTTTTCATCGGACATTCGGAGACGCTTGGCCGCAGTCACAACTTGTTCACCTACCTGAAACCGGCGGTGTATAGGAAAAGTCATTAGTCATTGGTCATTGGGCGTCACGGATTACGTTTCACGTTTTACGGATGAGATGTAGGATTCACGCATGAGCAGGATACGGGTTTTAGTTGTCGACGACATGGCCTTGGTGAGGGATATCCTCGCCAAGGGGCTGTCCATGGATCCTGACATCGAGGTGGTCGGCACGGCTTCTGATCCGTATGCGGCCCGGGACAAGATTCTGGAGCTGAAGCCGGATGTCCTCACGCTCGACGTCGAGATGCCCAAGATGGACGGCGTCGAATTTCTGCGTCGGCTGATGCCGCAGCACCCCATGCCGGTGTTGATGGTCAGTTCGTTGACCGAGAGAGGGAAGCGGATCACGCTCGACGCGCTGGAGGCGGGGGCGGTCGATTTCGTGCTCAAGCCGAAGGCGGATGTCGCCCGGGGACTCAACACGATGATGGTCGAACTGCGGGCCAAGGTGAAGTCCGCCTCAAGGGTCGATCCACGTCATCTGGGGCGTGCCGCCCAGACGTCTCCGCATCCCGTCCACGTCAAGCACGCTCCCACGGCGCTCAGCGAGTCGACCGACAAGGTCGTCGCCATCGGGGCCTCGACCGGCGGAACGGAGGCGATCAAAGAGGTGTTGACGAGATTCCCCGCCGACATGGCGGGCGTGGTGATTGTCCAGCACATGCCGGCCGGCTTCACCAAGATGTTCGCCGAGCGTCTTGACACGATCTGCGCCATGCAGGTCAAGGAGGCGGAGCAGGGCGACCGCGTCATGCGGGGCAGGGCTCTCATCGCCCCTGGAGGGATGCATATGGAACTTGAGCGCTCGGGCGGCATTTATCGAGTGTCCGTCTGCGAGGGGCCGTTGGTCAATGGGCATTGTCCTTCCGTCGAGGTGCTGATGCGTTCCGTGGCGCACCATGCGGGAGCCAACGCCGTTGGCGTGATGCTCACCGGCATGGGGGGCGATGGAGCGGACGGGATGTTGGCGATGCGCGAGGCGGGGGCGCGGACCATGGCGCAGGACGAGAAGTCGTGCGTCGTATTCGGCATGCCGAAGGTCGCGTGGGAGCGCGGGGCGGCGGAGCGTTTGGTGCCTCATGAGGGTATCTCGGGCGCCGTGCTCTCCGTGCTGGAGAAGCACAGATGACATACAGGAAAATCCGAAATCCAAATCTCGAAATCCGAAGTAATCTCGGAATTCAAATATCGAAGTAATGAAACAAAACAGCTCAACAGCGTTTCCTGCTGTTTCGGATTTCGTGCTTCGATTTTCGATTTTCCCCAATTAGGGTGTGCAAATGGCTTTGAGGATGCTGGGGATAGGTGACTTGGGTGCCGTTGGCGCCCCAGGCGACGTCGTCAAGACGCTCGCTCTCGGTTCCTGCGTCGCCGTGGTCATACTGGATCCCAAAACGAAAACGGTGGGCATGGTTCACGTCGCGTTGCCCGACTCGACCTTGAACCCGCAGAAGAGGGTCGAGAAGCCCGGCGATTTCGCCGACAGCGCCATCCCCGCCCTGGTCGAGGAGATGCGACGCGGGGGGGCGTCCGGCAAACTGCCGGACATGTATGTGAAGCTTATCGGCGGCGCCAACGTCATGGATGCGAACAACACATTTGACATAGGTAAACGCAACGTTTTGGCGATAAAGAAGATACTGTGGAAGTTCGGAACTGGTCCGGTGGCGGAGGAGGTCGGCGGGCACATCAGCAGGACGGTCGCGGTTGACGTCGACACGGGCACGACCATGATATCAAGTCCTGGAAAGGAGAACTGGTCGATATGACAGATGCGAGAGATGCGGTTAGGGCGAGGATCCAGCAGACCGTTCCGCTTTCACCCAGCGCGCAGCGCCTGCTGATGGTGACGGCGGAGGAGGGGCATGCGTTGCGCGACGTGGGCAGGATCGTCGAATGCGACTCGGTGCTGACCGCGTACGTGATCCGGATTGCCAACACGGCGGCGTTCAAGCCGAAGAATGACGTGGCGACGGTGTCGATGGCGATCGCCCTGATGGGGGAGCGCGCGGTGATCGGCACCGCGCTGGATCTGTGCGCGAAAAATATCTTTCAGGCACCGCTCGAGGGGTACTGCGGCGCGCCGGGCGGTTTGTGGAAGCACAGCCTGCTGGCGGGGCTTGCCGCGAGAGAAATAGCCCACAAGGCACGCAGCCCCATGGAGGAAGGGGTCGCGTTCACCGCGGGGATCCTGCACGACATCGGCAAATCGGTGCTTTCCTCGTTTCTCAAGGACAAGGCGGGCGAGTTGATGGCGAATCTGGAGAAGGAGGGAGTTTCCTATCTCGAAGTTGAGCGGGAACTGCTGGGGCTTGATCATTGCGAGGCTGGCGCCGCCTTGGGAGAGCATTGGAGAATGCCGGAGCCGTTGATCACCGCCATCAGATACCATCACGAGCCGGCGAAGGCTCCCGAACCGCACATCACTCTGGCGTATGCGGCGCATCTCGGCGATATCGTCGCCATGATGATTGGCGTGGCGGACGGTTCGGACGGCATGTGCTACAAGATGGATCCTGGATACGTCGAGAGATTTCAGCTGGATGTCGACGGCGTGGAGACGGTCATGAGCTCCGTGCTGACCGCCTTCGAGAAGATGCAGTCGGCCATGGGGTACGCATGAGAAAATTTTGATGACAAAATTTTCTTAGGAAATTAAAAAGAGGGTGCCATGAGAGTTCTGATCGTTGATGACTCAGCGTCGGCGCGGATGTTCATCCGCCGTTGTGTCGAGATCGCCGGACTTCGCGGCGCGGAGTTCGCGGAGGCGGCCAATGGCGAGGAAGCCCTCGGCATCCTGAAGGCACATGGCGCGGATCTCGTGTTGACCGACCTGACTATGCCGGGGATGGATGGCGAAACGCTTTTAAAGAGGATGAGAGCCTCGCCCTCATTGCATGAGATACCCGTGGTGGTGATCAGCAGCGTGAGCAATCCGGCCAAGGAGAAGTCGCTCATCGAGCACGGGGCGTTGGCCGTGGTCAAGAAGCCGCCATCCCCCGCAAGTCTCGCGCCGCTCTTCTCGGCATTGCTGCAGGGCGGATCCGCCGTGGGCGGCGAAGAGAAGGCCCCAGCGTGACACGCGGAGGGGACGTCTCCACTGCGGCGGATTATGTGCATGTGGTGGAAATTCAATGTGGCCGGAGCTTCAAGCTCCGGATCTGAGCATATCAATCCGGAGCAGGATGCTCCGGCCACATTGCTGAACGCTGCGGGCGAAGCCCGCCTAACTTGAATCGACTGTTTGGCGGCGTCGATAAATGGGAGGCAAGTCAATGAACACAACTCGTCTGGATGCCACCGCCGCTGTTCTGGCGGCGGTCTCGAACACGATCGAGAACATGGTCTTCTCGCCGACAGAGGAGTCGCGGATGATATGGGCGAGGCTTGCGGCGTTGTCGCCTCTCAAAGGCGAGTTCATCATGTTCCTGCCGGAGCCACTGGCGCGGGATCTCGCCGCCGGACTCTCGGGGGGCGAGGCGGCGGAGCTTCCCGAGCGCGCCGTTCTCGACTGCGTCGCCGAGCTTCTCAACATCATCGCGGGGCAGTTCCTTGAAAGCGTCCTGTCGGCTGACGTCGAATTCTCGCTCGGTCTTCCGACCTCGGGCGCTGGCTCATGCCTCGACCTTCCCGCCTCCTCGAAATGTTTTTATTTGAGAATCGATGAGAAGTGTTTCTCGCTCGTGCTCTCCTCCTCGCTGCTGAGGGCAGGGGGGGGGCCATCTGGAGCGTCCCCGACGCCATGAGCACCACACCCTACAAATTGCAGGATCTGCTTGATGTGCCCAAGTTGCAGGAGCTGTTTGACGCCTTGTACCAGGCGTATGCGTTCCCCAGTTCGATAATCGACAACGACGGCAATGTCTTGACCGCCTCCGGTTGGCAGGAGGTCTGCACCAGATTTCATCGGGCGAATCCCGAATCCGAGCGGGAATGCCGCAAAAGCGACCAGTATGTCGTCGAACACCTGCACGACGCGCGCCCAACCATCAAATATGTCTGTCCCCACGGCTTGACGGACACCGCCTCGCCAATCATCATCGACGGCCAGCACCTTGGCAATCTTTTCACCGGCCAGTTTTTCCTTGAGCCGCCTGACATGGAGCATTTCCGGCGTCAGGCTCGGCGCTATGGCTTCGACGAGGAGGCGTACCTCGCGGCGGTCGCCAAGGCTCCCGTGTTGGGCGTCGATCAGTAC
>CAYTFM010000346.1:0-8786 GCA_964436735.1 uncultured Victivallales bacterium | reverse complement strand
ACGGCAGTGTTGAACGATGGTTTGAGCACTGCCGCTTATCTTGACGGATACATGAAAACAGGCTCGGGAGGACGGGTGGATCCCAATTATGCCACGGCATACGCTTTTTTCCCCATCCATTACAAGCAGAGGATGGCAAATGTGTTTTGGGCCGATGGTCATGGAGCCGCCCAAAGTTATGTCTGGGGTTCGTGGGGCTCACCTTCTAATCCGCCGGGAATGTGTTTCCCTTCGGATTGACTATTACGCACGGGAGGCAACTGCTCTCCTGGGTGAAAAGGCAATCAAGGAAGGAAACTGGACCCGTTGGACGCCTTGTGCCGTAAATGCCCCAGCCGACTGGTCAGGTGGACGCGTCGAACTAAGAATCGGAACACTGATTCGCAAAGGAAGTCCGGATACCACCTATGAAGCCTTTATTGACAACGTGCCCTTGATTCAACGCGACAAGCCGTCGGCTGACAAACAAAAACCAGTTCAATACAGGAGACATGGCATGCTCCGAATTCTGCCACGGCACGTTCTCGTCGGATTTTCACTGTTTGGACTTGCCGCCATATGCGGCGGTGCCGAGATTGACACGTCGGAAGGGAAGGCGGCCATGGTTCCCGCGCCTGGCAACGTGGTGATCGATGGCGACCTGAAGGAGTGGGATCTGTCCGGCCAGGAGCAGGTATCACTGGATGGCAGCAATCCAAACGCGCTGGAGGCGGAGTACGCGTTGATGTATGATGCGCAAAATCTCTACCTGGCCGCGCGGGTGAAGGATGCCACGCCATTGAAAAACAGTTACGAACCCTTGGATGGAAGGTATTGGGAGGGGGATTGCCTGCAGTTCCGGCTGGCCGCCGATCCGACCTTGCCCAAGCCCTTGCCGGATGAAGGCAAGGGGTTGAGTCCGGAACAGCTTGCCAAGGTGATGCATATCGGTCTGTGGCATCACCATCCATCCGGGAAGGACTGCCTGCAGGTGGAGGCGGGGATGCCGGGGGGGAAGAGCGCGAAGCTGGAGGCACCCGGAGCGGAAGTAGCCACACAAGTCTGGGCCGATGGAAAAGGCTACACGGTGGAATGCGCTCTTCCATGGTCGGTTCTCGGAATGGAACAAGCGCCGACGGCAGGAAGCGAATTGTCCGCGCTTCTGGAAATCCTCTGGTCTGACAGCAGCGGCGGCAAGTCATCGATACGCGTCTCGGCCATTCGGAAAGTGTCTTCGGGAGGCTGGGGGTTCACGCGCTGGAGCACGTGGGGCCGGATCAGCGTGTCGGCCACCGGCAACCTGCGGCGGCCTGCGCACCTCACCCTGGATCAGATTCGAGCTCGGCAAACGGGAGGTGGTGTTCCCGTCACGCTGTCGCTTAGAAGTCCTGGCGCAGTCAGCGTCAACATTTTCGATTCAAAAGGACAGGTGATAAGAGAGCTGACAAAGGAGGCGCTTCAACCGGCAGGTGAGTTCACGATCAGGTGGAACGGGTTGGATTATTCCGGGCACCCCGTGGTTCCGGGCACATACAATTGGAAGGCCATCACGTATGCGCCCGTAAGTTCCCGATACATCGGCGGGGTGGGCAGTTCCGGCGAACCCCCCTATGATACGCCAGACGGCAAAGGGGCCTGGGGGTCGGATCATGTGGATCCGTGGGGCGTGGCATCGGATGGCACCGGTTTTTATTTTCTCTGGAACATGGCGGAACAAGGGAGATCGGTCGTAAAGGTGGACCGAAATGGCAAGACCCTTTGGCGCAAGAGTCCGGTGGCGCGCAACCACTGGGGCGATTTCACGAGTGTGGCCGGAGACGGGAAGCACCTCTATCTTTTGGCGGGCCTCGATGGCGAGGCGGAGATTTTCCGTTTGGATGCGGCAACGGGAACCAACGTTCCTTACCGTAATTCCTGGACGGCGGCCACAGTTGGCGGCAAGAAGAAACCCAAGAATGGCAAGGAGCCCAACGCGCCCGCTCTTGCGATCCGCGACGGCAAAGGCTATGTCAGCCTTTATTATGAGGATCGCATTGCCGTCATCGATTTGAAGAGCGGAAAAGTGGAAGGCGAACTGAAGCTGGCGAAACCGTTCGGTCTTTGTTTCGACTCCCAGGGAGATCTGTATGCCATCTCGCGCGGCGCCGGAGGCAACCCGGCAGGCGTGGTTCGTTTCACGGCCGCGGCGGGAGATCCTCTCCCGGTTATAGACAAAGATCTTTTAGTGCCTGTATATCTGACGGTGCTTGGTGATGGACAGATCGCGGTCACCGACGCGGCGCCGGCAAGTCAGCAGGTCAAGCGGTTTTCCGTTGATGGAAAGCTCCTGGAGGCCAAGGGCAAGGCCGGAGGGCGTCCGTGGGCGGGGAAATACGAACCGGAGAACTTCCTGCGCCCCTGGGGCATTGCTTCGGACGGCGAGGGAGGATTGCTTGTGGCGGAGAATTCGCCGCCCCGGGTCATCACCTGGTTCAACAAGGATGGCAGTATCCGTAAGCGGTGGTTTGGCCCCGGCACCTATGGCACCAGCGTATGGGCAGATCCCGCCGATCCGTTCACGCTGTATTATGCCGGAAGCGGCGGGAATCAAGGGGGTGCTCCCATGATGCGCGCCACCATTGATCCCGAAACGGGAGAGTGGAGCGGGCCACTGGCTTATTGGGATTGGAAGAATGCTGGATACCCCCCTTGCTATCACGGGCATACCACAATTTTCAATATTCCGAACATTGTATCAGTGAATGGACACCGGTTTCAATCATCCGATTTTTCCAAATTCAGCATCATGCGGCTGGACGGGGATGACCGTGTCCCGGTGGCCCATCTGGGAGCCGGGCAGGAGGGCCGTCCCGCCATGATCCTCGAAAAGCCGAGACCGGTCGATTCGGACAAAGCTGCCGAGAAGACGGCCGTGAAGGGCGACATGCCCAGTTCCCTCTTCGGTTTTGGGGTGGACGACCGTTTGAACGTCTATTTCCAAGCTGGGCGGAAGATCGTCTGCATACCATGCGCTGGTGTCGACAAGGACGGCTGGCCCTCCTGGGATAACGACCGCCTGCGAGTGGTGGTGGAGGATTACTGCCCGGGGATCAAAGACGCGGATTTGGCAAACCAATGGCGACGGCAGGGGCGCGGTATCCGCGTGGACGCCGAGGGCAATCTGTATTTCGCATGGTGCGCCGGCCCCGAGTCTTCCGGCCCTTTCTGGTCGTCGCATCTCACTTTAGCCCGATTGCACAAGTACAATCCCGCTGGACAGTTGCTGTGGGCGGTTGGTCAGAAAGCGATGGTGCCGCGGAAAGATGGCGAAATCTATACTATCTGGGTGCTGGCTGGCTTAGCCAACAAGTATGTGGCGCTTGGCGATGAGGCGGGGAAGATCCACTTCTACACGTCTGATGGGCTCTATCGTGGCAATATCTTCAATGATCTTGCGACCGGCCCGCTACCTGGTCCTGAGACGTTCACCTGCGAAACTTTTTCAGGAAGGGTTGTCTATGATCAGAAAACCCAGAAGTACTACGCCTATCAGGGGCAGACCGCCGGCTTGCTGTTTGAAGTGTCTGGATTGGGCGCCGAGGACGCCTATGCGGGCAGTGTCACGCTTACTGCCGAACAGATCGCGGCCATCGGCCAGGGTGAAGCGGATATGCCTGGCGCCATTTCGCAGATCCCCGAGGACTTCGTTCTGGACGACTCGGATGTGCGCTGGAATTCGCTCTTTCCCTTCACCCTGCGCCAGGGCGAGCGTAAGCTGGCCACTATTTTTGTGGGATATAACAGCACACAACTTTTCGGGCGATGGGATGTGCTGAGCACGATTCCCTTCAGCAATGGTGCCGACGAGCCGGAAACCGGTTTCAAGGGCGGTAATTGTGTCGGCCTCTACCTGGGATTGCCGGGCCAGCGCACGAACCCGATGGCCGGAGATGTGCGTCTCCTGGTCGTGCCGCAGGGCAAGGATGCCCCCCCTGCGGTAATCGGAATGAAGCCGAAAACCGGAGGGGAGAAGCGTCCCCGGACATATCAATCCCCGGTGGGGACGGCCGAATTTGAATGGGTCGGCGTGGTTCCCGGCGCACAGGCGCTGGTGAAGCCGTTCGAGGGCGGCTATCGGGTGGAAGTCGCGGTGCCGCGCGAGTTCATGGAGAATCTGACGCTAAAGCCGGGCGGACACGTGCGGTTTGATGGCGAAGTGCTACTTTCCGATGAATCGGGGAAGAAGACTCTGACGCGCAACTTCCTGTTCTCTCAGGGGGCGGAAACCTCCATGGTTGCGGACGTGCCCACGGAGGCACGGCTATATCCCGCCAAATGGAAGCAGCTCAATCTCCGCCAGAACCCGATGAAACGCGCTGATGCGAACCAGGACATCAGCCATGCGGACATGGGGGAACTCTTTGATGAATCCGCCTGTGTGATTCTTGAAGCCGAACAGGCTTTCAGCCGTCCGCCGAAGTTGAAGGTTGCCAAGGAGGGTGTGGGCATGTTGCTGGCGAGTCCGCCATTTGACGCTGCCGCGCCCTTGTATGTTGGTTGGCGTCTGCCAGACATGGTTAAGCCTGGCAAATATGAGTTGTGGCTATGCTGGTGGTTGCGCGTCAGCGATGCGAAACTATCCTGCAAGGTTGAACTTGGAGCCGACCCCGATCACATCCGTGAAGCGCTGCCGCCAGTTGTGCTGCTTCATCCGAACTCAGCCAAACCTGAAACCGGCTTTGGCTGGCAGAAATGTATGGAAATAGAAGTCAAGGAGGGTGACCACTACCTGCGTTTGGGTCCAAGTTTCAAGTCCAACGCAAATACCGACTTCCGACTCGACGCCATCGCGTTAGTCCCACAGGTCGGGAATTGAGCGGAACGCCGACCAATAGGAAAACAGCTCCTTACATCCCCTTCGCCGCATCCTCGATGGCGAGGAGCGCGGCGCCGATGGCCACGGCGTCGTCGCCGAGTTCGGCGAGGGCGAGCTTCACGTCGGCCGGCTCGAGGCCGAAGAGATGGTCGTCAATACCCTGCTTGATGACGGGAAGGAGCTCATCGCCGAGCTCCTCCATGACGCCGCCGCCATAAACCACCAGCTCGCTGCCGAGGAGGGCGAGCGTGTTGGCGGTGGCGACCCCCAGCATCCTCGCCCCTTGATTGATGACGTCGCGCGTGATCTCATCCCCAAGTCGGTAGGCCTGCGCCAGCGCGCGGCTGTTGATGTTGGCGAAGTCGCCGCCGGTCAAGTCGGTGAGGATGCTTTTCTTTTGCTTCTTGATGACGAGTTTGTGGAAGCGTTTGCCGAAGGCCACCTTGCTGCAGTAGGCCTCGAGGCAGCCGCGGTGTCCACAGCCGCAGACGCGCCCCTTGTGGCGGATGATCATGTGCCCGACCTCGCCGCCCATGCCTCTGACGCCCTGGACGAGCTGGCCGTCGAAGATGATGCCGCCGCCCAGGCCGGTGCCGACGAAGTAGCCGATGATGGAGCGGAAGCCGCGTCCCGCTCCCACCTTGAACTCGGCGAAGGTGCCGCAGTTGACGTCGTTTCCCACGAAGACGGGGCGTCCGAAAACCTTTGCGAAGACGTCGCGGGCGGGCTGCTTCTTGAGGCCGAGATTCGGCGCGTGGAGGATGAGACCGGTCGCGGGATCGACGGACGAGGGCACGGCGATGCCGATGCATGCGGCGTCGCTCCATTTCTTCGAAGCCTTTTCAAGGGCGGCGGCGCAGGCGTCGTGGATGGTCTCGGCGATCCCGTCGAGTCCCGCCTGGGTGTTGGTCTTGCGCTTCTCGCGGGCGAGGCGTCGTCCTGCGGCGTCCGTCACCACGGCGATGATCTTCGTCCCGCCAAGGTCGACGCCCAGATGCACGGCGTTTTTCGCCGTGGCGGAAGAGGAGGCGCGTCGATTTGAATCGCTGCTCTTTGACATCGTAGTACTCCCGAAAGTGTCTATTTGAATGTTGATGATGTGGCTGCGATGGCCGACGGCGCCAGTGACGAAGATGCAAGGTGAATGGAACATGGTGGATGGTGAATCGTTTTAGCCATTCACCGCTCACGATTCACTATTCACGGTAGCCTAATTGCTTATTTCTCCGCTGCGGGCTTCTCCTCTTTCCGCCCAATCGTCTTGTAGAGCGCGGTGAACTCCTTGAGTGATTTCTCGTAGCGCTCCATCACGCTTTTCGAGAAGGACTTCTGCATCCTCTCCCGTTGACGTGCGATGGCGGGCTGGGCCATCTCTATGAGGTCGTTGACGCAATGAAAAACATTCATTTCGCTGTCGCTGAAGATCTCGTCAGTCGAGCGGAACTGCGTGGACACCTCGCTGCCGATGAAGTCGCTGAGCTGCTTCTCCTCCTGGAAGATGATCATCTCATGCGTGACGAGGGCGTACGCTGCCTGGACGGTGTCTTTGAGGAGCGTAAGGTATTGATGGATGGGGTTGACATGGCGAGGCTCGTGGCGGTCGGTGGTGGTCGAGGGGAGCGAAAGGCTCGTTTTGCGCGAGATGTCGAGAAGCTTGAGGACGGCCGCATATAGTTCGCGGCGCGTCTGTTCCGACAAGGAGAAGATGTCGCCGCTCAACAGGGAGACGGCCCTGTCATATGCGGCGTCCTGGCGCGCCGCCAACGCCGGGATGTTCATATGCGTCAGCAGGTGGTCGCCGTTCTTCGGGGTGGAATGGGGGGGCGAGCCGGTCGCCATCTTCGTGCCGATCATCGGCAACCTGCCAAGCGTTTTCTTCACTCCGTCAAGCATAGCGGATCCACCTTGCGAAAAGTGTTTCTATTCAACGAAAAGGTCCGCTGCCCGTGGCGCGGCGGCGGGGGCGATGGTGACCGACTCCCTGAGGTATTCGACGGCCGTCTTGTAGTCTTTGCAGAAGTCGCAGAGCACGGCGAGACGCAGATAGTCCTCGGCGGCGTCCGCCTTGGGGTCGCCATCCTCGGCCGCGCCCTTGACCTTGAGCCGGCGTTGCGCGAAGGAGAGGATGAAGTTCCGGTACTGATCGACGTCGAGCTCTTTCCATTTGATCGAGCGTCCCTTGCGGTCCTTCTTGCTCTTCTTGACGATGATGTCCTTCTCGTTGGCGAGCGAGACGATTCCGTCGAACGACTCGCCGCCCCGCAGGGTGATCTTGCCCTCAAAGGTGCTGCGGGTGAGCACGCGGGGCACATACGTTTTAAACTCCTTGATCAATTCGTAGCGCAGCGTCTCCTTCTTCCGCAGATCATCGGGGAGGGTCTTGAAGTATTTGGCGAAGTCGGCGTCGGGGAACTCCGCGGTGGTGAGCTCGGGGCGAGCCGCCAAAGGCTTTCTGGACTCCTCAAGTTTCTCGGGGGTGAGGGCGAGGACTTTTTTCAGAGCCGCCTCCTTGGACGCCTCGGCGTTTTTCTTCTCGTCCGCCTGGTCGCCGCCTTTTTCGTTGGCCTGCGGTTGCTCGGCTTTCGCGACGGACCGTTTCAGGAGGAGGGGTTCGAGCCCTTCGGTTTTGACGAATCCCGAGGCGCACCACGCCTGCCATGCGGGAACCCGGGCTTTCCATTTGCCGATCGGGGTGTTCTCGCGGGCCGTCTCCAGGTTGCCCACGTAGTTCCGAAGATGTTTGTCAAGCTCGTAGCGGTCGGGTTTCGCCGTGCTCAACAGTTGTTTGGCGAAGAGCCCGAGGCATCCGGCGGCCCGCATTTCGGGACTGGTGCTCGTCGCCGCTATGATCTTCTCCTCATTGAGGTTTTTGTCGCCGGCGAGATAGCTCAGCACGACGGCCTCCGGGGAGTCGACGCCGTATTTCGTCTTGCAGAACTCGCGTTTGGGGGCGGCGGCGGCCTCGGCCTCGGCGACCCGTCCCTCGAGGAGCATGCCGATGGCGTCGGCCACCGCGGCGCGGGTCTCGGTTTTGATGTTGTCCTCGTTTTGCTTTCGAGCGGTGGCGCTGTTCTTGGCGATGAGCGGTTCAAGGGTGTCCTTCTGCCCCTTGTCGTTCTGTATCCAGTTCTGCCAGACGGCGACGCGGGTGTACCAGGCTGCCTGCCAGGAGTCCTTGCGGGTGCCGCCGATGGAGTCTCGATAGCTCTTAATCAGGTCGTACAGGGGCCTCGGATCGAGTCCGTCGCGCAACCCTTTCACATACCGTGCGAGAAAAGCGGCGGACTTCCACTCCGCCGGGGCGTCAGCCATGTCGGCGGTGAGTTTTTCGGCGTTTTTGGCACCCTCAAGGTAGCTCAGCACCTCGGCGGACCAGCTTTTGCCGCCGGCGGTGGCGGGCAATTGCTCGCGCAGGCCGGCGCAGAGCGCGGGGGCGTCGGGTGAGTCGCCGAGGAAGTAGGCGATAGCGAGCATGAAGGAGCCTCTTTCTATGAGATCGTTTGAGGAGCCAGGCGCCGACGTCAGCTCAACAATCTTTTCCTTCGCCGCGCCGAGGTTGCCTTTGGAGAAGCTGTCGGCCACGGGGGCCAGTTCAGCGGCGGAGTTGTCATCTGCCGCACTCACGGCCGTGGCAGTCAAAACTAGCGCACACGCCACAGCGAGCGCCGCGGCGAGCGAACGAGATGATCGGTGAGGATGATGCAACGAATGTTCCTGAGGTGTTTTCATGATCGACCACGGAGTTTTCGAACGATATCCGCCGCGGCGGAGACTTTGGCTTGTGTACTATACCGTTCCCGTCCGTCATTCTCAATACGTCGAACGAGACTCCGCGTCTTGTCCGTGCCGCCCCTTGTTGAAAAGTGTCAGGACATTTATAGTTATCAGGTTTCAGGTGTCAGGTTTCAGGTGTCAGGTGTCAGGTGTCAGGTGTCAGGTGTCAGGTGTCAGG
>CAYTFM010000345.1:0-8798 GCA_964436735.1 uncultured Victivallales bacterium | reverse complement strand
GTTTTTCCGGCATATAATTTCACGGGTGACCGTGAAATTCTAAGCCGGAAAAACTATTGTCCGGAATCGGTGACGATTCCGGTGGATTGACAATTCGAGTTTTAGGGGGACAGGCTTTTTCTTCACGCAGAAAGGATTGAGCAACAGGGAATACAAGCAAACCATAGATGAAAGAGATTTTCATTCCTACTCGAATAAAATATCGACAGGTTGTCCTCTGGTTCCTATTGGCGCTGTGTGTATGCGCGATGCCGTTCCGGGAGAAGCTCTATAAGTCTTTCGCGGAGGCGGTGCGGATGACGAAAGATAAAAACACAACGGCCGACCGCGTGGCCGAGTACGGCACGGCAGTTCGGACCCGTTTGAAGCCGTTTTTCGATGGGGCGGGGGTAGCGTATCCACCCAAACAGGCGACGCTGCTTGGCATCAAGGTGGAGCGGAGACTCGAGGTGTGGGTGTCCGGTACGGAAGGGAAATGGTGCCTCCTGAAAAGCTATCCGATCCTGGGGATGAGCGGAACGCTTGGGCCGAAGCTCAGGGAAGGGGACAGGCAAGTCCCAGAGGGGCTCTACCGCCTGGAATCGCTCAACCCGAACAGCCGCTATCATTTGGCTCTGCGCGTAAATTATCCGAATGCAGACGACCGTCGAAGAGGCACCGAAGATGGACGTGAGTATATAGGTTCGGACATCATGATCCATGGCAAGGAGTGCTCGATCGGCTGTCTTGCGATGGGCGACCTGGCCGCTGAGGAGTTGTTCGTCCTCGCCGCCGAAACCGGAATCGAGAACATCACGATCATCCTCAGCCCTTCCGCACCCGTGTGGATAGGGGATTTGTATGCGAGAGTCAAGACGGAAATGGACAAGCTCAAGCGATAAGAGGGTAGGGGACAGGCTTCTTGTTCGTCTTGTTCGGAGCGGCAGCAATAAAGAGCCTGTCCCCATTGGGCTTTGTCGCCGTGCGGGACCCGCGGTCCCAGGGGGTGGAGCCTGTCCCTGTTCGACTATCTCTCCTTGTCAGTCGTGGATCAGTTCACGGTGTTTCTCGCAGAGCCACGAGTGTGAACGAGTGGTTGAAGCGGTGTCGGTGTCGCCATTCACCACCCACGATTCACTATATCACTCGACTTTAGGGTGCCGTGGGATACGCGGCGAACTTCTCGAGGGAGAGGGTGCTTCGGCCGCAGGAGCCCGGGCCGGGGTTGATGGACCGCAGGAAGACGGCGAAGCCTTCTCCCAATGCGAAGTGGACCGTGTCCGACCACTCGAACGTCGCGGGGAAGTCTCCGTGTCCGCCCTTGGCGTTCAGGTTGAATTCTTTGACGACCCTGACCTCGGCGCATTTGTCGTTGACGATGGCGAGCGTGACCAACGCGTTTCCCGCCGTGGGATTTTGCGCTGTCGCCGCGCCGGCGATTTGAATCCGAAATTCACCCGGATTGTCGGGAGAGAACATCAGCGCGACTCGCGGAGCTTTTCCCGGGCCGCCTTTCGAGCCCATGCTGATCAAGGTGTGTTCTTTGTAGAAGCAAAGAGGATCGAAGCTGTCTCCCTCGTCGCGCCAGACGAAGTGGTAGGTATAAGCCTTGCCCGGCTTCATCGGTCTCAGGGACTGGTCGTCCTCCGTCGGTTGATACAGCAACGTCCACGTGGCGCCGTTGTCCGGCATAGGATTGCCGTCAGACCATTTCCAGTTGCGCCCCTCCTTCCAGACGTTCGGCGCGTTGGCGTAGATCCCTGGAAGATCCCAGGCGGACAGTGGGCAGGCGTGCAGGAGTGCGAAGGCGAGGACGAGATGCACGAACGTTTTCATACGGTTTGCCCTTTTGAATTCTGGTGAAGGTGAATAGTGGATGGTGAATTGTGAATAGATAAAACCTCCATTCATCAATCACAATTCACTATTCACAAGCCGCCTGAGTCACTTTCCGGTCTCTAACTCCACGATGCGCAGCTTGCCGAAGTTCTCCGGGTTTTTGCCGTCGATGATGCCGCCGAACATCCGCAGTCCATGCCTCCCGCCGGACTCGTCGCTGTCGTTGACGGCGATGGCGAATCCGAGGTTCGAGCCGGCGCGGGGCGGCTCGGTCAGGGCGAGGGTGCTCCACGGGAAGAACACCTTGTAGCAGGTGATGGCGCCTTCACGGGTGACATCCGCCGCGACCTTGGGCTCGGCGCATGCCGCCTTGATGTTTGGAGCGTCGGCGCGCCAGCGCCAGACCATGGGAGCTTTGTCCTTCGAGTGAAGGGCGATTCCGTATTCCAGTATCCGGTGCCCGTTGAAGCCGTTGCCGACGTTGTTCGGCTGCCATTCCTTGTCGGCGTCGACGTCGAACGCCACCTGGATGGAATCCTCCTGCCACATTCCTGACGGCGACTGTGTCTGCTTGTGGCAGTTGTCGGTCACGTTGACGAGGAGGTGGAAGCCTTTCTCGCCGATGGCGGTTTTGATCTCGGCGGCGCAGTCCGAGGCGGCGGCCGCCTGCGGCGGGAACGGACCCCAGTTGGAGAAGTCGACGGCGGTGACGTGGTTCCAGTTGACGCCATCTCTGGCGTCCTCTTTGAGAATCGGGCAGCCCACATAGGTCTGATCGAACGGCTTCTCGATTTTCCATGGTACTTTCCCTGTAAGAGTGAACTCGACCGTTCCCTTGTAGCGGCGTCCGAGGACGAAGTTCGGGATGGCGGTGGAGACTGCCGCGGGAGCCGCGGCGCGCAGAGCCGCTTTCGACTCGAGCGTCTTGCCATCCTCAAGCTTCACCCGCATAAGGGTTTCCGTCTCTCCGTCAAGCGCCGAGAGGAGCGTGCCGACAATGGAAAAGCTTTTACCGTCGGCGGACAACGCGAAGTCCAGCGACTGCAGGGTGAGTGGTTGAGCGACACGCACCGGCTGTCCCTGCCACTTGCCGCCGGACTGCCCGACGAGCAGATAGTCTCCCGGAAGGGCGTCAGGCTTGATTGAAGCGGTGGTGCCGGTCACGGAGAGTTCCGGTGGCGAGAAGAATGGCTGCCACGGCAGCGATATAACTCCGGCGGGTGCCGATTTAATAATGGGCAGAAACTCCATGTCCTTGAAGCCGGAGCCCGGCGTGAGCTCGAAGAAAACGGGCGTGGGACTGACGGCGACCGACGCCTCGCCGGTCAGCTTAACCTCCCGCCCCATCGCGTCCGCGGCGCGTCCGGGGACGGACGGGAGTTTGATCGTCGAGGATCCCGCCTCCTCGGCGCACCAGGCGGCGCCGACGGCCTTCGAGCCGTTGTCGAAGAGCGCCAGATGGAGGCTGGGCGAGAACTTGAGCCATCTGCCATCGCCGCGTCGCGTCCATGAAAGCCACTTCAAGGTATTGACGAACGCGACGAAGGTCGCCGTCGGCGTGTCGTCTTTGAAAAGAAGCGAGTAGCCGGGATTGACGGTGTTGTCCGTGTACTTGAAACAGAAGTACTCGATGGCGTCGAGAGGCTGCGTCGCCATGAGCGTGATGGAGCGCGCGGCGTAGCGGGAGCGGGTCAGCTCGGGGATCGTCTTCTGCCAGTCGCCGGTGCCCGTGCACCAGCCGTATTCGGTGATGTAGACGGGCCAATCAGCTTTGCCCTTTTCGCGGAGATAGGCGACGAAGGAGGTCACGTTGTCCATGAACTCCCCCTCGGGCGCCGTCGCGTTCACGTAGGCGTGCATCACGATGCCGTCGAGGGCGTTGAGCAGGCCGAGGTCGGCGTATTTCTTGACGTCGTTCATCCGGATGCTGTACATGCAGGGGCCGTAGACCTTCATGGCGGGATTGCCGCGTTTGACGCCGTCGCGGATGGTTTTGTGGAACTTGACGAACTCCTCGGCGCTGCCCCGCCAGTGGGCGTCGGGCTCGTTGTAGGGACAGAAGTAGGGGAGTTCGGGATTCGCCTTGGCGACCGCGGCGAACAGATCCTCCAACTGTTTCCAGTCTTTCGGCGGGAAGAGCCCGTCGCCCGATTGTCCTGGCGCGTACAGCCATTTGGGGAGGCGGCTGAAGGTGTACACCGAGTTCTTGTCGGCGGGATATTTCTGCGGCTTGTGGGTGGGAGGGGGGGTGATCGAGCCGTCGGCGGCCAGGACAAAGTCGCCCACGCTGAGGCCGCCGATGCCCCAGTCCCAATTGGCGCCGGAGTTCTTGTAGATGCCACCACCGGCCCACACGGACATGGAGCCAAGTCGGGAGGCGCGCCTGACGTCGTCGGGCAGCGGCGCGCCGACGACGGCCGCGGTCGTGTTCGTGGTGACCGCCGGACCTGCTTCATACTCGGCGCTGGCCGTGATGGCGTAGAACCCTTTGGCGGCAAGCGGGACGTTGAGTGACGGCGTTTTGGCCCCACCCTCGACAATCCCGACTTGGCGTCCCTCCTCATCAGTCAGGACGACCTTGCAGCTCTTCAACGAGTCGGGATTGACGAACTCGGCCACGACCGATCCTTTGTCGTCGAAGAAAATCGAACCTTGCGCCGCCGGCTCAGGCCTGATGATGTGCGCGATGGTGAAGCTCTCTTTGATGGCAATGTCCCTGATGCACAGCGCCGCAGGTTGGCCGGATTTTGGCGGAGCGATCCACAGTTCGAGCACCAGCGTGTCGCAGTCCGAGCTGGCGCTCGACGCTCCTTTGAGGGTGGTCCATTCCTGGAACTTCTCCGCCGGGGACATTTCGGCAGCCGTCTCCCACAGACTGTGGGGGGCGAGGTTCCGCGTGTAGTTCGAGCCCGTTTTGCCCTGACGCAACCGGAACTGCGTCGCATAGCCTGTGAGACCGTTGTTTTTGATGTCGACAGATATGCTGAAGATCCTGTCCTTATGGAACTTGGTCCTTTTCCCGATTGGTATGACGGGGCCGTCGATGACAACCCATTCCTTCACACCAGGCTTGACTTCGAAACGGACTGCGACCTTGCCGGACGAGTCCTTCCCCAACTCGGCGGCGGTCGTCACCTGCGCCGGATCGCGTGGAGTCCACGCGTCCGGAGCGGCCCCGACATCCTTCAAGTCGACAACCTCTTGGCCCATGGCGGCCACCGTCGAAAGCAGTAGCACGGACAGAATCCATCTCATTCGCATTGAAGTATCTCCTTTACTTGATTTAGGTTTAGCTGACGAGAAGGGGGCGACGTGCGTTTATCCTTTCCCGAACACTGAACACCGAACACGTTCCCTCAATACAGCATCGTCGGCGATCCCGCGCTCCATTGAAAATATCCTTTGTCGAGTACGCCGTCGCCGTTGGAGTCCCCGAGGACATTTCTGCTGACATACGAGACGCGGCCGTCCACCCATAGGACGTTGACGTAGTTGTTGTGCCGCGCATATCCCCAGCAAATGAACGGCCAGCCCGGCGGGACATGCTGCACGTACCAGGTGATCGAGTCCATGAAGTACACCGTTGTGGAGAGGCGGTCCTTCCGTTCGATGTCATTGATGCGGGTTTTTGAGTAGCTCCAATTGGATGCCGGCATTCCCGAGATTTCGTCCATGCTGATGCCGTAGTTGACGTTGTTGATGTCGATCGTGGGAGCGGCCTCCAGTGGGCAGTGTAAAAGCTGGATGCGCAGGTTGTAGTCGGCGAGTTTGGCGGGATAATTGCATGGCATCAGCCATCCATCGTAGTCGGAGGTGTAGTAGGAGCTGATCTGGCCGAGTTGCTTGAGGTTTGATTGGCAGGCGACCTTTTTCGCCGTGGCCATGCAGTTCTTCAAGGCGGGGAGGAGCAACGAGGCCAGGATCGCGATGATGGCGATCACGACCAAAAGCTCAATTAATGTGAATCTCAACAGCTTCGTGTTCTTGTGGCTCATATGCGCCTCCGTAATTTGTTAGACAATGCGTGTGCGCCCCTTGGCTCGCACGCCATTTCTGGCGACAGACGCGGTCGACTCCCGGACCACAAGTTCAGGTTTCAGCCGTATCTTCCGTATTTCGTTTTGGACTTTACCGTCGGCGCGATCAATAACAAGCGTCGCCGCCGTGCGCCCGATCACATAGAAGTCTTGGTGCATGGTCGTGAGTGGCGGGATGGTGAAGGAGGAGAACTCGAGATCCCCGAAACCGACGACGGACAGGTCATCCGGTATGCGCAGTCCGCGCCGCGCGGCGACGAGCAGCAGTCGTGCGGCTTGGAAGTCGTTGGCGGTGAAGATGGCGGTCGGTCTTGTTGCCGAGGACAGCAATCCCTCAGCGGCGGCCGTCGAATTGTTGAACGACTCGTCCACCACGCAGACATATTCCACGCCCTCGACTCCGGCAAGCGCGGCTTCGAACCCCTTCCGCCTGCCGACGGCCGTGCTGGAGAAATCCGGTCCCGCGATGTGTGCCAGTCTCCGGTGGCCGAGAGAAAGGAGGTGCTCGGCGGCGAGTCGTCCGCCCGCCTCGTCGTCGACGCCGACGAAGTCCGCCTTGATGGCGGTCATCTCGCGGTCGACGGCGACGATGGGAATCCCGTAGTCCAACGCCTCTTTCCAATATCCTTCGTCGCCATGCTCGTAGATGGGGCAGAGGAGCAGGCCGTCCACGCGCCGGTCGACCAGCCGATGGATCTGATCTAACTCGCTCAGTCCCAGCTTCGCCGCATGCGAGGCGTTTAGAGCCGAGAGCGATATTGGCACATGATCGGCGGCAAGCAGCCCGTCATGAATCCCCTTGATGAAAAGATCCTGCACACCCAAAATGCCGACCGCCTTGGTCCGTCCGGTCTGCAACCCCGACACGAGCATGTTGGGACGATATTTGCGTTTCCCCGCGATCTCGAGTATCCGGCTGCGGGTCTCGTCAGAGAGGCGCCCCTTATGCGAAAGCGCACGCGAGACGGAGGCGATCGAGCAGCCGCTCTCCTCGGCGATGGCTTTGAGACTCACTCCCATGACGTCCTCTTTTATAGATGCGCAAGTATTTGCTCATCTAGTATAACCCATCCCGCGCCGCTTGTCAACACCCCTTGCGATTTCCCCGGCGCCAGTTTACTGTTAATGACCAGTTCAAGAGGTGCCGCGCTGCGGCTTGGATCTTGCTGTTCGTGGTTCAGGCGTGATGAACCTACCGAACACTGGTTTCCCGAACACTGAACACGTTGATTGGAGCTACTATGAGCGCGTTGTATCGTGAGCGGATCGAGTGGTGCGACATCTGGGTGAAGGATGCGGAGAGGAAGAAGGCGAAGCGGGCGCTGTTCGTGGGCGACTCGATCACCCGTGGCTATTATGCGTTGGTGGAGAAGGAGTTGGATGGCGCGCTGTCGTGCGCCCGCTGCTGCACGTCGCGCTTCCTCTCCGACCCGGTTTTCTTCAAGGAGCTCGACCTTGTTCTGTCGCAGTACGAGTTCGACGTCGTCCACCTGAACAACGGCCTTCACGGCTGGGACTACCGCGAGAAGGAGTTCGAGCAGGGGTTGGAGCCGTTCGTCGAGTTTGTCCAGGAGAAGGCGCCCAAGGCGAAGGTGGCGTTGGCGACCTGCACGCCGATCTGGGACACCGCCGCCCTCGACCGTCCAGACAAGCGGAACAAACGGGTGCTTGTCCGCAACGCGTCGATCCGCAAAGTGGCGAAGCGGATGGCGGTTCCTGTTGACGACCTGCATGCCGTGGTGACGGCCCGTCCAGACTGCGTCTGCGGAGACGGGGTGCATTTCCTCGATTCGGGCAACCGGCGTCTTGCCGCCGCGGTGGCGGGGTTCGTCCGTTCCCTCATCTCGGGTAAGCGTATCATAAAGAAGTGATGTCTCCCGTGTAACTGGAGGACATGGCGATGAACCAGCATATAAGAAAGCGTTTTTTGGGTGTGTTGCCGTTGGCGGCACTTCTGCTTGGCCTGGGTGCCTGTCGAGCCTTTTCGCCTTCAGGCGTGATGGCGGGCTACGCCGAGAATTTCATGGATTCCTTGAACCGTCAGGAGGATCCGGAGATGGTTAGGCAGGGCGTCCCCTCCATGATACTGGTGATCGACGCCATGCTGGCCGATGATCCCGACAGTCCGGATCTGCTGCGTGTGGCCTCGACGGCCTATGCGACCTATGCCCAGGCTTTTGTCGTGCCCAAAGAGGAGAACGCGCGGGCCACCATCCTGTTCCGCCGGGCGAAGGAGTACGGCATGCGGCTTCTCTGCCAACGCGGCTTTTTCGCCAAGGTGAAGGATGCCCCGTTCGAGGAGTACGAGAAGGCGTTGCCGCGGTTCGACAAGAGCGACGTTCCCGATCTGTATGCGACGGGCAGCGCGTGGATCGGGCTGATCCTGAGCCAGACCGATTCGATGGCGGCGCTGGCGGATCTGTCCAAGGCCCTCGCCCTCATGGAGCGGTCGTTAGAACTGGACGAGGCGTACGCCGACGGTGGCGCGCATCTCGTTTTCGCGATCTATTACGCCGTCCGCCCGCCCGGCGGGGGGCGCGACATGGTGAAAAGCAACACGCATTTCCAGCGGGCGATACAGTTGGCGGGAAAAGGCGATGCGCTTCCAAAGGTGCTGTATGCGGAATATTATGCGGTGACGGCCAGCGATCAGGCGCTGTTCGTCAAAACCCTCGAAGGCGTCTTGGCTGCCGAGACACCGGACCCGTCGCACGCGTTGCGCGATGCCATCGCCAAGGAGTACGCCAAAGCCCTGCTGAAGCGGAAGGATGATTTGTTTTAAGAAGTACATGCTTAGGCGATTGTTATTTCGTGTGCCATGTCTTATCCCCAACGGGAATATCCATCGTAGCCCAGGGCAAGCGGAGCGCCGCCCTGGGTATGTCGGTAAAAGTGTTCGAAGGCTGAAGGCCTTCCACAATCTATGGCAGGCGGTCGTTGTGC
>CAYTFM010000344.1:0-8844 GCA_964436735.1 uncultured Victivallales bacterium | reverse complement strand
GGAGGATCCGAGCCTCGACGCCGACATCGCCACCTTCATCGCCACGGTCGACCGCTACGGCGGCGCCAAGCGCGACATCTGGTTCACCGAGGGCATCTACAGCAGCAATTACATCCTGCCGTCCTACAAGCTCAACTCGCACATGGGCTGCTCGACCGACCACTACCGTTGCGGCAACTTCTCCTACGACATCGGTTGGGGGGAGAAGATCTGCGCCGCCTACACCATGCGCAGTTGGCTGGCCGCCCTCAAATACGGAGACCGCGTCAAGCTCTTCGTCGACTGGGGATTCAAAAACAACTCCTACCTTGACATCGACATGACGCCGACGGCCTCCGCCTTCGCACCGAACACGCTCGGCACGCTGCTCGGATCGGCGGTGTTCAAGACTGACGTCAACCTTGGCGAGGGACTCAACTGCTACGTCTTCGAAGACTCGTCGTCCAAGAGGCCGGTGGCGGTGCTGTGGGCGTCGTCGATCGCCGTCGACAACGGCAGCGTCGAGGGGCCGCTCGCCAACTTCTCCGCCTTGCCCGCAGGGGTCGAGGCGATCGACATGCTGGGCAAGTCGGCGCCGCTGAAAGACGCCACGACTCGCCGCGTCACCTCGTTCCCGATGTTTCTGCGGGGAACTCCGGAGACCTCCGCCGCGGCGTTCGCCTTGGCGTTGACCATGGTGGAGGTGCTCGACGGCAAATCGAATCCGTTGCACGTCTACGCCCGCGCCGCCGCGGTTGACGAGGTCGAGGTGACCGCCCGCAACCTGCTTTCGCGGCCGGTGGCGGGGACGATGACGGTGGGCACCGGAGGCGCAACGGTCGCCGAGTCTCCCTTGAGTTTAAAGCCGAAGGAGGAGTGGAAGGCGAAGGCGAAGACCGGCGCGCCACCCGCCGCCCTCGCCGAAGTCGATCTCGTCGCGAAGTTCACACCGGCCGACGGCAAGCCCGCCATCGAGAATCCGCTCCAGGTCTCGATCATCACCGCGCCCAAGGCCGCCGCGCCGCTGAAAATCGACGGCGACCTTGCCGATTGGCCGACGAACGCCTCCTTCAAAATGCCCATGCGCCTCCACGACCACGCCCCGTCCGCGAAGGACAAGGAGAAGTTTCCCGAAACGCCCAAGTGGAAAGGCGAGGACGACTTGTCGGCGACCGTGAGGACGGCATGGGACGAGAACTTTTTCTACCTTGCCGTCGAGGTCAAGGACGACGTCTTCCATCCCGCCGCGAAGGACGCGGGGCCGATGGGCTACACGGGCGACGGCCTCCAGATCTACATCGACAGCTGGATGAATGGACGCGTCAAGACGAGCAAAGGGTATGACTTCGAAGACCAGTCGCTCACCGTCTGGTGCGGCGGCGGAACCGATCCCGTCGTCTGGCGCGACCTCGCCCCCGAGCAGCAGGTCGCCTTCCTCAAGACCGGTGCTGTCCCCGAGATCAAGACGGCGTTCAAAACCACCGCCGACGGCTACGTCTGCGAGATGGCGATCCCCGCCCGTCAGATCATCCCGGTCAACCTCGCCGCGGGGACGGTCTTCGGTTTCGCCCTTGTCGTCAACGAGAACGATGGCGACTACCGCAAACGCTGCCTGACCCTCCTGCCCTCCGGCACGGAGCCATACGGTCGGCCCGACCTCTTCCCCTTCGTCGTCCTCGGGAAATAAGGCCTCATGGGACGGAGTCCCATGACGTCTGGGCTTTTAGAGGTGGAGCAGGGCGAGGATCTCGGTGATGAGGCGGTCCACCGCCTTTGGGCTGGAAGTCTGCAGGCCGATTGATTTTGTCAGGGTGCGCTCGTTCGAGTAGTAGAAGGCCGAGGCGGCGGTGAGGATGAACAGCAGGGTTTCGAAGGAGACGTTTTCTGGGAAAGAGCCGGCTTTCTGGCCCGTTTGGTACAGGCGCCGGAGATGATCGAGGATCGGTTGCTTCACGCCTTCGATGCGCGACGATCGTTTGCCCCCGTCGAGGTTCTCCCAGGCCAGCAGTCGCCAGAGCCATGGCTTCTGCCGGTGTACGTCGAAATAGAGTCGAAGCACTTTTTCGGGAAACGAGCGGCAGTCGGCGTCGGTGATCGACAAAAAATCCCGTTCCTGCTCGGCGATCTCGAGGAAGCAGCCCCGCAGCACCTCTTGGAAGAGCTCCTCCTTGTTGCCGAAATTCGCGTAGATGCGTTCCTTGTTCGCCCCCGCCCGGCGGGCGATGGCGTCGATCCGCGCGCCGTGGAACCCCTTGGAGGCGAAGTCCTTCGTCGCGGCGGCGAGGATGGCCTTTCGCGTCCGTTCGCCGTCGCGTCTCGGTCGTCTTTCCGCTGTTTTTCGCTCTGCGCTCATCAGGTTTGCAGCCATTCAGTGAGGTGCTGTTTCACGAAGTCGTTATCGTGGAGATGCGGATAGGCGGCGTAGACGCGGTCGATCTCGGCGGCTTGCCCCTTCGAAAGGGTCTCGTGCGGATTGAGGCACCAGACGCCCGGCATGAGTCCCTGCCGCCGCAGCACCTCGTGAAGCCCCGGGATGCAGCCGGCGAAGTCGTTGGCGGCGTCGAAGAAGACGGCGTTTGCGTCCGTCACCTCGACCGCCTTCGTGAGCAGCGACTGCGGGATTGCCGCGTTGGCGGCGACGGCCGCATGGCATTCCGCGAGCAGTTCGACGGCGCGGCGCGTCCAGACGCACCAGTGCCCGAGCAGTCCGCCGACGATGCGGACGGTCTTGACGGCGCCCGCGGCGGTCGTGATCCGGTAGGCGGTCAGCAGCTCGAGGACGATGTTGTCGTCGTTGCCCGTGTACAGGGCGATGCGCTGCTCGGCGCCCGCCTCGCAGACGGCCCGGACGACGTCGAAGGTTTTGTATCTGTTGAAGGGCGCCATCTTGATGGCCAGCACATTGTCGAGCTCGGCGAAGCTCCGCCAGAACTCGTAGGGCAGCGGGCGTCCGCCGACCGACGGCTGGAGGTAGAAGCCGATGATGGGCATGACGGCGGCGACCTCGCGGCAGTGGTCGACAAGGGACGGGATGTCGGCCTTCGCGAGCGCGGCCAGGGAGACGAGGCAGGCGTGGTAGCCCGCTTTTCGTGCGAACTCCGCCTCCCTGACCGCCTGTCGTGTCGGACCGCATACGCCGGCGACCTTGAGGATGCGACGCCCGCGGCGCGCACACCAGTCGTCAATTGTTTCGGAGGCGAGTGAGAGAATCGGCTCGAAGAGACCGATGTCCGGATCGCGGATCTCGAACTGGGTGCTGTGCACGCCGACCGCGATGCCGCCGGCGCCGGCGTCGATGTAGTAGCGGGTCAGCGCCTTTTGATGCCGCTCGGAAAGTTTCCGATTCGCGTCCAGCGCGAGTGGTTGGGCGGGGATCACCGTTCCCTTTCGCACGTTCGCCAGCACATCCGCGGGAATGTCAGATATTTTCATAATGCTCCTCGGGGTTAGCGGTTTCGAAGCAGCTTGGTTTCAGGTTTCAGGTTTCAGGTTAAAATTTTCCGTCGCCAACTTCGAAGTGCGTCGGCTTGCCAAGCGACGAGCCGCCGCGCGCCACCCAGTCCGCGGTCCAGCGCAGGACGCGGCGCAACGGCACCCGCGGGTAGCCGAAAAGAATGGCGGCCTCCGACGCGTCGTTCAACAGACTGGCGGGGCCGGGATCGTCGGCAAAAATGGCTTGTTTTCCCATGAGTCCCGCAAGCTCCTCGGCGACCGTCCGCACCGACATCGTCTCCGGTCCCGTGATGTTCAGTATCCGCGCCGGGGTGGCGCAGAGCTCAAGCGAGCGGAGGATCTGCTCGTTGGCGTCGCCCTGCCAGATGGCGTTGAAGTGGGGGACGGAGAGTGTGACGGGCTGCCCATCCCAAATCCTGGCGGCGATGTCGTGAAGGACACCGTAGCGGAGTTCGACGGCGTAGTTGAGGCGGATCACGCAGGTCGGCGTCGAGGTGGTTCGTGAGAAATGCTGGAAAACCCGTTCGCGGCCGAGACAGGACTGGGAGTACTCGCCGACAGGGCAGGGCGGGGCGGCCTCGCGGCAGCCCACCTTCTCGACGGGGATGAGCGGATAGACGCATCCGGTGGACATCGCCACGATGCGGCTGCCCGCGTAGTGCTCCGCGACGTTCGCCGGGGCGATCGTGTTCATGGCCCAGGTGAGATCCTCGCCACCAGTCGTCCCGAATTTGCGCCCCGCCATGAAGAGCACGTTCGCTGTCTTCGGCAAGGCCGCCACCGCATGGGGATCCAGCAGGTCGCAGCGGATCGTCTCGACCCCGGCGGCCTCGAGCTTGTCCTTCAAGGTGGCGTCCGAGAATCTGCTCGCCGCCATGATTCGCTTTGAGGATCCGGTTGCCTTGACCGCCCTCGCGGCGGCGTCCGCCAGGCTGACGCCCATCTTGCCGGCGGCCCCCAGGATCATCACGTCCCCCTCGAGCCGCCGCAGCGTCTCCACAAGCTCCTCCGACGGCTCGGCCAGCAGCTCGTCAAGCTCGCGCTCCCCCCGTATCGTCTCCGGCAGTCCGCCTTTCCGCATGCCATCCTCCCGTTATGTCATAACCTTAAATATTCTATGTCTGTGGCGTTTGATACATTCGAAACTCGAAGCACGAAATCCGAAACAGCGGAAAACGCTGTTGAACTGTTTTGTTTCATTCATCCGGGATTTGAATTACGAATTAAGGCAACCATATAGTTGGGTTATACTATACCGCGTCCTCAACCTCGTGTCAATACCGTGGGTGCTTTGAAAAAACGACTTGCGCGAGAGAATCTCCGCCGCACAGTCAATAGCGCAGGAGTGACTCCCGCAACCGCAGGCTCTGCGGAGGCATCAATCGACACGGAAGCCTATTGTTATCCCTCTAATTTTCTTTGATTGAGTATTGGTTGCAATAGTCTCTCACCTGGAACTACGGCCAATACGTAAACGATGTTGTTGTCTGCTATTTCGTAAATCACACGATAGCGATACACAAAGTGTTCCCTAACTGATTCGATAGACTCTTCGGGTACAACTCGTCCTGAAATATGGAAAGGTCGAAAGAAGACGGGTAATATCAATAATCTTTGTGACGACGGCAGAGGCATAATAGTGCGAATCCTTTTCAATATAGTTCGCAATATCTTCGACGTCACGAAGTGCGTCATCAGACCAGATTTCTTTATAATCCATTTTTCGAGCCTTTTCTCAACTTCAGCTTGTGAATGAATTTCCCCCTCTTTGATTTGCTGGCGTGATCTGTGCAATTTCTCCGCTACGAATAGGTGATATTGAATATCCTCGAATGTGGTATCTTCGGGAAGTTGCTTAATAATGTTTTCTGCCTCCAGTTTTGCTGTCATAATCATGTTTTGTCTACTATTTGTTTTCCTTTTTATAGCATTGAGGCGGGGATTTGTCAAAAATATCGTTGAAATGTTGACGATAGGGGGCGTTTGTGCGGTATAACATGCTGATTCGTGTCTTGCCGCAGTCGCTTCACCCGAGCGGTATTTCGCTTTTGCGGGTTTTGAGGCGGTATTTGGCGGGGGAGACGCCGTAGTGGTTCTTGAAGAGATGGTAGAAGTGGCTGAGGTTCTCGATGCCGACCTCCGAGGCGACCGCCGCGATCTCCTCCTCGGTGTCGGCGAGCATCGACGCCGCCAGCCGCATGCGCGCCTCGTTGATGAAGTCCGTCGGGCTTTTCCCTAAGTAGCGCTTGAACGACTTGCACAGATGCTCCTTGGTGCACGGCGCCAGTTTCCGCATCACCCGGAGTCCTTTGAGCAAGTTCTGTTTTTTACTCATCTCTGAGCAGAGCCGGTCGAGCCACGAGGGGATTCCCTTGTAGGTGGCGACGTCGTAGCGCTCAAGGAAGAATTTGACGAAAAGGCTTGCGATCACGGACTTCACCTGGATCTTCGCGGTCTCGATCGACGTCGTGATCGTCGAGTTGACTTTGAGCAGTTCCGCCGCGAGGCTCTCGGTCTCCGACGGCGAGAGGATGAACAAGGGGGGCATGGGCGGCGCCGTGAAGTCCTTCATGAAGTAGTCGTTCCGCAGGTAGGCGCTGAGGTCGAGGAGCAGCTCCAGGCTGAAGGCGAAATTGATCAGCTCGCAGTCCTCCTCGGCGTCAAGTTCGAAGCCGTGGATGTCGTCGGGGCGGATGAAGGCGAGGCTTCCCACCGAGAGCGACTGGCGCGCGCCGTTGACGATGTGCCATATCCTGCCGCCGATCACCAGCAGCAGTTCGGGGAACTCGTGGCAATGCGGCGACGTCGGCGACGCCGCCAGCTTGTGGAACGAGATGTTCCCGCCCGCTTTCAGGCTGCTGGCGCGTCCCTCCTCCCGCTTGAACGAGTGGTAGGTGATCCGCGCCCGCATCAGCGGATGCATATAGTCCGATTCGAGCAGAATTTGGCATTTCATAATGACAATTTAGCACAAAAAAAAGCTAAAACAAAGCAAGACGATGCCTCTATAATAGGTTAATATTTAGAAAAACGCATATCAGACAAACCACGACAAACGTATTGGCAGTAAGGATGCGTGGCGAGTGATGGACGGACTGCAGACCCATGTTTCTATCCCCATCGTGCTGCTGCTTGGCTTTCTCGGCGCCGGCAAGACCACGCTTCTGGCGAACCTTTTGAAGTCCGAGCCATTGGCTGGCATGCGGGCCGCCCTCATCGTCAACGAGTACGGCGGCATACCGGTGGACAGTGTGCTGCTCGCCTCGAAAACCCGGCCTGACCACGTCGCCATCAGGGAGATCTGCGGCGGAAGCATCTTCTGTGTCAGCGAGCAGAACGCCATGGCCCGCGAGCTCGAGTACCTCGCCACCCGCGTGAAGCCTGAGGTCGTTGTCGTGGAGGCGGCTGGGCTTGTCCCCCCCATCGGCCTCGCGGCGATGTTGCACACGATGCGGCTGAGCGACGCCTACCACAAGGCCACCGCCATCACGGTGGTCGACGCTCTGAACTTCCCCAAACTGTACCGTTCAAGCCCCTCGGTCGCCGCGCAGATCCGCGAGGCCGATATCGTCGTTGTCAACAAAACCGACCTCGTCGAAGTCGATCAGCTCGACATGCTTGAGACCAAAATCCGCATGGTCAACACGCGAGCGACGCTCTACCGCTCCGCCCAGGCCAGATTCCCCTTCGTGGAGGCCGATCTCCTCGCGGCGCGGCCTGCGCCAAGCTCCGGCGAGACCGCCAGATGGGGCGTTCGCCCGGAAGGCGTCGAAGCGTGCGAGTTGCGGACCAACACCCCTGTCGACAAGATCAAATTCTATGATTTCCTGTTCAGCAACAGCCCTGATATCCTGCGGGCCAAAGGCGTGGTGAGCTTCGGTTCCGACAGCCTCCACATCGAGGTGGTCAACGGCCAGATAGCGACCTTGCGGCCGCAAGAAGGCTTCATTCTCGATCCCGCGCACCGCACGGCGATGTCGTTCGTCGTCTCCGGGGTCAAGGTCGGACAGTTCCTCGCGATGGCGCACAAGACGCTGACCGCCCGGGAGCGTGGATGGGATGGGGCGTCGCAGCAGGACGCGGAGAAGGCGGAGCTTGGTTAGAAACAGCCATTCCGGGCTTGTCTATGCCGGGAAATGGTTTTACGGTAACAAGGTAACGAACCAATTGCGCACGGAGGAAAAAGTATGGCCAGGAACGAGGAACTCTTCACCGCGATCTGCAAAGGCAACAAAAACGGCGTCCAGGAGATCATCAAAAAAAGTATGGAGGCCAAGGTCGCCCCCGTCGAACTGCTCAATGATTCGATGATCCCCGCCATGCGCACAATGGGGGACCGCTTCTCCAAGAACGAAGTGTACGTTCCCGAGATGCTCATCGCCGCCCGCGCCATGCAGGCCGGCCTCACGATGATCGAGCCCGCCCTCGCCAAGACCGGCCACCAACCCCTCGGCAGAGTCGCCATCGGCACCGTCAAGGGCGACCTCCACGACATCGGCAAGAACCTCGTCGCCATCATGCTCAAAGGCGCCGGCTATGAAGTCGACGACCTCGGCGTGAACTGTGATGCCGACAAGTTCGCCGCCTCCGTCGACAAGGGATCCAAGGTCGTCCTCTGCAGCGCCCTGCTTACCACCACCATGCCCTACATGAAGGACATCTGCGCGAAGTTCAAGGGCAAGGCCAAGGTCGTCATCGGCGGCGCCCCCGTCACCCAGGAGTACGCCAACTCGATCGGCGCGGACGGCTATGGCGCGGACGCCAACGAAGCCGTGAAGGTTGTCGACAAACTGCTCGGCATCAAGAAGTAAGCCTTTTCTCGCATGCGTCAAACGAACGGGGCGGCCTCTGTGGCCGCCCCGTTTTTTCTACCCCGATTGGAATTGTGGTTGGTGGTGGTGGGCAGCGTGAGTTGGTTCTGGGATACTGGTGGAAATCACCCATGCGGGAAATCGCGGATCGGACAAGCCTCGCCCTCCACGTCTCGCATGGAATGCATGGCGGGCGTTGGAGGGCGAACCTTGTGTGAGCCGCGGAAATGGAGGCACACTTTTTCCACGTGTGCAGTGTGAAATTCGAAGTAAGGGGAATAGAATTCCTCAGAGAAACTGTAAGGCCCGGAGAAGCATGCCGTGGACACATTTCTCCTGTTCTTCTGCGTCTCGCTGGTGTCCACCGCCACGCCCGGCCCTTCGGTCATCTACGTGACGACGCAAGGCATTGCCGGAGGGGCGCGCCGCGCCCTTGCGGCCTCAGTGGGAGTCTTGGCCGCGGATGCCTCTTATCTCGTTCTTTCCGTCACGGGACTCTCCGCCGTCCTGGCGGCGTCATATGAGTTGTTCACCATGCTGAAGTGGGCTGGCGCAGCCTATCTTGTCTATATCGGATCCCGTCTGCTGCTGGCCGCTCTTG
>CAYTFM010000343.1:0-8938 GCA_964436735.1 uncultured Victivallales bacterium | reverse complement strand
GACAAGTATATTATATGGGCATCCCGTTCGCAATAATATTTGTTAGACAGGCTCTGCGTGTAGATTATTTTACCGTGTCCAGTAATGGGTAACACATATCAAATTCACATGCGAGGAGGAGCGGATGAGGTTCACTTTCTGGAGTGCCGCGGCGGCGGTGTGTGTCGTCTTTCTGACAGGGTCATCCGTCTTTGCCCAGGGCAACCCGGCGTCGGCCACGCCGTCCGGCACGACAACGGCGCAATCGGCGAAACCAGCGCCCGCGCCGAATGATTCCCGCGCGGCGATGCTTGAAGGCGCGGGCAAACCAAAGTCGGCGGAGAACGAACTGATCGCGCGCTTCAAGGAAGGCGGGAACGTGATGTGGTTCCTCCTCCTGCTCTCGATACTGTTCGTGACCTATACCGTCGAGAGGCTGGTCAACCTCCGCCTGAAGAAGATCGCTCCGGAAAACCTCGCCGAAAAAACGGACGAACTCTGGAAACAGGGGAACTATCAGGAAATCGACGCCGTCTGCGAGAAGTCCGACTCCGTCCTCGGCCGCATCATACAGCATATCGTCAAGCGCAGGAATGAAGGAGCGGAACGCATCCACACGATCGCCGGCGACGTCGCCGCCCGCGAGATGCGGCTCCAGCTGCAGAGGGCGTATCCGCTCGCGATCGCCGCGACGATCGCGCCGCTGCTCGGACTGCTCGGGACGGTGTCCGGCATGATCGACGCGTTCAACACCGTCGCGCTGGCGGGCTCGCTGGGCAATCCGGCGCTGCTGGCGGACAGCATCTCGAAGGCCATGGTGGCGACCGGAGCCGGACTGATCGTGGCGATACCGTCACTCGCCGCCTACCATTACTTCAAGGGGCGCACCCTCATCTTCTCCGTGCAGCTCGAGGAGACGGTGACCGACCTGCTCTGCGACTGGTTCGCGCACAAGGAGGAGGTAAAATGAGGATCGATCTTGGAGACGACGATCATATCGAGATCATGCTGGTTCCGTTGATCGACTGCCTGTGCTTCCTGGTCTTCTTCTTCCTGGCGGCGTCGACGCTGAAGAAGGTCGAGAAGGAGCTCCCCATACAGCTTACCCAATCAGCGGCGGCCGTCACCGTCAGCGGCCCGGTCAAGGCCTTGGCGATTGCCGTCGACAAGGAGGGCCGGGCCTATCTGGGCGGGCAGACGGTTTCGACGGATATGCTCCACCAGCGGATCCGCGAGGTCGCGCACGCGAATCCTCTGCAGAAAATCCGCCTCGACGTGGACGCCTCAACGCGCGGGCAAGATATCATACGCGTCCTGGACTTATGTCAATTCGAGGGCCTTAAGGATGTCAGCTTCCACATCGCCGACGCCAAGTCGTTTTCGAAGTAGCAGAAAGGCCGCATCACCGGTCTGGTGGTGCGTCTCCTTGTTTCTGCATCTGTGCGCCTTCGTGGCGATCGTCACGCTTACGCCGCTCAAGGACGTCATCATCCCTCCGCAGAAAAGCCTGGAACAGGCCGAGGAGAACCGCATCGAGAGCATGCAGGGCGACAAGGTCGAGACGGCGGCGGAGCAGATCCTGGAAGTCAGGACGAGCGACGTGCGCTTGAACGTCGAGGAGCTCACGCGCATCCGCGACGAGATGGCGCAGATCGAGAAGATCAAGGAGGAGGAGTTCGAGAAGGCGACCGGCAAGCCGATGGACACCCCCCCGCCCATGGACGAGACCGCCCTCGCGCGACTCAAGATTGAGGCGGACGCGAAGCGGAAGGAGATAGAGGCTCTCGAGAAGAAGACAGGCGCGGCCGAAGAGGAGGCCGCACGACTTGCCAAGGAGGCTGAGGCCAAGTCGGACGACTTGTCGAAGTCCGTTAGTCGCGAGAAACAGCTTGCCGACGAGATCAGCAAACTGCGCAAGGAAGCGAACGAAAAACGCAAGGAGGCGAACTCCTGGGAGGGCAAACGCCAGAACGCCGAAAGGGAGGCGAACCACTTCGAGGCCGAGAAGAACCAGAAGGAGAATCTCGTCAAACAGCTCGACGCGCAAGCGAAAAGCAGCAGGAAGAAAGAGGCCGACGCCAACCTGGACCTCGAGAAGGTGAAAAAAATCGCCGAGGAAAAGAAGACGGCCTCCAAACAGAAACGGGAAGAGCAGAAGACCGCCATGGCCTCAAAGAAGGTCGCAGAGACCGAGGCGGTGCGGCTCGACAACGAGGCGAACAAGCTCGAGCAGGAGCTCCAGGCCCTGCGCAACCTGAAGAACAATCTCGAAAACGAGGCGAGACGCCTTGAGCAGGTGGCCGAACAAAAGAGAAACGAAGCCGACGATATCGGAGAACGTGCGCGCGGCCTTGAAACGCAGGTGCGCAATCTGGCGTCACGGCTCTCACGGGAACAGAAGCTGAAGAGCGGCACCACCGAGCAGAACGAGGACCTTGCCAAGAAGGACATCGTCGACCTGTATGACACCGCCCGCAACAGGGAGGACGAGATCGCCGAGATCTACCGTAACATCCGCGCGGCGCAGCTCGCGATGATCCGCAACATGTCGTTCTCCGAGGCGCTGAAGAACACGGATGTGGCGAAAACGCCGCGGCCGGACATCGACCGCACCGCCCTTGTGACCCCGATCCGCGACGGGAAGAACTTCATCAAGTACGAGAAGGAGCTCACCAAGGTTTCCCAGGAGCTTGACAGCATGCTGTCGCTCGCCAGCAACATGAAAGGCGCCGCGCAGGGGCTCACGGAGGACGGCAAGGAAGGCATGAACATCTCAGGCGACTGGGCCAAGGAGATGGCAGGCGCGTTGGGCAAGCTTGAAGGACAGGCGGGCGCCAGCAAGGAGCGCGGCGACGTGAAGGACATGACGGGCCTCATGGAGAACGCCTACGCCACCGCCGACTCGGCAAGCAAAAAGGGCGCGGCAGGCGCCGAGGGTGCAAGCCAGGGGCAGGCCGCGGGCGCCGGCGGACAGAAAGGCGGAGGCGGAGCTGACGCGGGCAAGGCGGCAGACGGCGCGGCCAAGAAAACCGCGGAAGCCGCCGCCAAACAAGCGCCCGTCGCCAGCGAGCCATGGAAACTCATGCACAAAGAAGGTGGCGGCGGAACCCCGCGCCTCTACAAGCCAAATGACAGCGTCAAGCTCACACGGATCATCTCGAGTGACGGCGAAGGCACCGACTGGCTCTTCCTCGACAGCTGGTACGTCATCGGCCCCTTCCCGAATCCCGAGCGGAAGAACATCAACAAGCTCTTCCCTCCGGAGACGGTCGTGGATCTCGACGCGTCCTACGAGGGGGTGAATGGACAGATGGTGCGCTGGGTCTTCATGCAGGTGGGGTCTCCGCTGATCACGCCACCGCGTCCGAAAGAATACACCATCTACTATTTCTACACGGAACTGCGCTCGGACGAGGCGCGCGACATCTGGCTGCTGATCGGCAGCGACGACCAGTCCAAGCTCTGGATCAACGGACAGCTCATCTGGAAGAGCGCCGACATACTGAAGGGCTGGAACATCGACGAAGGCTATCGGCGAGTGAGACTTTCCAAGGGTGTGAACAAAGTCCTTGTCCGCCTCGAGAACGGCTGGAAGTCATGTGGCGTCTCGCTCGGCTTCCTGACACGCCCGGCGCTGTGACCCGTCCCACGCCCCTTGCCGGGAGCTGACCCGCTCCCGTGTGCTGAGCTGTGTTCTTGATTCCCAAGCTAGGCGGGCTTCGTCCGCAGCTTGTCACCTGTGATCTCGCTCACCCACGGCGCAAGGCCGCGGGAGTCAAAAATTTTGATGCCCGCGCAAGTAGCCGACTGATTTGATTCACCAACGGGGCAAGCCCGTTGGGATCTTTCCCGACCCCCATGGGCTTGTCCCATGGGTGAAGACGCTCACACGCTACCTCACGCCCCCTTCTCCACACTCTTCGGCCCCCACGGTCTTGCGCCGTGGGTGAAGAAGCCCATGACCTGCCACCACATTTATTTTCTAAGCCTTTACCACATGACGTCTTGACACCGCCCGGCGATTGCGGTATACTTATATTAATTAAATAATATTAGGTATACCTCTATGCCGCGCGCATCCGCACCTTCGCAACCTGAGCATGGCCCGCTGTGGCAACGGGTGAGCGACGAGCTCGCCCAGATGATACGGGCCGAGACGAAGCCTGGCGCGCGCTTCCTGTCGGCCGACGAGATCTCGGAACGCTACGGCGTGAGCAACATCACCAGCCGCCGCGTCCTTGGCGAACTGGCATCCATGGGGCTCATCGAGAAAGGCAGAGGGAAAGGGTGCGTCGTCAAAGGAGCGAAAAGCGAGCGGGCATTTCTGCTTGTCGACTTCGAGGAGGGACTCGCCTCCATCAGCTTGTCCTATCTATTCTCCTGCATCCACAAAGGGCTGACCCGAGGGGGGATCGAGAACAACCTGACAATCGAACTGGTCACGCCGCAGTACGTCAAGATGAGCGGCATGGATACGGAGAAGATCAAAAACATCGTGACGCTCCAGGAACTCCCGCGGGATCAAGATCTGGCGGCGCTCATGCGGAGCGGGAAACTCAATTGCGTGGTCTGCCACACACTTGGCCCGATCGAGGGCGTGCGCACCATCCGCGACGACCTCAAGGGCGGCGCCGTGAGTGCGGTTGAGCACCTGATACGCAAGGGGCACACAAGAATCGCACATCTGACCTCTGACTCCAGCAATCAATGGTTCGCCTCACGATTCGAGGGATACTATGAGACCCTGCGCAGGCATCAGCTTGGCGTCAAGTTCTCCCTTGTGGCCGAGGCGTCCCCCTTCACCTATGACTCATGCGCCAAGGCGATGGAGAAGGTGATGGCCGCCGATACGCCGCCGGACGCCCTGTTCGCGGCGACCGATCTTCACGCCGTCCATGTGCTCGAGTTCTGCGCCAGAAATCATATCAGCGTGCCGGGAGATCTCGCGGTGATCGGCTTCGACAACCGTCCCGAGTCGGCCATCTGCGATCCGCCGCTGACGACGATCGACACCTTCTGGGAACGACAGGGAGTTGAGTCGATGAGGCTGTTGCGCCGCATGATCGACGGAACCGCTGACAAGAGCGCCCGCGACATGGTGATCGCACCGAAGTTAATCGCAAGGAGGAGCACATGATGACATCATCTCGTACGACCGGCAAGATGGATCGAAAAGTGTTCACGCTTATCGAGTTATTGGTGGTGATCGCGATCATCGCGATCCTCGCCGCACTTCTTTTCCCTGCCTTGAAGAAGGCGCGGGAGGTCGCCCTTGGCGCCGCGTGCCTGTCGATTCTGAAGCAGACCACCTCAGCGTTCACAATGTATTTGGACGACTTCCCCGTGTACCCATGCTGCACGAACGGAAACCACAGCGACTTCTGGTGCAAGGCGCTGGCCCCCTACGTCTCCCCAGGGCAGTTATCAGCCTCATCTCCAGGATGCAGCAAGTTTTTCATCGGCACTAAAAATGGCGGCCTGGGATGCACAGCCAACAATAGAGACTATTGGGTCTATGCGATGAACTTCAACGTCAACCACCAAAACAGCATGAAGACCGAGCCGACCGTCAGGATCCTCTCCTGCTCCGGCAATAGCAATTTCACCGTCTGGCCGCACACGGGCAGGACAAGTCTTATGAGTGGATTGGGGCAATGGCATTCCGGCTGCTACAACGTCCTCTACCACGACAGCCATGCCACGCCAGAAAAACGGGTGTCCACCAACGACACCGACGTCGGCTGGGACAAGCCCTGGTGGACAGACGGTCTCGGGGACGGCAATTAGCGACTTAAAGCGCAACATCTTTGACAATTACGGCAAGGAGGGTGACAATGGGAATCAGAGAGTTTACTCATCGGACAATCGCTGTCGGTCTGGCTATTACCCTTGTCTCTTTCGCCATGGAGACAGTCAAGGGAGCGGAGGCGTTGATCGACGACTTCGAAAAGGGAACGGTCGACAACTGGAAATGGACGGTCGGCGACGCCCAGGTGGAGATATCCTCCGAGGGTGCGAAGGAGGCGAAAAACTGCCTGAAGATGACCTTTGGAGCGAAGGAGGGGAAAACCGGCTTGGTTCAGCGACACATTGAACCGCTCACCAAGGGGCTTGCCGACTTCGAGAAGATCACCTTTTGGGCGAAAGGCGACGGCTCCACGCACGCCTTCAAGATCTTCCTCACGCAAAAGGAAGGCGACAAAGTCGACGAGTATTGCACTAAGGAGCGTTATTCCTTCCTCGACCCCGTATGGCATAAGGTGGTAATCGCCAAGGATGAGATTGAACGCTGCTTCTACAGCAAAAGCGGCTCAGGCAAGCTCGTCATCTCCCGCGTGATCAACATCCAGTTCCGCGACGAGGCGGGAACCGTCCCGCCCGGAGGCTGCGTCCTCTGGGTCGATCAGATGCGCCTTGAAGGAGTGACGGCGGAGACTGGAGCGTCCACGCAGGCCGCGGCCACTCCCGCTCCGGCCAAGCCCGACCTGTCCGCGACGGCAATAAACGGCACGGCGTTTCAGAAACCCGCTCCGTCCGCCAAGCCCGCCCGCTTCCTCATCAACGACTTCGACGCCTCCGGCTTTGGCTTCAACAGCTACGGCAAAATTTCCTGCGCCATCGACCCGGAAGTCGGCAAACCCGGGCAGTCGCTGGGGATCACCTTCTCCGGCGACGGCGCCGTCCAGTTCTTCGTGAAAAACGATGCGGCCAAATGGGCGGCGGCGGGATGCGAGACACTCTCATTCGATTTCAAAGGCGACGGAACTCCCGATGTCTTCTTTACGGTGATCGCCACCAGCGCGCAGGGCGAGTGGGCATGGCGCGGCCCGGCCTGGGACGCATCGGCCAAAATCTCCGCCAACGGCAAGGAATGGCAGTCGACGACGCTGAAGCTTGAGGACTTCCGGCACGCCTGGAAGAAGGAAGGCGAGCCGGGCAAACAACTGCGCGTCGACCAACTCACGAACATCCAATTCAAGGGAGGCAAGGGAAAGTTATGGGTCGACAATATCGTGATGGCGCCAGCGGGCGACGTCTCCGCTCTCCCGATTGAGCGCATTGTCGTTGCCACCGCCGCTCCCGCCTCCAAGAGCGCCGCCGACGCCGAGTGGAAGAAAATCGACCAGGAGAAGATCCCTCTCACCGTGCACGGCGACTCGCGCAAGATCGCCATCCTCAACGGTGTCTGGGACTTCAAACCTCTCCAATCGGGCGAGGAGGTGGACTGCGCCAAGGCGGTGAATCCTCCCACCATCGCCACATGGGACAAAATCAAAGTGCCAAGCCACTGGGACGACTTCCATGAGTTCGCCTATCCGCAAGGGTGGGCGAACCTGCATCAGGCATGGTATCGACGGAGCTTCGTCATTCCCGAAGAGTACAAGGACAAGCGGATCCATCTGCGCTTCTCGGCCGTCGCCTACCACGCCCAAGTCTTTCTGAACGGCACACGGATCGGCGGGCACTGGGGAGCCTGGACGCCATTCGAGCTCGACGCCACCGAGGCGGCCAACGTAGGAGCGCGGAACGAGCTGCTCGTGTTCGTCGCCGACCTGAAATTCGTCCTCAAGGGCGACTACGATCTCGCGGCGATCGCCGGATGGGGCTATCTCGACTACCTGAAAATCCAAAGCACCTCGGTCGCCTGGAGTGTCGGCGAATGCCCGAAGCGCCGCGGCATCTGGCAGGATGTATTCCTGGTCGGCGTGGATCCCGTCCACGTTCAGGACGTCTTCGTGAAAACCTCGGTTCGGAACAAAAGCCTCGAGGCGGTCGTCGAAGTGAGAAACGAAAGCAACGCGCCGCGCAAGGTCGCCGTCTCGGGTGAGGTCCGCCCGTCCGTCGCCTCCCGCGAGAGAGGCGCATGGAGCTATGAGGCGACCATGCCCGGGGCGGAGAAACTGGTGGAGTTCCCCGCTCAGGAGTTCGCCCTCGAGCCGGGCGAGGTCAAGCCGCTCCGCCTCGCCGCGGCCTGGGACAATCCGCGGTTGTGGGAACCCGACGATCCCGCCTTGCAGTATCTGGTGGTCTCGGTAAAAGGCGAAAAGAACGCCGACGTCTCGGAGACGCGGTTCGGATTCCGCGAGGTATGGGTCGACAAGAGCGATCTGATCCTGAACGGCAAGCCGGTCCACATCCTCGGCAACACGGCGCACACCGGACACGCACTGTCGCTCATCAACAACCGGAGCTATTGGGAGACGTACTTCGCCGCCTGCAAGAAGGAACTGAACTTCAACGGCACGCGGCTGATGAGCGAAGTTCCCTACCCCGTGATGCCGGCCGTCTGCGACGAACTGGGGATCATGGTGATCGAGCAGAGTTCGAACTGGGCGTCGAACGGCTTCAACGCCAACTATCTGCGGGCGGGCGACGAATACCTCAAAAACCTCGAACTCGAGTACGGCGAGTGGATCCGCCGCGAGCGCAATCACCCCTCCATCCTCGTCTGGTGCCCCCAGAACGAGGGGTCGCAGGCCGACAAGTTCCTGTATCAGTTGAAGAAGATGAAAGAGGTCATCCTGGCGCATGACGACACACGCCCCGTCGAATATGACGGCCTTGGCAAGACGCGGGGCATCGCCGACCTCGCCGCGCTTCACTACTGCTGGTATGAGGCCGCCAAGGAATGGGAGAAGGTCAAGGACATGCCCGTCGGCTGCGTCGAGCAGACCGACAAACGGATCAGCGTCGGCGACGCGGCCTACGAGAAGGACAAGCCGTTCTCCGGCCCCGTCTACCGCGAGCTGCTCTTCTCGCAAAGTTATCAGCGCATGCACGGCTTCTACGCCGTCCTGAATTTCAGCCTCAGCCGTCCCGTGCCGGTGTTCCATTCCCCGTTCCGGGGACAGCAGGAGCGGCCGCTCGCCTGGGATCAATCTGTCGAACTATATCCACGGCCTGACCACAGCACGACCTGGTGCCACGGTGGCGCCTCGGTGACCGAGGCGCCGTGGAT
>CAYTFM010000342.1:0-8963 GCA_964436735.1 uncultured Victivallales bacterium | reverse complement strand
TGCCGCGGCCGCCCTTTTGGGAGTTTCCCAGGGGGTGCTCACCGCGGGGCAGACGAGCAGGGTCACGTCCGAGGCGTCGACGTCCTGCGCCATCTCGGGCGACGGCTCGATGATCGCCTACTCGACGCCGGCGGGCGGATCGCCGGCGACCAACAGGATCATGCTGCGCGACAGGGCGACCGGCGCCGAGGTCCGCGGCGACGTGGCCACCGACGGCACGGTGTCGAACGGCTTCGGCGACAACCCCTCGATCTCGTCGGACGGCCGCTATCTCGTCTACTACAGCGAGGCCACGAACCTCGTCGCCGGCGATACCAACGGGAAATGCGACGTCTTCCTCCGCGACACGCAGGCGGGAAGCACCACCAGGATCAGCGTCTCGTCCCTCGGCTCCCAGGGTGACGGCGACAGCTATTCCCCCTTCATCTCGTCGGACGGCAACTACGTCGTCTTCGCGAGCGACGCCACTAATCTTGTCGCCGGCGACACCAACGGCATGACCGACATCTTCCTCTACGCCCGAGGATCCGGCGCCGTGTCCCGGGTGAACGTCAGCGCGTCCGGCGGGCAGGCGAATGGCTTCTCGCAGGTGTTCTCGATCTCCTCGGATGGCGCCTATGTGGTGTTCACCAGCTCCGCCACGAACCTCGTCGCCGGCGACGCCAACGGCTTCCAGGACGTCTTCCGCAAGAACACGTCGAGCGGCGAGGCCGCGCTGGTGAGCGTCAGTTCGGCCGGGGCGCAGGGCGACGGCGACAGTTATTTCGGGAGCGTCTCGTCGGATGGCGGACGTATTGCCTTCGCCAGCGCGGCGACCAATCTCGTGGCGGGCGACGCGAACGGCGCGACGGACGTCTTCCTCCGCGACGCGCAGACCGGTCAGACCACGCTTGTCAGCGCCACTCCGGGAGGCGCGGCCGGAAACGCGGCGAGCCAATGTCCCTCCATCTCGGCCAACGGCAATTTCGTGGCGTTCCAGAGCGCGGCCAGCGATCTGGCGGCGGGGGACACCAACGGCAGGGATGACACGTTCCTGCGGAAGCTTTCGACCTCAACGACCTTCAGAGTGAGCGTGTCCACCAGCGGAGAGCAGGGGAACAACGACTCGTGGTCGTTCTCCTTCCCCGCGCTTTCCGGTCTTGGCCGCTGGGCGCTTTTTTCGACGAAGGCCACGAATCTCGCGGGGGACTCCCTTGCCGGCGCGCTGCTGCGCGACACGTGCGGCGATTTTTCCGGGGGAGTCGGCGTGACGGGCGTCTCGCCCGGCGTCGTGGCGGCGAGCGGTCCGGTCACGTTCGCCGTCGCCGGATCGGGATTCGCCGCGGGGGCGTCGGCCACGCTGGAGAAAGCCGGCCAGCGCGTCGTTCCGGCGTCGGCCGTGGGCGTGGCGTCCGGAACGAGCCTCGACGCCTCCTTCAACCTGACAGGAGCCGCGACCGGGGCGTGGACGCTTTACGCCTCAAACGCCAATGGCGACGTGGCGTCGATCGGGATCACGCTGCGGAGCCATGTGACGGTAACCGGGGTCTCGCCCGACTCGGTGGTCGCCGCCGGCCCCCTCTCTCTGACGGCTGTCGGCACCGGCTTCCTCTCCGGCGCCGCCATCAAACTGTCGAAGTCCGGCTCCGCGGATGTCGCCGGTTCCTCCGTCGCCGTGGCGGGCGACGGCAAGTCCCTCACCGCCGCGTTCGACTTGACCTTGGCCGTTGGAGGCGCATGGGACGTGACCGTCACGAACCCCGACGGCGGCGCCGGCTCGGCGGGCGGGCTGCTGCGGGTGAGCGACTCGATAACCCTCACCTCCGTGGCGCCTGACCGCTCGCCGGCGGGAACAGCCAGCGTGTCGGTGATCATCCAAGGATCGGGCTTCGTGAGCGGCACCACCGCCAAGCTCTCGTGTTCAGGCCAGTCCGACATCTCCGGAACCGGCGTGTCCGTTGGAGCTGGCGGAACGACGCTTTCCGCCGTCTTCGGTCTGACATCCGCCGCCGCGGGAACGTGGAGTCTGACACTGACCAATCTCGACGGCAAAACCGCATCAGCGAATTTCATCGTCCAAGGGAACGTCACGCTGACGGGTGTGGCGCCCGCGGCGACTCAGGCGGTGGCGGGGGCAAGCCTGACCTTCTCGGGCTCGGGCTTCGCCGGCGGGGCGGCGTTCAAGCCGCGCCGAAGCGGGAAGTCGGACATCGCCGGGTCAAACGCGTCAGTCGCCGTCGGCGGCGCGTCGGCCACCGCCGCGTTCAACCTCTCCGGTGCGGAGACGGGCTTCTGGGACGTTGCGGTCGACAACGTCGACGGCGCCTCGGCGACGCTCGCGTCGGCCTTGAAAGTGCAAGGGGCGGTCAGCGTCTCCGGCCTCTCGCCGCCGGGTGCGCAGACGGGGACCACCACCTCGGTGGCGATCTCCGGCGGTGGCTTCACCAGCGGCCTCACCGTGAAATTGAGCAGAAGCGGCCAGGCGGACATCGCGGGAACGGTCTCCGCCGTGGCGTCCGGCGGCGCGTCGGTGTCCACCAGTTTCAACCTCGCAGCGGCCATCCCCGGAACATGGACGCTCTCCGTCACCAATCCCGACGGGGGCGTGGCCACCGGGACGTTCACCGTTCAAGGGGCGGTCTCGATGAGTTCGCTGTCGCCGGCCTCCGGCGGGAACGACGCATGGAAGACGATCACCTTCTCGGGGTCGGGCTTCGCATCGGGAGCCACCGCGAGACTGAGCCGCTCCGGTCAATCCGACATCTCCGGCGCGCTGACGAACGTGGCGTCCGACGGCGCGTCCGCGCAGGCGGCCTTCAGCCTGATAGGCGCGGAGATCGGGCTTTGGGACGCCGCCATCGTCAATCCCGACGGGGGTGCCGCGTCGCTCGCGTCCTCGTTCACCGTCCTCAAAGCGATGCGCGTCAACTCCGCCACTTGTTCGTCGACTGGGGATGGGGGGATGATCAGAGTGACGGTTTTCGGCAGTGGATTCCAAAACGGCGCGTCACTCAAAATAGCCGGCGCCGCCTCCGGAGAGCTGGCCGCCACGGCGGTGTCGGTGTCCGGTGACGGGGTCTCCATCGGCGGCGATGTCGATCTCGGCGTGAACGGGATGGGCTTGTACGACGTCTCCGTGGGCAATCCCGACGGCAACCTCCAGACCGTCTCGAAGCTCCTCTTCGTCACCCCGGTCGTGTCACGGGCCACGCAGTCGGCTGGAGGTGGGGCGGGCGCCGTCGCCATCGATCTCGTCGGCGCGCGGCTTTCCGCGGGCGTGTCGCTCAAGCTGGTCAAAGGCTCGGCGACGCTGCTGCCGTCGTCGATCGACCACACCCCTCCCGCGTCGCTCACCGCGCGTTTCACCATGAGCGGGACGGAGGAGCTGGGCATGTGGGACGCGCATCTGTATGGCGGGGGCATTGATTGGCCGAGGCGGTCAAGCTTCTCGCTGCTGTTCTCCGCCACATCCGCCAAGCCCAGCCTTCTCGTCTCCGGATCGTCCAACGCCGTGTCGATCAGCGGGTACGGCTTGTCGGATGTCGTGTCCCTCAAGCTCCACCGTCCCGGATCGGAGGACATCGCGGCGTCCGCCCTCTCCGACGCGTCGGAAAGAAAGGTGAACGCCGTCTTCGACATCCCCGCCGGCGCCGCCCCCGGCGCGTGGAGCCTCTCGATGGTGGGCGCCAACGGCAGAACCATCTCCGTCGAGAATTTCGCGACCATCGACATGGGCGTCAGCAAAATCTCCCCAACGGCCGGGGCGAAGGATTTCTATGCGACGCTCAACATCCACGCCGTGGGCGAATGCGCGTCGGTCAAACTGCGGAAAGGCTCGACCGGGATCTCTCCCGAGAGCTTCACTTCGCCTGACGCGGGAAGCCCCGCCAAGTACGAGGCCACCTTCAACCTCCAGGGGGCGGAGACGGGGTTCTGGGACATCGTGGCCGTGTCGGCGAAAGGCGAGACGCTGACCCTGCCGTCCGCCTTCGAGGTGCAGGACCGCTTGTCGCCGAAGGTGACCGTCGACATCCTCGCGAGGGACACCTACCGGGCCGGAAACAACGCCCACATCTACCTGTACGTCAACAATCAGGGCAATTACGACAATTATGGCAACTTGATCATCCATTTCGTGCCGACCAACGCCGCGTGGGCCTTCCCTTACATGGACGCGGCCGGGAGGAGCGTGACCAGTGTTGACCGGGGAGACGGCACGCTCGACCTCGTCCTCCCCGCCGCGACCGCCAAGATGAACAAGCCGTTGGAATACATCCTGACCTTGAACATCTCGGAGGAGGTCGACCTCGGCCTCGCCGCCCAGTGGATGGGAGTGACCTCGAAATGAGACGACATCACGCCAGAATAGTGTGTCTCCTGATCATCGCGGCGACCGCGGCGGCGTCATCGCCCCTCCGCGGCTACGACTGCTATGGCGACGAGCGGAGCGGGGAGCTCAAAAGGTGGAACCGCTTGACGCAGCGCTACGAGACCACCGACTATCCGTCCGAGGATCAGAAGTACTTGGGCAGGATGGCAAACGCCGTCAACGAAGGAGCGAGCACCACCCAGATATGGTTCCTGCCCAACACGTCATGCGGCAGCTGCGCCACCACATGCGTGCAGGTGACGGCTCCCGTGCTGCCCGACGGCGCCGAGGTCTTCCTCGTCAACTCGGTGGATCCCTTCAACCTGGCCGGAGGAACCGCCCACACCCAGTACGCCGTCAAGCTTCCCAGCGGGAACGTGTATGTGTGCGACCTGTATCTTTCGCATGAGGTGCAGATCACGAAGATGAAGGAGGTGGTGACGGGCTCGGGCGAGAACGACCGCGTCTATCTCCCGGCCGAGGCACCGAAGTCAAACTCGTGGGGCGGGGGGTATCTGGCGATCATGGACAACCCCGAGTATTGCTTCAAAAAGGCGGACTCGAGCAGGTACAACCCGAGCTACGACAAGTTCCTGAAGGATAGGGCGAAACAGCAGCTCAAAGAGATAAAGATGCGGAAGTCGTATGACCCCAACGACTTGAGCGGCCCCGGAGGGGCGGGGGCGGCGAGGTGCGTCCAGGGCCGCGCGCGCATGGACTACCTCGTCTCCTTCGAGAACATGGCGACGGCGTCCCTGCCCGCCGCCACGGTCGTAGTGACCAACAGGATCGATCCCCAGGTGTTCGACCTCGACAGCTTCGCCTTGTCGGGCATCGACTTCGGAGGCACGAGGCTGGAAGTGCCGTCTGACGAGCTTCAAGCCCACTCCGCGACCGTTGACCTGCGTCCCGCTCAAAACCTCCTTGTCAAGGTCGAGGCCGCCTTGGACGAGGCCAGCTCGACCGCCACGTGGACGTTCACAACACTCGATCCAGATACCCTGCTGCCCCCCGAGGATCCAACAGTCGGCTTCCTCCCCCCCAACAAGAATCCTCCGGAAGGCGAGGGGCACATGCGCTACAGCGTCAAACTGCGTGAGGGGCTCGCGGCGGGGACGACGGCGTCCAGCAAGGCCGGCATCGTCTTCGACGCCAACGCGGCGATCGAGACCCCCACGTGGACGAACACGGTGGACTGCGAGCCCCCCGCCTGCCGGGTGGAGGCGTTGCCGGCGACTCAACGGACGACGGCGTTCACGGTCTCCTGGAGCGGTGAGGACGGCTACTCTGGAGTGGCGTCCTATTCGCTTTACTATTCGACCGACGGCGCGGCGTACACCGCATGGCCGCACGCCCCCTCCGCCACCTCGACGACCTTCGCGGGGGAGAAGGGGAAGACGTATTATTTCCACTGCGTCGCCATTGACGGCGTGGGCAACGCCAGCGCCATTCCCGCGGCGCCCGACGCCTCGACCACCATCGCGGAGGACGCCGACTCCGCGATGGTCTCCTTGAGCGCCGTCACGCTTGACAGCTACACCGAGCAATCTCCCGGTGTCTGGGTGTGCGGCTACATGGTGTCGGCAGTCAACACGGGCTCGCTTCCGGTCTCGTCGCTCACGGCCACCATGCTCCAGGCGCCCCCTGGCTTCACCATCGTCAACGCCACCGCCTCCCTCGGAGACCTCGCCGCCGGCGCCTCGGCCACGTCCGCCGCGTCCATTGTCGCGCGCGTCGACGTCTCCAAGGCCGACGCGGCGTCCAGCGCGCTTCTCAATCTTGGATTCTCCGCCGGTGGTGTTGCGCATGCCGGGGCGTATGTGGTGGAGCTCACGCTCCCGGATGTGGTCGCTCCGGCGTTGCGGATCACCTCTCCCTGCGCGGAGGGCGGTTGGGAGACGAACGACGGCATCGTCCACCTCGCCGGAGAACTGCGACCACGGAGCAGGCTCGTCGCTTTCTCATGGTCGAACGCCGCCACGGGGGAGTCAGGAGCGGTCGAGCCGGGATACCGCTGGTATTCGCCGGTGCCGCTGGCCGACGGCCTCAATGGCATCACCGTGACGGCGGTGGACGCCGGCGGCAACTCGTCCTCCACCTCGATCACCGTCACAAGGCGGCTTTTCAGCCTGACGGTGAACGACGGGAACGGGGGAGGACAGTATCATTACGGCGCGGAGGTCCCCATCGCCGCCAACGACGCGCCGAGCGGGAAGGTCTTCAACGCATGGACGGGGATCTTTGTGGCGGAGCCGTCGTCACCCACAACCACGCTGACCATGCCCGCCAGCGATGCGTCCGTCTCCGCCACCTACCGCCTCTCGGGCGGCAGGGCGTGTCTCCTCGATGTCGTCAACGGCTCGGGGGATGGCATATACGAGCGTGGAACAACCATATGGGTCGCCGCGGACACTCCCCAGGAGGGACAGGAGTTCAACGCATGGACCGGAGCCGTCGTCGCCGCGCCGTCCACAGCCTCCACCTCGCTCGCCATGCCCGCCCGGAACACCACGCTGACCGCCACCTACCGTCCAGCCGGCTCCCAGACGTTCGCGCTGAACGTCGTCAACGGTTCGGGGGAGGGGAGCTACGCCGCCGACACGACGGTCACGATCAGCGCCGATCCGCCTCCCGATGGTCAGGCCTTCATCGGGTGGAGCGTCGACATCCCGGCGAATGTCGCCCTCGCCGGCCAGTCCGCTCCGGAGACGGTAGCCGTCGTGAAGGGGGCCGCCACCGTCACCGCCACCTACGGGACATCCACTCCGATGACGTCCATCGCGTTCACGCAGATCTACTCGGAGAAGGTGAACGCCACAAAGACCGGGGCGGTCGCGATGTGGAGAGCCTCGTTCTCCGCCAAGACCGCCGCCGCCCCCCCGAAATTCGACGACGACACCGTGATGGGCGTGAGGATGGGGGACTTCGACTCGGCCGCCTATTTCTCAACCATAGCCGATCTCAAGGCCATCGCCGCCGAGGACAAGCGCCGGGCCTCCGTCACCGCCAACAGCGCGAGGGGAACTGGAAGGGTGTGTTACCGTCTCGACGGGAAATGCGGAACCATTTCCTTCACGTGGAACCCCAAGGGGATGAAAGCCGCTGTCTCGCTCTCCCACGATGGGAGCAAGGCAGCCGCGGAGCCTGCGACGCCCATGGCCATCGACGCTCCCGCGGGCGCGGTCAAGGCGGTCCTCGACAGCGTCATTATTTCCGGCGGAACCTCCGCCGCCGGTTCGACGAACTGCGCGGGGGTCGTCAAGAAGAGCGCGAAGGGATCACTTGAGCTCCGCTCGTACCGCGTGAGGAATTGACCTCTTGGGTAGATCCGCCGCGCGGGATGCTCGCCGACGCATGGGATTCGCACAGGGACGACGATGACACTCAAGGCGTCGTGGAGACAACATGCCAAGAGATGCTTCGGCCTGCTGTTAGAAGAATCGTTGTTATTTGCGTTGGCAGGAGAAAGCGGCACGATCTTGTGTGAACATATTTGTGTTACAAGGTACTCGGCCTATAATGGAAGGTGGTGAGCATATTGATCTGCAATGTAATGGCCACTTATTACTTTTATCGCGCGAGATGCAGGTGAAAAGACAGCACGTGGACTTCAATGAATCCCTCCTGTGCGAGGAGGGGGGGGTATTGCCGGATTCACGATAGGTTTCGAGACGTACGGTGCGCTGAACGAGCGCAAGGACAACGCCATACTCGTTTGTCATGGGCTCACGGGGGACGCGCACGCCGCGGGGCGTCATTCTCCTGACGATCCGAAGGCGGGATGGTGGGATGCGGCGATTGGACCGGGCAAAGTGTTCGACACCAACCGGTGGTTCGTCGTCTGTTCGAACGTCATTGGCGGTTGCGGGGGAAGCACTGGTCCGTCCTCGATAGATTCCGCAACCGGCAGACCGTATGGGTTGCGTTTCCCCGTCGTCACTGTCGGCGACATGGTCGCGGCCCAGGCGCGGCTCGCCGACGCGTTGTGCGTGGAGCGCTTCGCCTGCGCTGCGGGGGGCTGCATGGGCGGACAGCAGGTGATTGAATGGATGCGACGGTATCCCGAGCGAATCGGCAAAGCGGTCGTGATCGGCTCGGCGGCGAAGGCGTCACCCTATCGCATCGCCCTCTGGGAGGTGATGCGCATGGCTATCACGCTTGATCCTGCCTTCAACAACGGGGACTACTACGATGGGCCCCGGCCGTCCGCAGGCATCGGACTTGCCACGGCCTTCGGACTGCTGTTGCGCATGTCGCCGCAAGCGATGGAGCGGCGGTTCGGCGTTCGGCGACTTCAGGAGGGCTCGGTCTCCGCCGTCTTCGACCCGCGCTTCGAGGTCGAAGGCTTCATCCGTACCACGGCCAAGAAATCCGGTGCGGCCTTCGACGCCAACTCGCTGATCTATCTGACCCGGGCGATGGATCTGTTCGACGCCTCGCGGGGCTTTCCCAGTCTGCGCGAGGCCCTCGCCGGTTTCAGATCAACAGCTCTGCTCGTCAGCTACAAATCCGACTGGCGTTACCCTCCCGAGGAGACAGAAGATCTGCGGGCCGCCCTCGCCGCCAACGGCGCCGACGCCCGCCACCACATCGCCTCCGGCGCCTCCGGCCACGG
>CAYTFM010000341.1:7367-8983 GCA_964436735.1 uncultured Victivallales bacterium | reverse complement strand
CCCTGTATGGATTTTTCGAGGCTCATTTGTACCACGCCTTCTCGAGAGCCTTGTCGACTTTGGAGCGATACGCCCCCTCCATGCGCCGGGCCGTCGTGTCCATAACCGCCTGGGAGTTCGGCAGGGCCTGCGAGGAGTAGTTAACTTTATTGATCAGGTAAAGTGTTTGTCCCGCTTTATTTTTTAGCCATTTGGCCTCGGAAATCGTGCTGGACGATCCGCCACTTGCCAAAAGTCCACGCATCTGCTGGAAGGCGTTCTTGGCGGCAACCGCCCAGGGTATTCTCAGGCGACGCGGGTCAGTGTAGTTGTCGAACCACGGGAAGATCGCCCAGTCGTTTTTCTTCCGGTTCCACCACAGCACCCCTTTGGTCGCCATTTTCATGAGCGTATGCCCGGACTTGCCGCGGCCGCTCATCAAGTTCACTGGGTGGTTTGGATGCCATACGTAGGCGTCAGTCTTGCCACGCCCGTAACTGACGAGAAACCAACGATTCGCCTCGATCTTGACGAAAGGACGGGTGGTGTATTTCTTTGGAGCCTTGCCAAAACTTGATCCCGGCCCCGGCTTCGACGCCTTCGACGCCGACTGACAGAACCAAATGCCCATCTGGTTGAGAAGCCCGGACATCTCCTTTCCAAGCACGCGGGAAATGCGGTCAAGGGCGGCGTCCGCCTGCCGCGTGTCCACTCTCGTGCCCATGGAAATGATGTTGCTCACTCGAACTCCCCCGCGAGGTTCAATTTTTGATGGAACGCCATCTTTGTTCCGGGAATGTCTTTGACCGCGTACCGTGCCGTTCCGATGACGACGATATCCCCCTCAGCGAACGTGTCGGTCGTATAGACGGACACGGTTCTTTTCAGCTCCGGGCGGTATCCGTTCTCCCCTGGCTTGCCGCCCCTCGTCAATCCGGCGGTCTCTAAAGCGGTGTACGCCTTGCCGTTGATAGTGACCGACAGCGGATCTTCCGCCACGATCGAGGCGAAGTCGACTTCGAGTTGGGCGCGGTCGATCATATTCTCACTCGTTGTTCAATCAGGTTTCTCGCTTCGGCCAGCTTCAGCATGACTTTCTGAGAACTCACAGATCCATACATCAGGTCAACAGTTCGCAGCATTTCCCACTGGACGCCGTGCTTCTCGTACATGACCTTCCAGTTGTCATAATCCGGGGCCGTCACCTTGATTCCCCGGCGGCGGCACTCGTCCACGTTCCTGATCGCTGACGGGATCTGGTTCTCGTACTCCCCATTGCCTTTCAACCCCACGCCCACCAGCTCAACCTCGTCGACCTTCTCCCACATCGCGTCGATCAGCATGTAATCGATTGACGACTGTATGTTTTTGACGCCGAACTCGGCAACCGCCTTGTCAACCTGGAATTGCCGTTGACTGACAAGCTCGGGGACTCTCTGATTCACCACGATGAGCGCGCCTGACTCGTTGTATTTGTCCCGCCAGTTCGGCGTAGCTCTCCATTCATGCGTCGCGCTTCCGCCGTTCCACTCATTCAGGCCCACGTGGATCTGGTAGACCCTGCCGGGGTGTTCAAGGTCACGGTAGAAATTCCACCAGTCGTTGAGCGTCCACACCTCGGCGTCCGACCAGCGGTC
>CAYTFM010000341.1:0-7357 GCA_964436735.1 uncultured Victivallales bacterium | reverse complement strand
GCCGCAAACCCAAGTATGACGACCTTGCGCATGTGATCCTTAAGGAGTGAATATTGCCCAGTCCACGACGGCGGTGTCGGCGTCGCTTGACGAGGTGATGCTGAACCCGTATCCGGCGGTGGCGGAATCAACCGCGACCGAACCCATCGGACGAAATCCAGCCCCGAGCCTCTCAGTCAGGAGAATAATGGAATTCGCCTCAACGGCTGTAGTCAGAACCGTGACCGCTCCGCTTGTCATGGCTGAACTTGCGCCACGGGCCACCCCGAGGGCTGACAACGCAGCCGCCTTTGTGGTCGCTCCGGTTCCGCCGTTGGCTACTGCGACCGTTCCTGTGACGTTCGCCGCGGTCCCGCTGGCGTTGCCTGTGAGATTCGCCGTGATCGTGCCAGCGGAGAAGTTCCCCGAAGAATCACGTTTGACGATTGCCGAAGCGGTGTTCGCGTTAGTGGCGGCGACGAGCGCGGTCACATTCGCGGCGGGGAGGGTTACGCCGCCCACCTTGAAAATACCAAGGAAATCGACGTTGCTGTTGCATTGCTTGTTCTCTTTATCCCACATGAGTGGGCCTGTGTCCACGCCCCATCCGACAAGGAACAACACGACGACCAACGAACACGCAAGCCCGATCAGCTTTTTCACTTTTGAATCTCCTTTTTTAATTTTTACTCTCTCGCTCAAGCGAGGACTCCCGGTCTCCCGGAAGCCCTCTATGAGAAAAAGCGCGCTTTGGGTTAGGTGGTGATGTCTTCCTCGGAGTCCACTCCATCGGAGACAACGATTGGAACACCCTCGTACTCGGTAGGAATCGGGACTTCGCGGCCCGATTCATTGAAGGCCGTGCGGCTGCGCTGGAGCTGGCCGCGGGCCTTGCGGTGCATGAGTATCATCGTGGGCGGCCTGGTGGCGGGGAACAACTCGAAGGCCCGCGAAAGCAGGCTGTCGGTCAAGCCCTTGCCGGTCTCGTCGGTGATGTTGGCGATGCGCGCCACGGAGCGGGAGCTGCCGAATTGCAGACCAAGCCAACCAAGGGCGTTGATGCCAAGGGCTGTGATGGTTTTTGTGATGTCGTTGGGATCGGTCTTCTGAAACTCGAACACGTCGCTGATGTCGATATTGCCATCCTGTCCCGCGACAATGGAAACTTCGTTTTCGCCATCCCGGATCAGGTACACCGAACTTTGGAACACCCCTGCGGAGGTTCCAGTGGCGTCAATAACCATTTCATCTCCGATATGGTCAATAGCCGGGTTGTTGATCAAGCCATAAAAACCGCTGGCGTCGGCATCTGTGCCGTTGATCAGCTGCGCCTCTGCGGTAGCCATGTGCGCCTGTAGCGACGCCGCGAGCTCACGGGCCATATAGGCATCTTTCCCTTTGCGGTAGGCGATGGCGGCGGCCTTGTCGCGGTTGAACGAGGCGTCGAGAATGGCCAGCGTCACCTGGACAAGCAAGTCCTTGCTTGCGGCGTTGGCGACGCCTGCGTTGAGAGACCTGAACGCGGCCCCGGCGGCGACGGTTTTTTTCAAATACTCGTGAAGCGTGTTCTGGCTTGCAGGTTGCGCGTAGCACCTTTTGAGGAAAGGCGCATCCTGGAGCAGGTCGGTAACATCGAACTCGGCAAGGTTCTTGTTGTTGAGCTGGAGCAAACCAGCCAGCGTGTTGGTGTATTCGGCAGCCATAATAAACTCCTTGTTTTTTTAGCTATGCCTTTTTATTACTCTGGAAACGTTTCTTCGTTTTTGGTTACGACTTCTTCGAGAAAAGCGAGCTCAGAGGCAGCTTGCCTTTGGCGGTGTCCTTGCCCTCGGCGAACGGCACGGGCGGCGCGCCGCTGGAAAGCGCGGCGATCTTGGCGTCGGCTTCGGTTTTCGCCTTCGACAATTCGGCGATCTTGGCGTCGAACTCGGTTTTCAGTTTGGCATTGGCGGCCTCAAGCTCGGCGATCCGGTCGGTCTGCGCCTTCTTGTCGGCCTCCGCCTTCTCCGCGGCGAACTTGGTTTTCGCCTCGTCGAAGCTGATTTTTCCGTAATGCGCGACAGCAAAAGCCTCGTTTGTGGCTTCTGCCCACTCTTGGACGGTCTTTTGCTCCGCCATGGGATTCTCCTTTTTGGGTTTCGGCTCGTAGTGAGCCATGAATTTCTCAACTATCTCAGGGTTCTTTTTGGCGAATTCGAAAACCTCGGGGTGCGAGTCGAGGAAGGTGGATATCTGCGCTGAGTAGAGTGGCAGCTCGATGCCGGTAGCCTCGAAAAGGCCGTTCGGATTTGCGGCGGGCTCGTCGACCATGTCGGCCCCCAGAAGCGCGGCGCATTCAATGAACACCGGCTCATCGTAGTTCAGTTTCTCGTATTGCTTCTCGCCTTTGAAGTCGCGCTGATACTCCTTGCCGCGCTCGAACACGATGCTCATGCCGAACATGTCGTTTTCTTTCCCGGCGAGATTGAGCGCGTAGGTTTTCAGATCGCCTTTGGGGGATACGGCGGAGGTGTCGGACAAATGAATGTCGGCGCGGGCGACCTGGCCATCCTTGCGGAAATTCTTCGCACGCCCCATGTAGGTGCCGAGGGCGTTGTCGGACATGGAGGGGTGCCCAAAGCGCACCTTCATACCGCTTTTTGCCTCGTTTCCGTGTGCCACAACCGTGTCGACGAACTCGGAATCAAGGAAAACGCCATGCCCAAGCGCGGGGCCTTCGGTCACAATGGCGGCCCCATGGATGATTCCGGCCTCGAAATCGACCTTTTCAGGTTTGTTTCCGACGAGGAAACTGGTTCTCATCCACTTCTCTTTGTGGTTTTTATGCGGCATTTTGGTCGCCCTCCGGATCTTTTTTTGGTTGATTGTCGGGGTTTTGATCTTCTGGCTGCGAGTCAGACGCCGGTTTCGTCGACTGTCCGGGCATTCCACGGACCACCGTGACGCCGGCCGCCTTGATCTCTTGCTCCTCAAGCTTCAACACCCTGAGATTGTCGCGGAAGCGTCCACCGTGGATCTTGCATTCGTGCGTCCTGGTGGAAAGGGCTGCGTCAATGCGGGCGGTAGCCGCCTGGATCTCCGCCACCTCGTCGATCCACGGGATGCCTTCGGGAACGAACTCATAGGAAACGTCCTCAAGCCGCAACTTGCGTTTCGCCAGCATTCCCGCCAGCTCGCTGTCCTGGACGTAGAACTGCTTGAACTTCCATTCGGCGATCTCGTGCATGATCTCCTGATTGTCCTCGCGCTTGCCCCGGCAGGAGTGCTCGTATGTCTTCAGATCGAACTTGCTTTGTGAGTAGTTCGACTTGATGGAGTTGAAAAACGATATTGGGATGTCGAATGTCAGCAGCGAGATGTGGATCATCATGTCGGAAAACTGCTGGAACTCAGCGGAAGGCGTGTGCGACTCGATTGTTTTAATGTCGTCGCCTGGCTTGCCTTCGAGTTTCAGTCCGGGCTTCAAATCGAACTTGTATTTCTGGGTGGCGGCGGTGGCGGCGACGCCTGTCTCGGCGTCCACGTCACCAAACCCGTCGCTTGCTTTTTGCGTGGCGGCGGACGTGATGAACACACCGAGAAGCGCATGCATCTTCGTCTTGATGAGTTGGTAGTCGAAGCCCTCGTAAAGATCCTGGCATGTGTTCATCGCGGCGGCGAACGGCGTGATCCCGACGCTCTGGTCGAAGCGGAAGAAATAGCCGTCGTACGCGATATCCTCCCAGTTGACGAGAGATTGAAACTCAAGGGCGTAATTCACGCGCCTGCAGATGACGTACTTGTCAACCGCGCTATAGGCGTCCATGATGAAACCGTGTTCGGTGGCTTTCTTGACAGCTTCCGGGAAGTCACCGCTGGTTGGCTTGGCGATCCGGCTCCCCTCAATGCCCTGCAGCTTGCCGCCTTTCACTTTCAACAACCCCGCCTGGCCGTCGACCGCCTTGGACGCCTCGAAAAGGCGCATCATGCGCTTGACGGAATGACGCCGCGCGATGTCGCAGTTGCGTTTCTTGCTCCAATTTTCCCATAGGAACTCAAGACGCTGGTCGATCTCGTCGTAATTGGTCATGCTTTGGAAGGTGAAACGGGAAACCGAGTCGAGGTGTTTGCGGATCATCCAGCCCACGAGGGCGAAATTGCGCGCCTGGTCAAGGCCGGTCGCCGCCAGCTTTGTCTTATTTGACCTGGTCAGCTCGTCATCCTCGTGGCGGATTGACGCGCGGGGAGCCTTGCGTTTGCCCTTGTCGACAGTGGCGTCGTATCCGAACTGGTTCACGATCCGTTTTGATTCGGTTCTCATGTCAGTCCTGCGGGAAAAAAGCTTCAGACGCGAAAGGCTTCGCCGTGAACGACTCTCTGGCGATATGTTCCTCGGCATCCCTGATGATGGAGCGGATCTTGTCGGCGTCAGCCCTGGTGTAAGAGACGCCGTCGATGTTGTAGCTTTGGTTTTTCAGCACGGCGGAAAGGGCGTTCTTCGCCTCGGTCAGAATCGTAGTCCATGTGCTGTCCGCCATTTTCGACCCCTTGAAAAGCGAAAAGGCGAAGGGGTGAGCCCAGCATCTGGTGCCAGATTCACCCCTTCGCCTCGATCATTCCCGATGATCAGTCGGGACGCATCGCAATTTTAAAACCCCGGATAACCTCCGGGTAGCTTCACGCGCTATGGCGTGCTTCTTATATCGTCATTTTTATCATCGCACACTTCATCTTTCAATATTTTTTTATGACAGTTTTCCGCCCGGCGGAAAAATCTCACGCCACTTTTTTTCGGTACTGCCATCGTCGACCTTCACCGTTGGTGCTTTTCATGCACGCGGCGGAGTGGCACACCATGTAAATCACCTGAAATCCAAACTCCCGCAAAAACTTGCTGTCTGTTCGGTTGTTCTTGCTGGTTCCCTTTGACCCGCAATGCGTGCATGCCGGCTCAGGCTGCACCACGATAGTAGGCACCGTCTTCGGCCTCTCCATGGTCATCGTCGATCCAGCCGCCGCCGTCACTGTCGCCCTGATCTTCTTTGGTCTTCCCATCGCCTCTTCTCCTTTGGTTAAATGTCGCTATAGGTGGCCTCCACCGGCCCCCGTGGTTTCGTTTTCGCCTTTGTCTGCAGCTGCCGGAGCGTCCGCCCGCATCCGAGGGCCGCTGCCGACGTGTAGCAGTACGTGACGCAGTCAAGCGCGTCGTGTTTTTTATTCCGTTCCGTCCAGGTGTGCCTGCCGTCTTCCACGATATTCGTAAGCAATTCGTTGGTTATCTGCTGGGAGAACGCCCTATCGGATCTCGAATCAGCGTTCCACAGACTCACGGACGCGGGCATGCCAAGAGGCAGCAGGAACGCCCGGTGGGCCTGCGTCTTGTAAATGTCGACGTTCACGGTGATCGTCCGGACGTTCTCGAATTCCTTGAAGTACCACCCGTCACCGAACGGTACATCCTTCGGCGTCTTGAAATTGGTTGTCGCCCGTCCCAGAAGGGCATGCACGGGATATCTACGGCGGGATGATTTGATGACGGACTTGACGCTCTCCGGGGAATTTCCACGGTCAATCACGACGGCCTTGAGCTTCTCCGAATAGGGCCGCTTGTCCAGCTCGTCAAGCGTGTTGATCAGCAGACCCGCCACATACTGGGTGTCGGTCAACCTCATCGTCTTGTCAACTTCGTCGTAAATTCCATAATCAATCACCCACGCCGTCCAGTCGTACTTGAACGCCATGACGACGAACGTGATGCCATAGGATGGATTCACGTCAAGGGACGCCACTACCATGTTGGCGTCGACGGGCACCTCGTACCTTTGCAGCGCGTTGATGTTTCTGAGAACGTTCTTCTCCTCAAGGATGTACAGGCTTTTCATGGTGTCTATCGGTTGATTCTGATATTCGGCGTAGAACGCCTCCTCTCCGCGGTCGCACAAGAGGTTCATCGCCGTCTGGATCGCCGTCTCTCCCTTGTTCTTTCCGTACTCCCACGACACGACCGCGTCCTTGTCCATGGCCTTCCGATTCTTCCGATAGAACGCGTTCGCCGCCTTCCCTTTGTCGCCGTCCGCCAAGCCCTCCCGGCGCAGGATGAAGTACTGCAGCCACAGCGTGTCCTTGGCCGCCGGAAATCTCTTTACCATCGAAGTGACCCTTCCTTGCCATTCGGGGTGTAGTTTATGATCAAGATGCCTGTCCGCCAGATCACCCTTGGCGATCACCGTGCAAAGCATCACTCCCGCTATTTTCTTTCCGAAACCAGCGAGGCCGAGGGCGTCCGACCTGATGATCTCCTCCCGGTTGTTTGTCTCACCCACGCTTTCGGCGTCCTCCCTGTCCTGGGGATCGTCCAGTAGGACGAAGTCCGGCCGGATCTTCTTGCCGCTGTCCAGCGAGTGGTTCCCACCCCGTATGCTCCCTTTCATTCCAACGGACTCGATGATTATCCCGGAAGACTTGGATCCTTCGATTGTCGGCAAGATCAATGATGTCCCCCACTGGATATGCGTGGGTTTCCCGTTTTGAAGCTGGCCGCCAGCCCTCAAGGATATGCCCTCAAGCTGCTCCACGGGAAAGCAGATCTCCGGGAAGTCCTCCTTTAGAAGATCGTTGATCTCGAAACCCTTTTTGATGGATCGAAGTATTTTATTGGCCTTCTTCTGGTTCGATCCGATGATGACGGTGTAATGGCGGTGGGCGTACACGGTCGCCCAGATCGTCGCCCCCTCGGTCAGCGTCGTCTTGCCATACGCCCGTGGCATGGCCAGGCAGAACAGCTCTCCATAAAGCAGACAATTTTGCAGAACCTCTATCGCCTCAAGGTGGCAGGATCCGAACGGATCAGGGAACGATTCGGGAAGGTAGGTCTTTAAAAACAGCTTGAGATTATTCTTGCATCTTGCGCGTCTTCGAGGGTTGACGACCGCCGGAATGGGGCCGATATCGCGGGCCGATTTGCGGCGTTGCCGCATCTGGGCATTCTTGTATTCTTTTCTGTCTTGCGTCATGGCCTACTGGTAACTCACTTGTTTTCGCTGACTGCGCCTTGGGCGGGTGCCTCTGTTTTGTTTGCTGGAAAGAACCTACCTGGGGCGGTGGCCACGCCACAGTCCGCCTTACGTGGCGTGGTCGCATGTTTGAGAATCATCCTGTAATGAGTATCAATGCACATGTATGCCGCACGCTCTTGATCTTCTAAGAACTTTACGAACACTGCGCCGCATCCATCGTTTGTAATGCACTCAAACATGCATCTGCTCTAATCTCTCAATCCTTTTCATGTGGTCAGATAGGGCATCATCTATCCTTGCGTGGCTCATTAAATGGCCAGCCTCTTGATGTTCTTTTGCGCCCTCGCGTCTTGACTTCAATCGACTTCCTTCCGTCCCCCAAT
>CAYTFM010000340.1:4556-8988 GCA_964436735.1 uncultured Victivallales bacterium | reverse complement strand
CGACCAATAGTTCCGACGGATGAGAGCCCAGGCGAGCTTGTGGCATTCAAGCGGGCGGACCGCCCCGCTTCGATATGCGTCTTCTTCCTGTGCCATCTAAACGCTCCATGCTCGCAAAACATCAGTGTGTTCAACGGAATCGACGGACGCCAATCGTCAGGACTTCATCCCACCGGCGACCGTGGACTCAATGAGGGACAGCTCTTTGGCCATCTTCGCATAGGCGAGCGACAAAGCCATTGAGAAAATAAGACGTCTCATGTGCGTCATCCGGTGATTCGTTCACGGACATGGCGTACGGTAGCCGTGCCGCCGCTGGAAGTCAATAAAACCAGGACTCACATGCGGGAGGCGCAATAGACCAGCCACGCAAATAGCACCGCCTCGCCAATGATGATCGGCAGATAGACGGCCGGGGAGAGGTGTCCCGGTTCGCCGTCTCTCACCAGTCCGCCACTGGACAGGTCGAGCACCCAGTCGGGTAGGCCGCCGAGGAGGATTGCATACGCCCAGCCAGTCGCTCACTCGTTTCCTGTCGACCACCCCGTGCCTGACTATCAGTTTGAAGCACTCCAAACGTCAGAGAGAATTTTGCGTGTCGTTGCTCGCAAAATCCATAGTTTTGAGTGTCGAATCATGCAGTTCAAGGCTATGACAAGTGTGAGCGAGGACACACAATTGTCGACGTTTGGATTTTAAGATCCAAGGCGGTCCGTTCGGCTTGATTGCGGGTGAAAATTGTACTTGGCTTTGAAGCATAATGTGGTTGCGGCCGTGTGCCGCCTTGGGGTTGACACGGAAGTCCCCCGCTCACTTGGCGCAGCACTTCTTGTACTTCTTGCCGCTGCCGCAGGGGCACGGGTCGTTGCGGCCGACCTTGGGGTCCTCCCGCACGTACGGCAGGATGAACTCCCCGTCGTCAAAATCCTCGTCCACGGCATCGGGGTCGTCATAGTCGAAGCCGCCGAAGTCATTCACGACGCCGTCGTCAAAGCAGTCCCACCAGTACGTGTCCTCGACGGCGTCCGTCACGAGGCTGTAGGCCTTGTTCCCCCTCAGATCGCTCAAGACCGTCACGGGATCCTGCCCGGCGTCGGCCTCGACCTCCTCGAGTGTCATGCCAGTTCCGTCGATCATCCCCTCGGCGTAGGCCCGCCTGATGTCGTCGAGCAGTTCGCCGGGATGGATGTCGGCGCAGCTCGGAGCCAGCGATTCCCAAACGAGCGACGGCCTCCGCTCCAGGCCCCCGTTCAGCAGGCGGCGGAAGTGGTCCACGACCACGCCCCTCGGCGCGACGCCGCTGGCCGCCAGGACGACGAGCGCAGCGACGGCCGAGCTCCGGGCCAGGTCGGACGCGTCAACGTCCTCGATGACCTTCACGATGAGCGAGACGTCGCCGCCGCAGACCGAGGCGAGGACCCGCTCCAGTCCGCAATCGGTGAACTCCCCCAGCAGATCGTCGAAGACGGCGGGCGGCAGACGAAAGAGGTCGACCACCGGATGGTGGGCCTTGACCTCCCTGAACTCGGCGAGCAGGAACATGGCGAGGAGGTGAGCCATGTAGCCAGGCTTATCGGCAAGCTCCTTGGCGTTGTCCCTGGTCCTCTCAAGTATCTCGAGCAGCCCGGGGATGATCTCGTCCTTCTGCGCTATCGCCGCCGTCATGGCCTCCCGTGGGAAATGGCCAGTCGTGTCGCTCTCGAGTTGTCGCCGTATCTCTGAAATGTCCATGTCGTGTCTCCGTGGTTCAGTATTGCATGAACGGTAAGATACTCTTGCATGGCCGCATGCAAAAGGGCCCGTGCGGCTTCCTTCACGCGCGCCTCGCACCCGAGTTTCGCACCGCTTGAATTTCCGCCGCCGCCTATCTATCTTTTACCATTCCGGGAGTCGTTCTCCCTCAAGCTCCGACACGTCACGTCTCGAGGAGACGCCGACGACACGGAGTCAACGAGCAATCAAAAGGAGTGAGCCGCACATGAAAAGAATCATGATGAAGCTGACCGTCGTGGCGTGCGTCGCCATGTCTGCCGCCGTGTTCGCCGAGGACGCCGCAAAGCAGCCGCCGACGCTGTCCTTCGAGGCGATGGACAAGAGCGGGGACGGGAAGGTGTCGGGCGAGGAGTGGACCGCCTACTGGACGGACTGCTTCAACCAGCGTGACGCGGACAAGGACGGCAAGACCGGCAAGGAGGACGCCGCCGCCCTCGCCGGAAAGCATTTCGACGAGATTGACGCCGCCAAGAAGGGATTCGTCACCAAAGAGGAGTTCATAAAGCAGGCGGCATCCAAGGACGCCAAGGCGTCGGCCTCGCAATGCCTGACCTTCTCCGACGTGGACGCCAACAAGGACGGAAGCGTCACCAAGGACGAGTATGCCATGTTCATGCAGGGCAGATTCCATCGGGCGGACAAGAACGGCGACGGGAAGCTGGCCAAAGACGAGTGGAAGCAACTCTACATGGATACGTTCGAGAACGCCGACGCCGACAAGAACAGCGTCCTCACGCGTGACGAATTCCAGGCGGCGTGGTGTGGCAAGAACGCCGCCGTCAAGAAGGACGACAAGGCGAAGTAGGGCTTGACCTAGTGCCGCTGGGCGTAAATCTTACCGCACAGGATCGAGCTATTGAGGATGTCGGGGTGATGCGGTGGAAATAAGGCGATGTCGAGCCCATCGTCGGTTTCCGCCGCGTCGCTCCGGCGCCGCAAGAGCCGACCCTTCGGGCACCCCGCTTTCAGCGCCTGGCCGTCCCGGCCGGCGACGACGATATGTTCAATATCGCCTCACGCCGACTGGAACGGCCATACATCTGAAATCGGGGTGTCCTGTGCGGGAAGATTTACGCCCAGCGGCACTATGAATGGCTGGCGGTGGTTGCGCCATTCTGCGCAGCGGGCCGACGTGGTCTTTAGTCTTCTCTCCTTTGGGCGGGCGTCCTGTTTGCGGGTCGTGCGGAGCTCTGCGCTCGGATTACCGCCCATCACCTCTTTTCGCTGTGCTCGCCTAGCCGTACGGCGATCGCCATGCGAACTGTTCGTTTTCTTACGGCAGGATGGCGAACACCCGGGCAGGGAAGCCGGATCCATCCTTTGGCTTTGGGAACGCCACCACCACCAGGGCGCCCGCCTCCGGCACGGCGTCCAAGTCCGCCAGGAGCTCGATCTGGTAGTGGTTCTGCCGCAATATGTACAGCTCCAATGAATAGTCATCCGTCGAGGTGGCGATGCCGGGATCGGTGTCGGTCGTCTCGTGGCCGGAAGCCGTGATCTTGCGTTCCTCGTATAGATATTTGAGCACATCCAGGCTCCACCCAGGGTAATGGGCCGTTCCCTTGGCGTCCTGGTTCCGCATGGCCGCCATGTCGGGCCATCTCTTGGACCAGTCCGTGCGCATCGCCACAAAAGCTTCTGCGGGAACAGGGCCGTGCCGCTTCTCCCACTCCTTGATGTCCTCCATGGTGATGGTGTAGTCCGGATTCCTGGCCGCCTTCTCGTGGACGTCAACCACGACCAAAGGCAGGATCATCTCTCTCACGCTGATCTGGTCCACCGTGCGCAGACCTTTCACGAAGTGGGCGGGAGGATCCACATGGGTGCCCCACTGGCCGACGTGGGTGAAGCTTTGGGCGTAGAAGCCGCTTCCCATGGTCCCCCCGCCGGCGTCATACCAGTAGATGGTCTCCCGCTTCTCGTCGGGGAAGCCTTTCCAACGGGGAATCCCAGGGGCGAAGGCGTGGGTGAGATCGACGAATTTCCTTGTCGATATCAGTTGCCACGCGTCCTTGAGGGTCAGCTCTTCCGAGGCCATGCAAGTGGATCCCCAGGCGAAGAGCAGCCACATCGTCAACAGTAGCGGTCCTGAAATGATCCCGACAACTTTCATACGTTCGCCCTCCTGGCTGTGGTAGATGGTTCGGTCACGTCGACGAGGACGCCGGGCCTTGCGCCTTGAATCCATCGTGGAAAGCGACAGTTCCCTGCGGAGTATGCCCGTCAAAAGACAGAGTGAAAAACACCTCCTGTGGCACTCCCTCAAGCACAAGCCCAGGCATGTTTTTGAACCCGAATTTCTTGTAGTAATCCGGATGCCCCACGAGACAGCATCCTTGCGCATTCATATCTTTCAGGCGTGACATCCCTTCTTGTATCAGTGCCGTGCCGATACCCTTCCGCTGGTGCTCCGGTGAAACGGAAACAGGTCCAAGGCCATACCAGTTCGGCGTTCCGTTGGAAATAGTCACAGGAGAGAAAGCTATATGCCCTACCACTCGGCCACCCATTTCCGCGACCAGCGACACCGTGAGAGCTTTGGCGGCGCGTAGTGCCTCGACGATGAACTGCTCCGTGTGGTTGCTGACCTCCAGCTCCTTGAACGCCGCGATCGTCACCTCGGTTATCGCACCAACATCGTCATGCGTCTCTTCTCTGA
>CAYTFM010000340.1:1655-4546 GCA_964436735.1 uncultured Victivallales bacterium | reverse complement strand
ATGTCGATCTTTGGATTCATGGTCTCACATTCCTCTTTATTGGGGGTAATGAACAGGTCACGAGGTCGTTCGCACGTGCGGGTTTGGCTCGCCGGGCGTTCCACCCTCTGATGGCTGTGCATGCGCCAGGGCCAGAACCATCGCCACTACTTGTCCGAGTGCCGTGGTGGTCTCAATCTCATGCGTCGCCCTACGCCTCAAGAGCGGTTCGACGACTTCTCTGAAATGCAGTACTTGTGCGACTTCCTCAGGTCGCTTGCCGTAGGGGTTGTTTGTCCTGGTGGCCAGTCTCTCCCGGATGACGTCGGCGGGCGCGCTTAGGAGGATGATGTGCGTGAACTGAGCATAAAACCGTGTCTGGTTCTCGGCGCAGCCGCTGACGAAGAGGTGCCCGTCGTCCTCGCCTGCGAGCAGTTCCCGAGCACGATCTTCGCACCACAGCTGGTTGCCTTCAGCGTCAAACTCGGACCAGCCAGGCTCATCCATATCAACCGCTCGAAACCCACGCTCTCTGAGTTCACGGATGACACTCGATTTACCTGTCCCAGACATTCCGGTCAACAAGACTCGACTCATGTGCGTACTCTGTCTTCAGGATGTTATGGGGGTAAATGTCTGAGGGCGACGTTGAGTTGGATGATCTTGCGTCTGCCGAAGTGCAGAAGCTATTTGTTCTGTATCTGTTTCTCTGATTTTTGGAATATCACGTTGAATGATTGTTGTCCCTTGTCATTAATTATTCCGTCCAATATGGATATTTCCTTTTCCCATTTTTCATACCCTGGTGCTGTGACAATCAAAAAATGATCTCCTGGTGTGGCGGCTGTCTATACCATCGAGTAGACGGGAGCGCCTACTACGTTGTGGAGTGTCACCGCAGCGAAGCATACGCTTCGATCGTGGAATATACAGTCTAATCTTTAGGCGAGCAAAGCTCATGGTCTCATGACGACTTCTATGCCTGCGGACATGTCCCTTGTCGCTATCACGGGCGTCGTCGACACTAAAGTTCTTCCGTAGCCAAGATTAGTGGCGTGCGTGGTGGTATAATAACGGGCTTCCACAGTTTGGGCCTTGTGGTGCCGGAGCTGTGATGACAGCAAGATATGCCGAGGGGGGCTATGCGGGAAACAGCGAATAGCACTGGTCGCAGGAAGCGGAAAGCTTGCATTGACGGGCAGGATGCCTCGCTCAAGGAAGTCGTCGACAACCTCGACACTCCCATCTTCTCCGTTGACGCAGACTACCGCTACACCTGTTTCAACAAAGCCCACGCCGAGGTGATGAAAGCGCTGTATGGCAAAGACGTCGAGACCGGCGCAAATCTCTTGGAATGCATGACAGTGGAGGAGGACAGGAAACTCGCCAAGGCTCAACTGGATCGCACGCTGCGGGGGGAGCGCACCGTCGAGGAGGCTTTTTCCGGTGGAGGCTCGCACCCCAGAAGATATTTCGAGGTCATACAGACGCCAATCAAAAATGCGGGGGGGATGGTTGCCGGAGCGTCCATCGTGGCCCGTGACATCACGGAGCGCAGACGGGCGGAGGAGGTGCTGCGCCAAAACGAAAAGCTTCTTCAGAAGATCATCGGGCGGTCTCCGATGTCTATGGCCATCGTCGGGATGGATGGCAGAATCGAGTACGTCAACGACAAGGCTGTCTACACTCTTGCGGATATCCCGACAATGGATCATTGGTGGGGGCAGGCGTATCCCGACGAGATTTATCGAGCGAAGGTGACCGCCACCTGGTTGGGATATGTGGAATCCGCCATCGCCGAGAACCGTGAGATAGCGCATGACGAGTATCGGGTCACTTGCAAGGATGGCACGGTCAAGACGGTGTCCATATTCGGGGTTCCAGTTTCTGGTAAAGTGTTCGTCATGTTCGATGATGTCACCGCGCGCAAGAGTGCGGAGGCTGAGAGCAAACTGCTGAACGAGCAGCTTGAACGGCATGTATTCGAGCGCACCGTCCAGTTGAGCGAGACGGTTCAACGGCTTGAATCCGAGATTGTCGAGCGTAACCGGATCGAGGGGGAGCTGCGCCATGCGAATGAGTGCTTGGAGGTGGCGCAGAGGGCGGCCGGGGCGGGGATGTGGAACTGGGATGTCGTGACGGGGCGCATCGAGTGGTCCCGCCAGCTGTTTGATATCTTCGGGATCGATCCCCGAAAGGAGCCCGCCTCTTTCAGCTCCTGGGAGTCGGTTCTGCATCCCGACGACAGACTGGAGGCCGGCAACCGCATTGAGCGGGCGTTGCGGGAGCGCAAACGCCTGGTCAGCGAATACCGGATCATACGGCCAGACAACGGGTTGACTCGCTGGATCAGCGCAATGGGGCAGGGCATGTATGACACGTCGGGATGCCCGATCAAGATGACGGGAATTTGCGTCGACATCACCGAGCGCAAGCGGGGCGAGGAGGTGTTGCGGCGGAATGAGGCGAGACTGGCGGAGGCCCAGCGGGTGGCTCATATCGGGAGCTGGGAGCTGGACATCCTTACTCATACGCTATGGTGGTCGGACGAGACGTTTCGGATTTTCGGCTTCGAGAAGGGGCAGTTCGAACTCACCATGGAGGCCTTCTTCGAATGCGTCCATCCCGATGACAGGCCATTGATGAACGAGACGACGCAGGGCTCGTGGTGCGAGGGAAAACCTTTTGATGTGGATCACAGAATCATCATGCCAGGCGGAGGCGAGCGGATCGTGCATGAGATGGCCGAGGTTGTCCGCGACGATTCTGGGCGTCCCGTCAAAATGATCGGCACGGCGCAGGACGTCAGGGCGGTACGCTGGGGAATCACCATGAACCTGGTCGTCGCCTGGATCCTGACGATCCCGGCCAGCGGCCTGATCGCGGCGCTGTTCTGGTACCTCGGCAAACAG
>CAYTFM010000340.1:0-1645 GCA_964436735.1 uncultured Victivallales bacterium | reverse complement strand
CTTCCGGTCTGGGGAGGTCGTGTACGACGCGTCGGGGTGTCCGATCAAGATGACGGGCACGGGCGAGGACGTCACCGAGCGCAAGCGGGCGGAGGCGCTCCTGCGGGAGAGCGAGCGTCGGTTCAGGGACATCAGCGAGGCGTCGGGCGAGTACATATGGGAGATCGATTCCCAGTTCACGCTGACATATGCGAGCGAGCGGGTCAGGGATGTGCTCGGCTATGCGCCGGATGAGGTGGTTGGTCGCCGCCCATTCGAATTCATGGATGGAGACGAGGTGGTCAGGGTCAAGTCGCTTCTCGAAGAGGCCCCGCCCAACACCTTCCCAAAGATCGAGTACAAGGTCGCCACTAAGAACCACAGGGAGGTATGGCTGACAACGACCGGAGTGCCCATTTACAGCCAGTCGGGAGCCGTTGCGGGGTTCCGGGGGGTGGCAAGAGATGTGACCAAGGAGAAGCTTGCGGATGAGGCTCTGAGGAGAAGCGAGGTGAAATTCCGGACCCTCTTCGAGCATTCGGCCGTCCCTGTATGGGTCGAGGACTTCACCCGGGTGAAAGCCCATTTCGACCATCTTCGCTCACAGGGCGTCGTGGATTTCCGCTCCCACTTCGAGGGCGATCCTGACGATGTGAGGCTGTGCACCTCCAAGATCAAGGTTGTCGACATCAACACTGAGAACATGCGTTTCTTCGAAGTGGAGAGCAAGGAGCGGATCATCCTCGAGCTGGCAACCTATTTCACTGATGAGTCCTACCAGGTGCTGAAAGAGGAGCTGATCGCTTTGGCCGAAGGTGCCAGGGCATTCCAGGGCGAGATGCCGATCATCGATCTGAGAGGCGAACGCCGGACCCTCTTGCTCAAGCTGGCGGTAGTGGACGAGAGCGGACTGCTGGACAGGGTGCTCGTGTCGTTCATGGACATCAGCGACCGCAAACGGGCCGAGGAGAAGCTCGAGGACAGCAACAGGCTCCTGTGCGAGGCTCTGGCGCACGCCAAAGAGCTTGCGGTGAAGGCCGAGGCGGGCAGCAAGGCGAAAAGCGAGTTCCTCGGCATCATGAGCCACGAGCTGCGCACCCCGCTCAACGCCGTCATCGGCTTCAGCGAGATACTGCTCGACACGGAGCTGGCGGCCGAACAGCGGGAGTGTGTCGAGGTGATCAGGAGCAGAGGCTCCGATCTCGTCTCGATCATCAGCGACATACTCGATTTGACAAAAATCGAGGCCGACACGATCGAACTAACCGAGGAGGATGTCGATATCGCCGGACTTGTCCGCAGCGCAATCGAAACCACGCTATTCGGCGCGAGGGCGAAAAAGCTGGACGTCCGCACCATCATCGAGGCCGATGTGCCTCGCATTCTAAAAGGCGACGGACTGCGCCTGAAGCAGATCATCATCAACCTTCTCGGCAATGCGGTCAAATTCACCGAGGCCGGCGAAATAACCGTCCACGTCGCCCGTCCATCCGTGGCTGACCACCCCGCATCCATCCAATTCTCCATAGCCGACACCGGCATCGGGATTCCTCCCGACAAACTGCGGAGCATCTTCGAGCCGTTCGTCCAGGCCGACGGCACGTTGACGAGGAAATACGGAGGGGCCGGGTTGGGGCTGGCGATATGCCAGCGGCTGGTCCAAAAA
>CAYTFM010000339.1:1529-9052 GCA_964436735.1 uncultured Victivallales bacterium | reverse complement strand
AAAGTGGGTCACAAGTGGCTTTTGGATGCCCGGTTTAATTGTAGGACAGGCTCTAAAGGTTGAAAATTTAAATTGTCACCCTTATAGAGTATAAACGTGGATTCACTCTTGACATCCACCCCACTTTGCTGCTATGGTTATAGTATTGCCGTTGAAAATGCGAAAGCGGCGTTTGGGCTGCGTGAGCCGCATAGAGGCATGCGCAGTCCCGTAGGGGAGGTTGAGGCATATGATCAACTCGAAAAAGTCGTTCACACTTATGGAGTTGCTGGTGGTTGTCGCCATCATGTCGCTTTTCATGATCATATTCATCCCCGCTCTTCGCAAAGCCAAGGAAATGGACACTAACGTCACACACGTGGACAGCGACCGGCAGATATGGTCAACCTTGATCTCCGATCTGCGTGACAGCAATGATTATTTCCCTGACCCTGTGAGCGTGAAGTCATGGGAAGGGGCATACGACCAGTTGAACAATCTTCCACAATGCTTTGCCTCCTATGGCACGTACCAGGACTGGAGTACGGGCAGACTTCTGTTCGAAAAGGCCGATCAGGAACTTCTCGCCCACACCGGGTATGCGAAGACGGGGAAGCGGTATGTGTGCTTCACCGTTCAATCTTCCCATGGAAAGTCCATCCCAGACGCGATGAGCGCGGCGACGGACACCCATTGGACTCGGACTGAGGCGAAACGCTGATTTTGGGTTGGGGAATCTGACTTCCGCTTATTCTTCATGATGTGCTCTTGACAGAATGGTGCTGTTCCCTTATAATTTGATCAAATATCAAATATCACGGATAACGCAGCATGAAAAACGCCATCAGCGCCCAGTCGGTTCGGGATCAGGTGCTCTCGCATATTCGAGCCGATCTCCTCGAAGGAAAGTTCCCCGTCGGCACTCCGCTCCGCATTGACACGCTTGCGGCCGAACTCGGCGTCAGCCATATGCCGGTCCGCGAGGCGTTGCATGTCCTCACTGTTGAGGGATTGTTGACGCGGCGGCCGCGGCGCGGGGTGGTGGTCAGCGGGCTTGAGCCTGATGACGTCCGCGGCGCGTACGATGTCATGGCGGTTTTAGAGGGGATTGCGGCGCGTTACGCGGCGGAGCATGTCGACCATGAGGTGATTCAGAAGCTGAGAGCGTTGAACGCCACGATGCGGGGAAAACTGGACCGAGAGGACGTCGGTGGTGAGGTGCTTGCGCTGAACCGCGAGTTCCACAGCGCGATTTACGAGTTATGTCCGAACCGCTGGGTCATGGAGTTTCTGCGCCAGTTGTGGAACTACACCTACCGTGTCAGGGGGCGGCATCCGCGCTCCATGAAGCGGGTGCGCCAGAGCGTGGGAGAGCATGATGAGCTACTCGACGCGCTTGAGGCTGGTGACGGGCAAAAGGCGGAAAGCCTGGCGGCGAAGCACTGCCTGTGCTCACTCGATGACTTGCTGGAGCTTTTGTAAGGATCCGCACTCTTTTCTTGTCGTTCCGTGTTATTGAGGGATAGCAGTATCTGTGAGGAGGAAGTCCATGGGTGAGACTGTCACCATCCGCCCCGAGCAAAGCACCGCCATCGTCCACAATCCCGGCATGGGGGTGTTGATCCTCCTGCGCGGGGTCAACAAACCGCGGTTCGAGGATATCCCGTCCGACGCATGGTTTCTCAGGGAGCGCGTCACGGATAAAATTCTTGTCGACGTGCCGTGGTCGGTCATAGAACCGCATGAGGGCGAAATACAGTGGGACCACCGCGAGTGGGAGGGCTGTTTCTCCTCGTGGATCAAGGCGGGATTCAAGGTCGCGCTGCAGGTGCGCGGCATGGGATCGCTTGGGACATTGTATAACGACGGCACGCCGCAATGGGTGTTCGACGCGGGGGCGAAGTATGTCGACGAGGCTCCCGAGTATTACAAGAGTTTTGGCACAAGGCGTCCCCTCGACGACAGACCGCTCCGGGCACCGGTATACTGGGATCCTGTGTATGTGGAGAAGGCGTCGGCGTTGGCGCATGCCCTCGGGGCGCGGTACAACGGCGACCCGAATGTCGAGTTTGTCATGACGGGGCATATGGGCAAATGGGGAGAGATGCACGTGAGCGTCGGATTGGCGCCTCTTGCCCCGTGGCTTGAGAAGGGGCTCACGCCGGAACGCTATCTTGCGGCGCATAAAACGGTCATCGACGCGTATCGCACGGCGTTTCCTGATACGGCTTTGGTGCAGGAACTCGGCCCCATCGCCTTCGGCGAGTTCCCCGAGGATATGCCGCTTGATTTCTACGCAGTCCGCGAGATCATTCCTTTTCTGGTGGATCGCCGCGTTGGTCTCAAACAGAACGGTTTTCGGGAGGCGTGGGGCAGCCAGAAACAGGCGGCATATTTCCATGCGTGTTATCCGAAGGTGCCGGTGCTGCATGAGTGCTGGGCGATGTTCTGCTCCGCTACCGACACGCGCACGACGAGCGACTTTCATGGCAGCTATTGGAACCGTGGCGGAGAAGCGGAAGGGCTTGCCGAGCTTCATATTCTCGGCGACACGCTGCCGGTGCCGCGCGGCGGGGAATTCACCGAGGTCGTTCATGAGCTTATGAGGCGCACCACCGTCGAGGAGCGCAAGGAGGCATGGCGCGTCGCGGCGCGGAACATTGGATATCGATTCGTGCTCGACGAGGTCAGCTACCCCGTAAGGCTGACGCCGGGAAAACGGTTTGAGTCGACGCTTGTGTGGACGAACAAGGGGGCGGCCCCTTGTTACCGCGACTACGATATTCTGCTGTCGCTTGCCGACAGCTCGGGTCGCATTGCTTGGGAGGAGGCGCAGCCGCCCGAAATCATGACCTCATCGCTTCTGCGCGACCGCAATCGCACGCTGACGGAGACCATGCGGTGGAACTTGCCGGCGGGCATGGCTCGCGGTGCGTATACGCTCAAGATGGGAATGTGCGAGCCGGGCGACGCCAGTAAACGCATCGCGCTCGCCATCGAGGGGGACGGCGGCGACCGACGCTATGCGATTGGCGAAACCACGGTGGCGTGATTGCTCGCAGGGGAATCTGGTTGGCACAAAAGCGGCGAAGCCGCATAATGAAAGAAGGGGTGTGTGTTATGAGTCTGACGGGACGCGAGGGGGAGTTGGGTTTGCGGAAGATCGGGGAGATGCGGCGGCGCATGACAGGGGAGATCGCACGCTCCCGCATCGGCGTGGGTATGGAGTGTCTCGACCGGCGCATGTATCTTCCGAAGAGGACGTACGGGCATCTCAAGGAGCTTGGGGCGAAATGGGCGAGGCTGCAGACCGGCTGGTCCCGGTGCGAGACGAAGAAGGGCGTGTATGACTTCGCCTGGCTCGACGAGGTGGTCGACAACGTCATCGCCTGTGGGGTGACGCCATGGTTCAATGTCGGCTATGGCAACAAGCTCTACAGCCCTGACGCGCCACACGATTCGGCGGTCGGGCAGGTCCCTCTCTATGATGGCAAGCAGGGTGTCGAGGGGTGGCGTCGCTTTCTCCGCGCCTTGGCGGAGCGCTACAAGGGCAAGGTGGCGCATTGGGAAATATGGAACGAGCCGAATCTTGACTGCTTTTGGCATCCGAAGCACAAGGCTTCAGCGGTTGAGTACACCAAACTGGTGTCGATCAGCTCCGAGGCGATCAAGTCGGTTCAGCCTGACGCGAAGGTGATCGCCTGCGTCGCCGGCATCTACGGAGACTTCTTCGAGGACTGCCTCAAGGCGGGGATGGGAACTCACATCGACATTTTCTCCTACCATCCCTATCGTGCCGAGCTTAACCCTGAGATCGACTATCCGCAGTTCGTCGGCAAGATGCGGCGTCTGCTTGCCATCCATGCTCCGCATGTCCGGCTGTGGCAGGGGGAGTGCGGCGCGCCGGCTCACACGACGGGGCATCACGACATGTGGATGAAACTCTGGAATATGAACGAGATGAATCAGGCGAAGTGGGTCATGCGCAGGCTGCTCATCGACCATTACCTTGATCTGGAATTCACGAGCTACTTCCATCTCTGTGATCTCATGGAAACGCCCTACCGCCAGAGCGACGGCACGGAACGTCCGCCGGTCATGCTCGGGCTGCTCAACGGGAAAACGTACACGCCGAAGCTCGCGTTCCATGCGACGAGGAACATCTGCTCGCTGTTCGACGCGGACACGACTCCCGACCCTTACCACTCCTGCTTCATGACGCCCCACGAGCGGGACGACTTGCTCCGCGAGCCGTACCTGATGCTGTTCCGACGGAATGACATCCCGATTCTGGCGTACTATCAGGCGGTCAACCCCCAGTATGATATAGCACCCACGAAGGCGGACGTCACGCTGTGCTGCGACAACTGGCCGAAGCGGCTCGACGAGTTGCTGCCCGATCCTGTGCTGGCGGATCCCATTTCGGGGCAGGTCTACTCGCTTGACGACTGGGAGCGGATGATCTGCAAGGATCAGTTCAGGCCCCGCATGGAGTTCCGCAAGCTGCCGTGCCTCGACTATCCCTTGCTGATCACCGACAAGTCGGTGATGATGTGAGAAGGGGGGGGACGATGCCGATGAGTCTCGATGCGAACAGCGATGTGTTTCTGTTCGGCGCCTCCACCGCGCCATATGCGAAAAGCATGGACTGGCCGATGGAGGAATGGGACCAAGACCTACGGACGATGCGGAAGTTGAACTTCAACACCGCTCGCGTCTTCGCCGCGTGGGATCGGATCGAACGACGGGAGGGGGAGTTCGACTTTAGCAAGCAGGATCGCTTCATGGAACTGGCCGCCGTTCATGGCATCAAGGTGGTGCTCCAGTTCGGCGGTCTTTTCGGCAATCCGTGTGGCATCTATCAGCCTTCCTGGCTGTCGCGCGATCCCGCCTGCCGCTGCTGGGAGAAATCTCCCGGCGTATTCCGCGCGCCGCCGAATCAGATCTGCCCGGACGATCCGACGCATCTGCGCAAGGCTATGGCATTTATGGAGCGGACGGTGACCCGATATGCGGAGTGCGAGCGGATTGTCGCCTGGATGATCTGGAATGAGCCTGACCGTAGGGAGTACTGTTACTGTCCTCATACCCAGGCCTTGTTCAGGACGTGGCTCGCTGAAAAGTATGGCGGTGATCTTGAACGGTTGAATCGGACGTGGGGAACCGAGCATCCGATGGATCATGAGTGCTGGGAGGACGTCCGCGCGCCACTGGACGGTCATGCGGTGAATCCTTGGCGCGACTGGCTGGCTTTCAACCAGTTCCGACTCTGCCGGACAGCGAACGACATCTGCGACATGGTCGCCGTCCGTGATCCGCATGGACGTCCCACCACCGCCAACATCGTGTACCACCACGCCTCGCACGAGGACGGCATGACCGGCCCGCGCCTTGGCATGGATGTCGGCGGCTGGGGACAGGCTCTTGGCGTCATGGGGGTGTCATGCTACACCATCGCCCATCCCTGGGACGTTCGTCCCGCGTTCGAAACTGCCTACAAGCTGAGCTGGTTGCGCACTGCGTCGCGGGATCCGGAGCGTCGCACGTTGGTTTTGGAGACGGAGGCGGGACCGTATGTGCGGATGATCACCGACCGTCAGCGGCATCAGCGGTTTTGGCAGTTGATTGCCCACAATGCCAAATCGATACTGCTCTGGAACTATCGTAGCCGTCTATCGGATGGTCAGGCGTCCTACTTCCATCTCCTGCGCTGGGACGGTTCGATCTCCCGCCGCGCCCGCGCCATCGGCGATTTCGCCGGCATGCTGCAACGGCATGCCAAGGTTCTCAACCGCGTGTATCCTCAGCGGGTGGCCGCCGTACTGGCCACCGAGGAGCAGCAGTTGCTTTCCAGTTCCTATCATGGAGGTGGATATGTCGGGATACACGATTCCCGCCTTGGCGCATACAAGTTGCTCTGGGACATGAACATTCCGACCGACTGCCTGACGGAGCACAATCTGGGCGATGTGGGTACGTACAAGGTGGTTTTGCTGCCGATGGTGGAGAACATGACGCCGGCGCTCGCCGGTTGTCTGCGCGAGTATGCCGAGGGGGGCGGGACGATTATCGCGGAAAGCCCGTTCGCATTCAAAGATGGCGATAACTTCCTGCAGTATCGGACGCCAGCCTTCAATCTTGACGAGTTGTTTGGGGGGTGGACCTGCGACCGAGAAGGCGTGGAGACCGCGCCGGACATCATTTGTCCCGAGGGGATGGCCAAGGCGCACTTCTTCTGGCATGAGTTCGAACTCGGTGGGGGGGAGGCTCTGGCGACGTATGAGGGGGGCTCTCCCGCGGTCATTGGACGGAGGTTTGGACGGGGCAGGGCGGTTCTCGCCGGCACCGAGGTGTTCCGCCAGTATCTGAAAAATCCGCAGTCCGCGATGACCGCGCTGCTGCGCAAGGAAGTCCTGGATTCCAGCGCGTCTCCGACGGCTCGTGTCCGCGGCGAGGCGGCGGATGTGGAGGTCTGCCGTTTGTCCGGCCCCGGCGGACTCGTTTATTTGGTCATCAACCACAACGCGCGGCCCGTCTCGGTTGAGCTTGAGCTCTCAGATCCAGGTGAGTGGATCGATATGGAGGACGGGCGCTGCTGGAAATTCCCGGCGTCTTTGCGCATCGAACCCGAAACCGCAATCGCCCTGATGAGGGCGGAGGAGTCCTGATGAAGACGAGGAAAATCGAGAAGTCCCGCTCGGCCGCCCACGCCGGCGAATTTCATGGGAAGACGGTCGTCGTGACGGGCGCGGGATGCAATCTCGGCCGCGCGCTCGCCCGGCGTTTTCTGCTGGCAGGGGCGAAGGTCGTGGCGGCGGACCGCGACGCGGCGGCGGTGGATGACGTCCGCAAGGAGTTCTCACGCATTGACAAGATGCGTTCCAGATGCGTTGTCTGCGACGTTTCCAGCGAAAGTTCCGTCGCGCAACTCTTCACGGTGGCGCGGGAGGCGTTCGGCGGTGTCGACGTCCTGGTGAACAACGCCGCGCATCAGGGCGTCGGGTATTCCTTTTTGAATACGCCCCTTGAGCTTTTCGACGCCGTGATCGCCGTGAATATCCGAGGCGTGTTTCTTTGCGCGCAAGCCGCCGCCCGGATGATGCGGGATGGCGGGCGTGGCGGTGCGATCGTCAACATCTCCTCCAACACTTCCGAGCGGGCCATCCGGAACCGCGTCGCCTACATCGGCAGCAAGGGGGCGATCGATGCCATGACGAGGGCGATGGCGGTCGACTTGGCCCCGTCCATCAGGGTCAACACGGTCGCTCCCGGATTCATTTGGACGCCCCGCTGGAACGCCATTGGAGAGGAGGCTTGCGCACGGAGGAAGTCGTGCATCCCGCTCGGCGAGCCGGCGTCTTTTGACGATGTGGCTGAAGTGGCGCTCTTTCTCGCCGGTGACAGGGCGAGAGGGGTGACGGGGGCGCGGTATGTCGTGGACGGCGGCTGCGCGGCGCAGCATCTGCCGGCGTCGCTCGACGGGTGAGGTTCAGGGGTCAGGGGTCAGGGGTCAGGGGTCAGGGGTCAGGGGTCAGGGGTCAGGG
>CAYTFM010000339.1:294-1429 GCA_964436735.1 uncultured Victivallales bacterium | reverse complement strand
CAGGGGTCAGGGGTCAGGGGTCAGGGGTCAGGGGTCAGGGGTCAGGGGTCAGGGGGACTGAACACCGAACACAATAACGATTAACAATTAACAACAGACTACCAACAAATAAAGGATTGCAATACATGAAAGTCACTGGGATCAAGACATTTATCTGCGATGTGTTTAGGACGAACTGGGTCGTCGTCAAGGTGCTCACCGACGAGGGGATTTACGGCGTGGGCGAGGCGACGCTTGAGCACCGCGAACTCGCCGTTGAGGCGGCGGTCCGGGAACTGGAAAGGTATCTGGTCGGCAAGGATCCGCATGCCATCGAGGCGTTCTGGGCGGACAACCACCGCGACGCCTACTGGCGCGGTGGTCCGGTGCTGACGACCGCGCTCTCCGGCGTCGAGATGGCGCTGTGGGACATCAAGGGCAAAGCGTTGGGGGTTCCGGTTTACCAGCTACTGGGCGGCAAGGTCCGCGACGAGGTTCCCTGCTACGCCAACGCATGGTTCGCCGGGGCGAAGAAACCCGCGGAGTTCGCGGCGAAAGCCAAGGAAACGGCGAAGCTTGGCTTCAAAGGACTCAAATGGGATCCGTTCGGCAAGGCGTATCTGACGCTCACTGCGGAGGAGTTCAACACCGCCATCGAATGCGTCGAGGCGGTCCGTGACGCGGTCGGCAATAATGTTTTTCTGATGATCGAGGGACATGGCAGGCTTAACATCCCAACGGCGATCAAAGTCGGACTCGCCCTCGAGAAGTTCGACATCTACTGGTTCGAGGAGCCACTCCCGCCGGGCGACTTGAAGGGGCTCGCCGAAGTCAAGAGCCGCATCAACATACCCATCGCGGCCGGAGAGCGGCTGTACACGCGCTGGGACTACCGTGACCTTCTTGAACTCAAGGCGGCTGACTACCTGCAGCCGGATCTCTCGCACACGGGGGGGATTCTCGAACTGCGCAAGATCGCCGCGATGGCGGAGTGCCATTTTCTGCCGGTCTGCCCGCACAACCCGATCGGCGCCATCACCAACGCCGCCACGCTCCAGATCGCCGCCTGCACGCCGAACTTCCATCTGCCCGAAACGATGTCCAATGACATCCCCTACCGCAAGGAGCTCACCACCGAGAGGATCCAGGTCCCCGA
>CAYTFM010000339.1:0-284 GCA_964436735.1 uncultured Victivallales bacterium | reverse complement strand
GCGCGTCGGGAATGCGCGCATTCCCGACGCGCCGGGGCTTGGCATCGACGTCAATGAGGATGAAGTGCTCAAGCACACCTACCAGCCGCACAACCTCAGGCATTACACCGGCGCCCTCACCGATATCCGCCCGAAAAACAGTGAAGGATGGTACAAGGAGAAGAAATGAAACCAATGTCGCAGCAGTGCAAAGCGGTCGAAGGCCATGAGGAAAGCCTGCTCCCCGCGGGTAAAAAGTGGCAACTTGTCTGGAACGATGAATTTGATGGCAGGGAGCTCGACGC
>CAYTFM010000338.1:0-9086 GCA_964436735.1 uncultured Victivallales bacterium | reverse complement strand
TTTCCGGCATATTGCCGGTTGTCGTTGAATTCGGCGGTGTAACTGTCCCCTCGGAAACGAGCCAAACGGATGCCGAGTTGCAGATAGCTGGCGCTCAAACGGTCGGAGCGGACGAAAAGCGCTACGGCGGCATTGAGGATTTTACCGCTGCTCGCAAGGTTGAATGCCCGAAGGATCGAATTCGTTTCCAGAGCGATGTCAGCCGGGATGCGCCCTAAGCGTTGGCCGTTCCGCATCGTGCGGAAAATCTCTTCGTGATCCAGATCCTCTACTCGCATATCTTGGGCAGGTTGATTCTCCCACCGAATGACGGCATGTAGTTTCTCCGCCACACATTTCTCATATTGGTGGTTGGACATGGTGGAAGTGGTCGAACCGTGGCGGATGTAGGGCCTTCCGTCGAACGTGTACAGACCAGTACGGCCCGGTACGTTGATGACAAGTATTTTGAGGTTGCCATTCAGTGGCACTGTCTCCACTTCGAGCATTGGCGTAGGTTCGATGCGCCTTAGTTCGTGTGTAAGATCGCGAAGTGTTTTGTCTGTGACCTCCTGCCCAAGCGGCACCCCTTTGTCGGCAACACCGATCAGCACCATTCCGCCACGGCCGTTAAGCATGGCGCAGACAGACTTTGCGGCCTCAGAGCGTTGACCAGTGGTCTTTTTGAACTCTAGACGTTCGGATTCGCCTTGAGCTACGATTTTGATTATTTCAGATTGATCCATGCTATTGTGCTACGAGGAGGTTTCGCTGAAGAGCTTCGGCCACAGCTCTTGGAGGCGCCAGGCGATATGGAAGGCGAGGAGGGGGGGCACAGCGTTGCCGACGACCTTGTAGCCGTCGGTGCCGCTGAGCCTGAATTCCTCTCCAAGCTCCGTCGGGCCGCGGACGAACTCGAAATTATCAGGGAATGTTTGGAGCCGTGCGCACTCCCGCACCGTGAGCCGCCGCTCCTCCAAGCCCCTGGCCAGTTCGTCGACATGCATCCCCCCGTGCTCTTTGGCGAGTCTTCGGAACTCGATGTTGCCGTGGTGCTCTGAGCGGATGGTGGGTGCGGGGCGCGACAAATCGAATTCTGTATTTCCTTGGCAGTGCTTGCCATACCATTTCGCTTTCGAGAAATGACGCTGCGCGGGATCCGCGGCCTCGGTGGGCTCGGGAAGGCCGGCGAGCGCCTCTTCTGCTGTGACATGCGGCAGGCATCCCGGTCTCGCCGTGAAGCCAAGCTCGGTCGACACGCAGTGCGTCTGCGATGGATAGGGGTTGAATTCCGGCGGGAGTTCGCCGGCCGACGAGAGCGCCAGCGACGCCTCTGCCCGCAGGACGTTCTTTCTGAAGCCGAAGAATATCACCCGCTCGCGGGTCTGTGGCACGCCGTAGTCCGGCGCGTACAGCACCTTTGCCGGAACGACGAGATAGCCGTCGCCGCCGACGCTGCGGAAGTCGTTTTCGATGATCGCTTTGACGTCGGCGAGACTCACCAGTCCCTTGACGTTCTCGGCGATGAAGACCTTGGGCCTGACGATGTCCACGACGTTGCGCATCCACATGTAGAGCTTGCCGCGGTTCTCCTCGTTGGGCGCGTCTTCCTCGGTGAGCAGCCCCCCATGGTGCGCCTTGTGGGAGTTGAATCCCCGGCGCTTGCCGGCGAGGCTGAAATCCTGGCAGGGAAATCCGCCGGTCACCACGTCCGCCTGCGGGAACACGTCGTCGCCGCCCTGCGCTTTTTTCACGAGGTCGACCACGCTTTCCAGTTTGAAGTCGTCCGCGGCGTTCCCGCGGCGGCGGAAAAAGGGAATCCACGCCGCCCGCGCGATGGGAAGTATGTCGTTGGCGAAGAGGGCCTTGAAGCGCGTCCGCGGCAGCATCACCCAGCCCGGTCGAGTCTTTTCGGCGACCCAGTCGGCATGCGTCTTCCGATTGACCGCGCGCTCGAGAACCTCGAATCCTCCTTCGAAGCCGAGGTCCATGCCGCCGCAGCCCGAGAAGAGCGACACCACGCCGATCGGCTCACCACTGTCGCATTTTTTCTTCCTGACGGGCATCGCCGCACCTAAGGGGCACGCGGCTCGGATAAACCTCGCCCTCCACGCCAAGCGTCTGCTTCACGCGCGATATGGAAGGCGAGCCTTGGCGAGCCGCGGTTTCTATTATTTCGTTTCCAGGTATTTCCCCATGCCGTCGGCGACGATGCGCCCGTGGGCCATGGCGCGGACGACCAGCGACGCGCCGGAGGCGATGTCCCCGGCGGCGAACACGCCCGAGGTCTTCGTCATGCCGTTGGCGTCGATCATCAGGTTGCCCCGCTTGTCGAACTCGAACTCGAAGTCGGCGAAGAGTCCGCCCTTTTCCGGACCGACGAAGCCCATGGAAAGCAGGACGAGGTCGACGTCCATCGAGAACTCGGAGCCGGGGACTTCCTTCATCGATACGGGGCGTCCGCTGGCGTCCTCGGTCCATTCGACCTTGACCATGTTGGCCTTCTTGATCGTGCCGTCCACGCCCTCGAAGCTCTTGGCGGTGACGCACCACATCCGCTCGCAGCCCTCCTTGTGGCTGCTCGAGGTCCTGAGCTGATAGGGCCACTGCGGCCATGGCGTGGAATCGTGCCGCTCATCCGGCGGACGCGGAAGGATCTCGACCTGGACGACCGATGCGGCGCCATGGCGGATCGAGGTCCCGACGCAGTCGGAACCCGTGTCGCCGCCGCCGATGACCAGCACCTTCTTGCCGGTGGCGAGGATGTCGTCGCCGTATACCACCTCAGCTCCCACGCGGCGGTTCTGCTGCGCCAGGAAATCCATGGCGAAGTGGATGCCTTTGAGCTCCCTGCCGGGAACTTTCAGGTCGCGGGGCTCCTTCGCGCCGCATGAAAGGCAGAAGACGTCGTAGAGCTTCCTGAGGAATTTCAGGGAGATGTCGCCGCCGACCGTCACGCCGGTTTCGAACACGATGCCCTCGGCGGCGAGCAGGTCGACGCGGCGTTGCACGATTTTTTTGTCGAGCTTGAAGTCGGGGATGCCGTAGCGAAGCAGTCCACCGGCGAAGGCGTCGCGCTCGTAGACGGTCACCTGATGCCCCATCTTGTTGAGCTGGTCGGCGACGACGAGCCCCGCGGGGCCCGCGCCGATCACCGCCGCCTTCCGGCCGGAGCGCCGCATCGGCGGCCGCGGTCTGAGGTATCCCTCCTCGAATCCCTTCTCGACGAGGTACATCTCAATTTGACGGATCGTCACCGGCTCGGCGTTGATGCCGACCGTGCACGACGCCTCGCAGAGCGCGGGGCAGACCCGTCCCGTGAACTCGGGGAAGTTGTTGGTGGCCGATAGAAGATCCAGCGCCTCCTTCCAGCGTCCCCGGTAGACGAGGTCGTTCCACTCGGGGATGAGGTTTGACAACGGGCAGGCGGAGCCGTGGCAGAACGGGACGCCGCAGTCCATGCACCGCGACGCCTGCTTCTTGATGTCCGCCTCGCCCAGGCGCAGCTCCACCTCGGAATAATCCTTGATTCGCTCCGAGACCTGCCGATAGCCCGGCTCCTTGCGGGCTATATCGATGAATCCTCGCGGATTGCCCATGTCCTCCTCCTCCCTCAAAAACATCTTAATGGAAATATGTAGACTCGAAACCCGCAATATATCACCTTCGACCCCGCGCCGCCAGAAGGGGAGCCCGTTGTTTTTTCCAGCGGTTTCCCGTGGTCCGGACCTTGACGCGGCATATTATTATGATATATTTTATTAAAGAACAATAAATAATAATATGCCATGAAACTGCATCTCGACATCCAGACGGCCGACCCGACCCACGTGCAGATCGAGCGTTTTTTGCGTCGTCGGATCATGGACGGTTCGCTCGCGCCGGGGCAGGGTCTTCCTGCCACCTCTCTGCTCTCGCGGCAGTGGAAAGTTGACCACACCTCGATTCAGAAGGCGATGTCGCGGCTCGTCGCCGATGGTCTGATCGAGCGGAAGCCGCGCCGCGGCACGTTCGTGAAGGCACAAGAAAGGCAGGCGACCATCGGCGTTCTGTTCGGTCCCGATCTCGCCGACGAGCCTGCCCACTTCTATCGGGCGCTCCTCCGCTCCATCGAAGAGGAGGTGCGGAGTCAGGAGCGGGAACGGCGCTGGAGTTGCCGTTCCTACAGCGGTCTGACTTTTTTGCGGGATGAGTCGCAGCCGCCGGAACGCGCGTCCGCCTACAAACGCCTTCTGGGCGATCTGGGAGACATCACGTTCAACGGTATGCTGCTCGCCGCCCCTGGCGCCGCCTGGGCACGACAGCTTGATGAGCGGTTCAAGCTTCCCACCGTCATCGCCGACGTCGACGTGATCTTCGACAGGAGGCATTTCGTCGACGAGGCGTTGCGCCGCATCAGGCAGCACGGGCGGAAGCGCATCGCCCACGCGCAGGTGGAGGTGGTCGACGCGACATACGTCAGAGCCGATTCCGGGAGGGAGCTTGCGCAGGCGGCGGGCAAGGCGGGTTTCGCGCCGCCCACGCTGGTGAAGTTTGCCGTCCAAGGTGAATACCATCTGCGCGAGGAGATCATCTTCGAGCAGGCGGTCGGCGTTCTCCGCTCGTGGAAGAAGCTACCTCCCGCGAAACGGCCGGACGCGCTGGTGGTTCCAGACGACATCGTCATGCGCGCCGTCGCCATGGCCTTGCTCAAGGAGGGCGTCCGGGCGCCGGAGGAGCTGCTCGTCGTGTGCATGGCCAACGAGGGAATACACTTCTGTTATGGCCTGCCCGTGCTGCGCTACGAGTTCTCGTCACGCGCGATGGCCGTGGCGATGATCGACCTTCTATGGCGGAGAATGGCAGGTGAGTCCGTACCTGGGGTGCCAATCATGATCCAAGGGAAAATAGAATAAAAGGTGGCTTATGCGTCAAACCGAATTCAGCAACGGTCCGCACCGGTGTGGCGACCGGTTCACGCTCATCGAGTTATTGGTCGTCATCGCCATCATCGCGATCCTCGCGGCGCTGCTGCTTCCCGCGCTGAAAGGGGCGAGGGAGTCGGTCAATATCTCTCAATGCCTCAGCAACCAGAAACAGATCGGGACAGCTCTCATGATGTACGCCAACGACTTCAACGAGCATCTCCCGCCTCTTATGAATATCAATGACACATCTGACGAGACGCGCAAATGGCATCGGCTGGTACGCCCCTATTTAAACTGCGAGGACACGAAGTTGTATGTGGGGAAGAACTTTTTGCGCTGCGCGGGCGAGAAAGACAGTAGTGTCAGTTACACCTACGGAGCCAGCTATGGGCGCGGGGCCATCCAATTCGAAGGGCAGCCTCCCACGTACAACGGTTCGGCACGGATCAGCAGACGGCTTCCAAGTTCGATGATGACCATGGATGCCACATGGGTCTACGTATATAACATCCATTGTAGCTCCAACTGGGTTTTCGACCTGGACGCCGATGGTGATGGCATTCTGGATTCCAGTTCGCATCTCATCGCCGCCGAGGGGCCGTACAACAGGGCCGCCGCAACCCGCCATCGCAGAGGACTGGTCGCCGCCTTTGTCGACGGCTCCGTGCGGCACATGCTTGTTGCCGAGTGGGCCACTGACAAGGGGGATATCTGGGGACCATGACGAGGTGGCTAGGCGGCGCCTGATGAAGGTGGGGAAACAGGTGGGGAGTCGGATAAGGAGGGGGAGTGTGCATGAAGCTATCACATGTGTCGTATCTGGCGTTTCTGCTTGCCGTTCAGGCCTGTGGAAGCGAGTCGGAGGGGGAGAGATGGTCGACGAGGTACGTGGATCCGCCAGCGGTTGTGGAACCCCCACGGTTCGACGGCGATTGCGTCGCCGTGGGCAGCCCGCTTTACCGCGTAGTTATGGTGAAAGGCGGCGATCTTTCCAGCCGCGTGGTTGTCGAAGGTGGTCTTGCGGGACTGGCGGCAGGCATGCGGTCGCATCCGGAGGTCTCGGTCAGCGTCCGCAGTCGTGTCAATGGCGACGACACCATGTGGGAGATCGACGCCACTCCAGCCGAGGGGTATGGCGTTTTCGAGGTTGAGTTTCCTATCGTCGAGCTCAAGAGGATTTCGGGCCCGACGGCCGACAGACTCATCGTGTCATGGCAGTCTGGCGTTGTCATCGACAATCCGTTCGAGTCCATCCAGGAAACGGGCTCGCCGCATCATTTCGGGCAGAGCATCTGGTATGGCTCCTACGGTTCGACGCGCCAAGCTCTCCAATGCGTCATCTACGAGAACGGACGGGATGGGGTGATGCTATGGACCCAGGACGGCAGCGGCCGCATCAAAGACTTCGATGTCTCGAAGGCGGCGGATGGCGTCGTCCGCGCCTCCGTGCACCATTACCCGGACGGCATGGGCAAAGTTGGCGCGTCGTGGAGGTCGTCCTATCCCGTGTTGACGTCGCGATACCATGGCGGCTGGCAAGAGGCGGCGGTGAAATACCGGTCATGGGCGGTGCGGCAACCATGGTGCGCCGGCGGGGGTGTCATGGCGCGTGTCAAGGCGGGGGAGCTGCCCGAATGGTACGCGAGGAGCCCGTTCTGGCTTATCGCCATCAACGAGACCAGTAGCGCGCTGCTGGAGAGATATGCCGAGCTTTTCCCCGGTGTCGAGTTCTCCGTCTTCCTCACCCAGTGGCAGCGGTGGCCGTTCGACTGCGCGAATCCGGACTATTTTCCCCCGAAGAACGAGGAAGGATACCGGAACCTTCTCGCCATGCAGAAGAAAGGCATGCACTTCTACCCGTACATGAATATGAACCTAATGGATGTCACTTGGGATCACGGGACTCACAACAAGGATCTTCTCAAACTCGTCTCATCGTTCGCCGTCCCATGTCCTGCTCCGCTTTTGTCCCCCGAAGTGGCGGCGAAGGTGCCCGCATATGCGCGGTACGAGGAATACTGGGGGACTGACGCGGAAAAGACGGAGGAGATCAAGGCGGAGTTGCGGGCGTCGTGGGGAGGGGGAGTGAACGAGTCGCTCCTCGAGAAGATCCGCGGCGATTGGTTCACCTCGTATCCGTATGAGAAAAACGCCATTGCGAACAGACTCCGAGATGGCTGGGGGAAAGACGGCGCGCTCATCAACGGCGTCAGAGTGAAGCGGACGTTCAAGCCGTTCTGCCGCGCCGCCGCTCCGTGGCGCGAATGTTTCGTCGACATGGCGACGCGCAATCTCGAAGTGTATGGCGCCGATGGGCAGTATCTTGACCAGTCCTCGGAAAGTGCCTTGTGGGCATGCTGGTCCGAAGGGCATGGCCATGCTCCCGGCATCAATGCGGAATACCTCAGAGGATCGCGGCAGATCATGAACGCCATCCGCGCCCGCAACCCGCGCAAACCGCTATGCGGGGAGGCGATGTCGGAATACTTAATCGGCGCGCTGGAGGATGGGCATTGCCAGTTCCCCGAATTCTTCCGCCATGCGCAAGTCCCGCTCTTTCAAAGTGTCTACCATGGTCATGTCTCGTGCATGGCGTGGGGACTTAACAAGCCGGCGTTCGACAGCATGAGCGATCTCGCCGCGGCGCTGTCGCTCATGCTTCACTTCGGTTACAAGATCGGCTTTGCGGCCCTTGGGCCATATCAAGAGCTCATTTCCGAAAAACGGAGTGGGGATGCGCTTCCCTTCGTCAGGCAGATGGCGAAGACCATGTTAGCGACGATGGACAGCTTCTGCTATGGGGAACGGCTTGCCGATCCCGTTGTCCGTGGGAGCCGGTGGCATGAGGTGACCTATTACCATGACGGCACCGGAGCGAAAACCTCAAAGGCGGTTCGACCGCTTGTCGAGGGATCGTGCTGGCGCTCGCTCGGAGAGCCGAAAAAAACGCTGCTGCTGCTCACCAACTCGGGAGACTCGGCGCAGAAGGTCACCGTGGTCACACAGGAGATCGTGAAAGGCGCAGCGCTCACGGATCTCGATGGCATGACGGTTGTGTACAGCACGGAGGAGTCGATCACGGTGCCGCCATTCTCGATCAGAGCGTTTGTCGCGCAACAATAAAGGACGTCCGCAATGAGCTACAGCTACACCTCGATCTATTTCGACGACCCGATCGTTTCTGGGCGTGTCCTCGACATCTTGAGTCCCGCGAAGGTCCGCCAGGACACGGCGATCTTTTTTGTGCACGGCGGCGGATGGCGCGGCGGAGCTCGGGCCAACTACCACAACATCATGCGGGCGTTCAACGCCGAGGGGTTCGTCTGCGCCTCCACCGACTACCGCCTCGCTGGCACGCAGCTGACGGACCAACTCACCGACATACGCCACGGGTACGACATCTTCGCAAGCGAATTGCGGCGCGCCAGCCTACCGCTCCGCATCTTCGTCATCGGCAGTTCGGCCGGCGCGCATCTCGCCGGACTTCTTGCGCTCGCGGAGCCGGCGGCGTGCGGGGAGTCGCTGGAATGCCATGGGCGAACGCTCGAGGACACATGGCTCGTTCCCGTCGGAGCGGCGCTCAGTGCCTTCACTCCCTTCTTCACGCCGTGGGAGGACATATTCCCCCACATCTGGACGAGCATGGAGGATATCGTCGGGGTTCCATACGAGCAGGACCCCGCGCGCTACCAGCTCTATTCGCCCATCGAGCACGTGGGGCCGCATTCGCCTCCCATTCTTCTCGAGCACGCGGAGAACGAGTACATGTTTCCGCACGAGCATCTTGTGCGCTTCGCCGAGAAGATGAGTTCATTCGGCAGGAAGGTCTCGATCAAGACGTACACGAAGGCGGAGCATGGTTTCTTCTACGACGTCACGCGGCGGCAGCAGAAGGAGGCCTTCCGCGACATCCTCTCGTTCATCTCGGAACTGCCCGACGCTTAAGGAGCTGTCAACTTCCCCGTGGAGGCGGAGACGCTTGCGCAGGATATGATTTCGAAAAATGACATAGGAGAAAAAGCATGAAGGTCTACATCCACACGGACATCGAGGGCGTGGCGGGCGTAACATATTTCGAGAATCGTAAAGACCCCTCAGTGGAAAACCAGTCGCATCGGAACCGCATGCGCCGACTCCTCACTAACGAGGTGAACGCCGCCGTCCTCGCTGCGGTCGACGCAGGGGCGGGAGAAGTGCTCG
>CAYTFM010000337.1:6707-9267 GCA_964436735.1 uncultured Victivallales bacterium | reverse complement strand
CGCGGTCCCAGGAGGGATGCCCCACTGGCGCGCGGTGCTCCCGAGATAGATTTTAACCGCTCAGGTCGGAAAATTCCTGAAATCTGAAACCCGAACACGGAAACCAAGTCGCAGCCGCAACGGCCGCCTAACTCAATGGGATGCAGGGTGTGAACAAGGAGCATAATCATTCCATTGCCGGAGTCGTCTGGGTGGACGAGGTCGAGTCGACCAATCTTCATGTGCTTGACCATTTCTCCGAATTCTCCGATGGGATGATGCTGGCCGCGGGGAGCCAGCGCAGGGGGCGCGGACGCCGTGGAAGGGAGTGGCTCTCCCCCCCGAATGTCAATATCTACGCCAGCTATGTGCTCAAGCCATTCAATATGCCGTCCGTCAAAGCGTCATGGATTGGCGGACTGGCGGTTCTCGACGCCTTGCGGACAGCGGCTGCGGACGTCTCGTTCTGGCTGAAGTGGCCCAATGACGTCTACGTGGAGGACCGGAAGATCGCCGGGGTGCTGTGCGAGATGGCGCGCAGTGGACATGCCAAGAGCGCCGGGGTGGTGGTCGGCATCGGCGTGAACGTCAACATGGATACAACGGCGCTTGCGCATGTGGGGCGTCCGGCGACATCGCTTCTCGTCGAAACGGGCAGAACTTTCGATCTCAGGGCGTTCGCGGTAGTGCTGCGGGAGAACCTCCTCACCTATCAGCGCCTTGGCCTGGATGAAGGAGGCGAGGCGCTCTTCGAGCTGTGGCGAGGGGCGAACGCGCTCGTCGGACGGACGGTGAGCGTTTGCGTAGAAAGCGGTGAGCCGTTCTCAGGGACGGCGTGCGGGGTTCGGCGGGACGGCGCGTTGGTCGTGGCGCTCGCCGACGGCTCACACCGCGAGGTCCGCGCCGGAGACGTCTCGGTGACTACCGGGCTCCGATGGTTCTGAGGACCGCGTCCGCGGCGTGATGGCTGGCGTCCGTCTTTCCTCCAGAGAGCAGCTCCGGAATGGCGGTCAGATCAGCCTCTACCTGCGCGCGTCGCTCCCCGCTCGGCAGAATGCGTTCGATGGCGGCGGCGAGCGTGATGGGATTGACGTCCTGCTGGAGGTACTCCTCGTAGATCAGCTTGTTGGTGAGGATGTTCGCCATGGTGAAATAGCCACGGTAGAGCGTGATGAGGCAGCGGGCGATAAGGAAGGTCAGCGCGTTGAATTTGTAGCCCACGACGATGGGCAGTCCGGCGATGGCGCACTCGACCGTAGCGGTGCCGGATTTGCAGAGCGCCGCGCCGGACTCCTGGAGAAGGCGGGTGTTCGCGCCACAGACGACCTCGAAGTCGGGCAGCTGTTTTTTCCCGCCTTCTCCGCACTGCGCGATGACCCGTTCGACCTCTTTGAGCAGCGTGGGGCGTGCGGCGGATATCGCGAAGCGCATCTGAGGATGGCGTTTACGCAGTTCGATGGCGGTTGCTATCATCGTGGGGAGAAGCCTGCGAATCTCGTGCCCTCTGCTTCCGGGAAGGAGCAGGAGCTTGTCCGGATCGCGCTGTATGGCGGGATCGAACCGTTCACGCATCATGTCGAGGAGCGGATGTCCCACGAACTCGACGTCGAGTCCGGTCCCGGCGTAGGTCTCCACCTCGAACGGGAAGATGACGAGCATCTTGCGGCAGTAGGTCGCCAGTTTCGGTATGCGTCCCTTGCCCCAGTTCCAGACTTGCGGACTGACATACCAGATGACCGGTATGCCCTTCTGCCACATGCGCTTGGCGAAGCGCAGGTTGAAACCGGGATAGTCGATCAGCACGACGGCGTCCGGGCGCGTCTTGCCCGCCAGGCGGTCAAGCTTGAGGAAGATCCGGACGAAGGTGGTGATATTCTTGAAGACCTCGAGGAGTCCGACGACCCCAAGCTCGCTCGAGTCGACGAGGATGTCCACGCCCGCGTCGCGCATGGCGCGCCCCCCCATCCCGGCGATGGCGACTTTCCCCGGCAGAGCCTCCTTGAGGGCGAGCGCCAACCGCGCGCCGTACATGTCGCCGGAGGTCTCTCCCGCGAATATCCAGACAGTGTAGAAGTCTTTGGGGGGCATGGATAGGGATCCAGGGTTCAGGGTTCAGGGTTATATCGGGAATTGCTAGTCATGGTAAAACCACTGTGGGAGCTACCTCCCGGCGGCGATTGAATATCCTTAGGCGGCTCAGTTTCAGGTCTCAGTTGCACGGTCTGAACCCCGAACCCTGAACCCTAATCTCCTTCCCGATCAGAACAACCCTTCGGGCAGGTAATAGAAGTGTCCTCGCTCAAGCAGTCCGGCGTTTTTGCCGGCGAACGGCACTTCGACCTTCAGTTTATTGCCCCCGCTCTTCATCTCGCTGAGGAAGTCGGAGAAGTTGAAGTACTTCTGGAACGTGACGACCTTGTGGGTCGCTCCTTGGAGACCGGCAAGCTCCACCGCTTTGGTCTCGGCGTCCTCGTAATAGCCGAGTTGATCGACGAGACCGTGCTCAAGCGCCTGCTGGCCGGAGAAGATGCGGCCGTCGCCGACCTCGGTGGTTTTGATTTTCTCCTCGGTCAGGCCGGCC
>CAYTFM010000337.1:0-6697 GCA_964436735.1 uncultured Victivallales bacterium | reverse complement strand
AACCGGCAGGCGAGCTCCAGGAGGGCCTCCCTCTCGGTCAGGCCGGCCTCCTTCCGCCCTGCGGCGACCACCCTGACGAACTCTCCGTAGGACTCGTCGATCAGATTCTGGATGATCCAGCGCTCAGCCTCGGTACGGGGTCTCGCCGGATTGAGAATGTCCTTCATCTCCTTGGATTTGTAGACTTCGTCCTTGACGCCGATCTTGCAGAGCAGATCGTAGTAGTTCATACCGCCGATGATCACGCCGATGCTCCCGGTGGTGGTGAGTCGATTGGCGATGATGTGGTCCGTGGCGACCGCCACGTAGTATCCGCCGCTGGCGGCCATCGTGTCCATGAGGGCGACGACCGGCTTGCCCTCCTTCTTGAGCTTGTTGATGTGGTAGTAGATCTTGTCGGTGGCGGTGATCTCCCCGCCGGGCGAGTCGATGTAAAGGATCACGGCCTTGATGCCGTTGTCCTTGGCGGCGTCCTTGAGCTGCTCGCAGATGAAGTCGGCGTCGGCGACGCTGTACCACCCGTCCTTGCCGTTCATGATGACGCCGCGCACATAGATGAGGGCGATCTTGTTTTTCGAGAAGCTGTCCCCCGAATGGTAGTTCTGTTGGAGTAATGGCTTGCCGGCGATGGAGATCTCGGAGAAGGACATGCCATGGCCGAGAAGGACGACAACCAGTATGACGATCAAGGCGATGCCCCCGAGCCCCACCAGTGCGATCAGCCCGACTATCGCGGCGACCAGGCAGCTGCTGCCACCCTCCGACTTGGGGGGCGTCGGCGGCGGTGATGACGGCGGCGGCGTTTCGTTGTGCGTGGCGGAAGACTCTGGCATGGGAGGAGGAGTGGTTTCTGACAGCATAGGGTTCCTTTTATTTTATAGTACGATACAGAAAATCACACACTCAACGACTGTGGGAAAAAGGGGGAGGTTTCACTCTCAACTCTTACGCTAACTTCTTAGCGATAAATTTAACCGGCTTCGCCGGAGCTTCAAACCCCATGCTGACGCATAGGGCTCGGGTTCAGATGCCGCCCTTCCAGCCAAGCCCCGCCCGTGAGGGTGGGGGATGCGCGCGGCTGACATAACATTTTTCTAATCGATATAGTTAACGCTGCGGATAATGGTCAAGCTTGCTAAGCAAACGCATTTTCCACGGGGCAAGCTGTCTGAAGTCAGGACAACTGCTCAATGAGGATAGTATCTACCAGTGACCGGGAAAATGCAAGCTCGAAACTGGCGGGAGCGACCGTCAGACAGCTTGCGCTGCCCGCCGCCAAGGCCGAGCGGAAGGCGAACTGAGGCGGTGCTCCTGCGACAAGTTCAGAGAGGAACACGCCTGAGACAGTGTCGCCCGCCCCGATGGGGTTGACGATGGTGTCAAGTGGGGGGATAGTGAAACGCCAGGCCTCCTTTTTATGGAAGAGAAACGCGTTGCCAGCTCCCGCCGTCAGGGCGACCATGCCGACCCGCTTGGTGGCGAGACAGCGCCGGGCGGCCTCGACGGGCGTGAGGCCGGGAAAGAGTTCGTCGAGCTCCTCGGTGTTGATTTTCAGGATGTCGACGCCCACTTCCAAGGCGGGACCGATATCCTTCCACGCGTCGGCCAGCAGTAGCGATCCAGACGGGCGGGCCGTCGCCACCGCCGCATAGAACTCGGAGGCGATCCCCGGGGGAAGCGTGCCGCAGAGGGCGATGCCTTTCAGCGTGGAGAGCGAGGCGAGGACGGCCTCCTGGAAGGTGGCGGCTTCGCGGGGAGCGATGACGCCCGGGGGGGCGATGAGTTCCGTCGCCGTCCCCGTGGCGAGGCACAGGCAGGTGACGCATTCCCGGGTAGGCGCGTCAGTGGTGATGGTGAGGTGCGGCACGCCTTCGGCGTCAAGATACTTCGTGAGGAGTTCACCCGGAAGACCGCCGGCGAGCTGAAAGACGCCGCAGCGCGTTCCCCAGGTCGCGGCGGCTCGGGCGAGGTTGACTCCCTTGCCAGCCGCGAGCTGCCGGCATTCCCGGGCGCGGTTGACGCGTCCGGGATATAGCTTTTCAAAGGTGAGAACCTTCTGCCACGCGGGGTTGGCGCCGACGGCGGCTATGGATTCGTCACGAAATCCCGTCATTGCCCTTCCATCACCGCGGAGATGGGGTCGAGCTCCTTGGCGAGGTTGCCGAGAAAGCTCTTCTCCTCCTCGCTGGCGACGGCGATGGGAGCGGTTTCGAAGAAGTTCTTGATGACGTAGTTGAAGCCGTCCGTGAGGGTTTTCATCTTTTCCGTGAAGATGCTTTCCCCCATGTCCTTATGCTTCGCGAGGTAGGCCCAGTACATGAGGACACGCTTCTCGGCGTCCTCTTTCTTGGTCAGCTTCGATTTGGGCTTGTTGATCAAGGTCTCAACCTCGGTGTGAATATACTCGATCTGCTGGTAGATCTTGTTGTCCATGATCTTCTCCATCTCGCCGTCGAGTTCTTCGACGAGCAGCACGGCGTAGGCCTTCGCGATCTTGTCGTCGCTCACGATCTCCGCATGCGTAAGGGCCTCGTCGACGTTCCTCTTGAGATAATCCTTCAGCGCGGGAAGATGTTTCGATTTAATCTCCGTGATAAGAGTGTCTGCAAGGCTGTCGACCTGTCGCTTCGCCACATCGCCAAGTTGGGGGATGAGCTTGTGCGCATGGGAGACGAGCTGGTCGGCCCAAAGGGAGGCGTTCGAGTCGACCTGTTCGGCGAGATGCTGCTTGATGAGGGGGATTTTCTCTTTCGCATAGTCGCCGGCCAAAGCCGCGACGTTCGCCGGGGTGGCAAGCTCCTTGATCTTCGTGAACACGTAGCTGGTGTAGGCGAAGACGAAGATGGCGAGCAACCCATATACCAGCGCGGTCAGCTTCACGCTCGAAAGCATCTTCTCATGCTCGGTGCGGAGGGTCTTCTCAAGGGAGTTGATTTTCGCTTCGACATCATTCATTTTCCACCTCCGACGGCATAGGCGGGCTCATTGCCTCTGAGAGGATTCACATGATAAATGGATAGTTCAAGTAAAGCCTCCACAAGCTTCGCCTCAAGTTCCGCCGAGTTCTCCGGGGAGAAGCTCCTGAAATCTTCGCACTCCGCCAGCTTTTCGAAACTGTGGTTCAGCGCGACGAGATGGTCGGTGACGTTGTCGACGCGCTTCTCGAGACGCTGCGTCAACTCCTCGATGAAGACTTTTTGCGCCTCCTTCAAAACCGCATCGATTTTGACGGGCGTTATATTGGGATGGTTCTTCACCAGATCCCGTTCGATCTCGTTGAGGGTGTTGGTCAATTCGTTGATCAGTTTCCCGTTTAAATCCTTTTCCACATACACTTGGAGGGATTCAGCGAGATGGTTGCCCTCCTCTTTGAATTTGGGGAGGTCCGCCTCGAACTTCTTGATGATCTCCTCGCGGACTTTGGGTATCATGTAATCCCTCACCCCCGCCAAAAGATCCTGTATCTCCACACTGTCCGTGATGTTTTGAACATTTTTGCCCAACTCGGCTTTCAACCCGTTTTGCCCATCCATGTCGTAGTTGGTGCAGAAGGTCACGATGTTATACAGGAAAAGCCCTATCAGAACAATAATGGCGACTAGCCCGAGCGTCATGATTCTCGCCTTGGTCTTTTTGCGGTTGGCGATAGCGGCGACCAGTCTTTCGATCTCTTCGATCTTGCCGATTATGGCGCCATCCCCGCCATCTGGCTTCTTCGATGGATCACTAGCCATTGCGTTCTCCTGTTTTTTTAGTTTAAGCAGAGAGTCTTTACCCTACCCGCTATAATATGTGAGATGACGCTGAAAATGCAAGGAGTGTTCGGCGGGGGGACCGTTTGGGAAATTCAAATATTCTGGTGCGCAACTGTTAAAGTTACCAGAGGAGCGGAGGGTGCTGCGCCCCACTAACTGCCCTCCAAGCGGACGCTGTCCCATCCCAGCGTCAGACACAGCCTGACCTTCGGAGTGCGGTCGCTTGAGACCGCTTTGGATGGCCGGGCTCGACCGGCCATGAGGGCGGGCGTCAAGCCGCCCGTCCGAAGGCGGCGTCGAGCCGCCGCACTCCAAGGCCGAGTCCCTCGGGAAAGGACTCGGCGGAAAACAAGATTGCCCACACTCAGCGAAGGCTGCAGGTCTTCCACAAGTTGCGCCAGGGGGTGCTGGAATAGGGATGCGTTGGCCTGGGGCGGATGCCCCAGGCTACGACGCGTTGCCCCTTGGGGCGTAGCGGCCGCGTCCCCGCGGCCATGTTTCCCGCCATGTTCGAGTTTCATGGAAGGTGGAGGGCGGAAATAAGGAAGTTTAAGGAAAAATGATCTGCCGAACACCGAATCCGCCGCGGCGGATTTCCGCTTCGCTCCAACACCGAGGAACCTGGCTCACTCCAGCTTGTTCTCCTCTTCGGAGTACAGATAGAACGGGTTGCCTTCAGGGTCGCAAAACAGGTGTATCTGGTAGCCAAGGCGCTCCTGCTCCTCGGAAAGAGGTTCGTGCCCCCGCTCCTTCAATTTGGCCAGCATGCGTTCCAAGTCCTTGACCTTGTAAAGCCAGGAGATCTTCCCGCGGCCGACAGGCGTCTTCTCCCCAGGCATGACTTTGTCGAGGGCCAGAAAGGCGTTCGTGTCAAGACGGAACTCCACCCAGAACGAGCTGTCGACGATGGGGTCGCCAAGTTCGAGCACGTCGCGGTAGAATGGCCTGCAGACCTCGAGATTTTCCACCTTGATGACAATGCCGTACAACCCGTTCGGATGCAGGCTCTTTTCCTGGTCTGGCATAAGACTCCTTGACGTGGTGGTCGGCTAACGACTATGCAACCAACAAATTTGATAAAAGAAAACATTCATCACAACTAAGCAAGGCGGGCCGTCCGCCTGCTGCTCGGACGGATGATGCATCAGGTTTCACGCTCAACTGGTTGCGGACAAGCTCCGCATTGCTGTTTTAAATTATCCTACTGGGCGGCTATTTTAAACGCCAATTGCAAAAAAATGGAGGAAAACGTGGACGTCGAATCATATCAGACACCCCTCTCAAGCCGCTATGCGAGCAAGGAGATGAGCCACAACTGGTCGGCTCGGAAAAAACATCGCTCGTGGCGGCAGCTGTGGATCGCGTTGGCCAAGGCCGAGAAAAAGCTGGGGCTGTCCATCACGGACGAGCAGATCGCCGAAATGACGGCGGCCGTGGACGACATCGACTTCGAGGCGGCGGAACGCAAGGAACGGGAACTCCGCCACGATGTGATGAGCCATATCCACGTCTACGGCGACCGCTGCCCCACGGCCAGGCCGATCATCCATCTCGGCGCCACCAGCTGCTACGTCACGGACAACACGGAACTCATCCAGCTCCGCGACGGCCTCGCCATCATCAGGAGCAAACTCCTCGCCGCGCTCCAGGCCCTGCGGGGGGTCTGCGCGCGCCACAAACGACTCCCCACCCTCGGCTTCACCCACTATCAGCCGGCGCAGCTCACCACCGTCGGGAAACGCTTCTGCCTCTACTCATATGATCTGCTCACCGATCTCGGAAGGCTTGACCGCGAGATCGACGACCTGCCGTTCCTCGGCGTCAAGGGCACGACGGGCACCCAGGCGAGCTTCCTCGCCCTGTTCGAGGGCGACCACGGCAAGGTCCGCGAACTCGACCGCATGGTCGCCGCCGAGATGGGATTCGACACGGTCGTCCCGGTCAGCGGCCAGACCTATACCCGCAAAATTGACTTCAACATCCTGTCCGTCCTGTCCGGCATCGCCCAGTCGTCCCATAAGCTCGCCGTCGATATGCGGCTCCTCTCCAACCTCCGCGAGATCGAGGAACCCTTCGAGTCGTCGCAGGTCGGCTCAAGCGCCATGGCCTACAAACGCAACCCCATGCGCTGCGAACGCGTCTGCTCCCTCGCGCGGTACGTGATGTCCCTTCCGGCGAACTGCGCCGCCACGCATGCCAACCAGTGGTTCGAACGGACCCTCGACGACTCGGCGAACCGGCGCATCGTCCTGCCCGAGGCCTTCCTCGCGGTCGATGTCATCCTCTCACTCGTCATCAACATCACCAGCGGACTCCTCGTCTGGGACAAGGTCATCGCCGCCCGCGTGGCCAACGAACTGCCCTTCATGGCCACGGAGAACATCCTCATGGCCGCCGCCGCCGCCGGCGGCGACCGCCAGGACCTCCACGAGGCGATACGGCAACACTCGATGGAGGCCGCCCGACGCATCAAAGAAGGCGCCCCCGATAACGACCTGCTCGCGCGAATCAAAGCCGACCCGCTCTTCTCACGCATCTGCGCCAAGATTGACCAGATCGTCGACCCTATCGCCTTCGTCGGCAGAGCCCCCGAACAGGTCGATGAATTCATCGCCGACCACCTCGATCCCACCCTCAACGCGCATCAGAAATTCATCGGCTCAGGAACAAAAGGCGAAGCCGTCACGGTGTGAGGCAAGGGGAAGCTCACGGGCCGCTGCCCCGTCACCCCGCCAAAGGGCTTGGCGCCCCGCCACGGCGCGTCAATGACCTCTGGACACCCGATACTGCCCGCTCCGTCGGGACTGCGTCCTCGCCGAAGCGGGCGATTGGCCATCGCCTTCGCCGAATGCTGCAGCTTTTCCGCAGGAAATGGCCAGCCGCCTGCGGACCGTCGAAGGACGAAGTCCGAAGAGGTGACGCAGGCCGTGTGGGATTCCAAA
>CAYTFM010000336.1:0-9294 GCA_964436735.1 uncultured Victivallales bacterium | reverse complement strand
CACGTCTTTAGAGGATATGAATCGGGTGCGGTTGACTTCATCACCAAGCCGTTCAATCATGCAGTGCTGTTGTCTAAGCTCAAGTTTTTCATGGAGATGGATGAGCGGCGGCAGGAGTTGGTTGAATACAAGGAGAATCTTGAGCGTCTGGTGCAGGACCGCACGGTTCAGTTGGAGTTGGAAGTGAGACGCGGGGAGGATCTGAATGCGCGGCTCACGTCCGAGCTCGCGTTCAACACATCGATATTCAATTCGACTGCCGCCCTGATCATGGTGTTGAAGGAAGACCGCCGGATCCTCCGCTTCAATCGGGCATGCGAGCGCATATGCGGAATACCGGAGGAGAAGGCGGTCGGCATGCTGTTTGAGGACATCTTCATCCAGGAGGATGCCCGCGACATCGCGTCGATGATAATCGACGAGAAGCGGATCAGGAAAGAACGTGTTGACGGCGAGTTGTGCTTTTATGATGGGAATGACAAGCGTCACCTCATTTTCTGGTCGTTCACCAGTCTTGAATCAAACGGAGCGAACAGTCTCATCACCGCGGTTGGCGTCGACATCAGCATGCAGAAAGAGGCCGAGGACGCCACTCGTCTCGCGCTTATCGAGCTCAACCAGATATTCGAGACAACCAACATCGGCGAATGCCTGATTGACACAAACCGATGTGTGCTTAAAGCCAACCATGCCTTCTGCACGATGTTCGAAAAGGAGATGGGGATGCTGATGAATCGTCCGTGCGAGGAGGCCATCGCCTGCGGCAATTGCGGAGGAAGATGTCTGATCGGGCAGGTGCTGGAAGGGGACGAGCAGGTGGAATGTGAGCTGCGCAGATATAAAAGTGGTGGAGACGAACTGTTTTTGCATCTTTCCGCCGTCCCTTTCAGGGATCAGAAGAGCAAGGTAGTCGGCGTGCTCTGCCGTTTCACCGATATCACGCAGACCAAGCGGCACGAGCGCGAGCGTGAGGACATCCAGACTCGGGCGTTCGCGCAGTCGAAGCTGGCGTCGCTTGGCGAACTGTCGGCCGGGGTCGCCCATGAGATCAACAATCCGGCGACATTCATTTCCGGCAACGCCCAGCTTATCGAGTCGTTCATACCCCTCATCGAGACGCAATTGAGACAGAGCGCTCCGAACAGCGCTGACGTTGACAAGATTCGCTTCATTGTGGAAGAGCTTCCTGTGACGGTCAAACGGATTCGAAACGGCATTGAGCGCATCACCAGGATCGTGAACAACCTCAAATCGTTCTCCAGGAAAGAGGACGCGAACATGGAGCGGAAACCTGTGGACATCCATCAGGTGATCGAAACCTCTCTTGAGCTGTGCCACAACAGATTGAAGTACTCGGTGAAAGTGGACAAACAGCTGAAATGCGCCCCTGCGTTCATCCTTGGCGACCGGAACAGGCTTGAACAGGTGTTCATCAACCTTTTCATGAACGCCGCCGACGCGATGGAAGCCCAAAAGGGTGGGGTGCTCGAAATCTCGACTCAGAGAAATGGCGGCGAATGCGCCATCTCTGTCCGGGACAACGGGACGGGGATCGACAGCAAGATCCTGTCCGAGATATGGAATCCATTCTTCACGACAAAGCCGACAGGCAAAGGGACGGGACTCGGATTGTCGATATCGAAGGGAATCGTCGAAAGCCATCATGGCGAGATATCCGCCCAGAACGCCGTTGACGGCGGGGCGGCGTTTCTCATCACGTTCCCGCTGATGGATGGCGGAATACGCGGGGCGTCCACCATAGATGAGTGATGTAAATGAACAAATGTGATAAGAGGAGCAAAGCCGATGGCGTCGAAACCTAAAGTGCTTATTGTCGATGACGAGGTGGACATTGCCGACACGCTGGCAAGCCATTTCAAGTTCATTGGATATGAGTCCCTCACCGCATCCAACGGGAAGGAGGCCTTGGAGAAACTGGCGGTCGACGGCGCGGAGGTGGTCATAACGGATATTAAAATGCCAGTGATGGATGGCGTCGATCTCCTGCGGGAGGTCAAACGTCTGTATCCGATGACCCGGGTCATCGTGATCACCGGTCACGTAACCCTTGAGAACCTCTTCGCCGTGTTCCGTCATGGGGCGGATCGATGCTGCTTCAAACCGCTCACCGACCTGGCAGAGCTTGACGCCGCCGTGGAACGGGCGGTTGACGACCTGAAGACGTGGCAGCGGAAGCTCAAAGAACTGAAAAGCATTAAAGTGTGAAGTCAAATAGAAAGAACGGCGAGGTGAGGTATGTCCGAGAAGGAATATAGCATAGACCCCGAGTTGCTGCGGGAGTTTCTTGACGAGACGACCGACTCGCTCTCGCCACTGGAAAATCTCCTCATCAAACTCGAAGGCGAGCCGGATAACATCGACGTGGTCAACAGCGTGTTCCGTCCCATCCACTCATTGAAGGGGACGGCGGCATTCTTCAAGCTGATGAAGACCAGGGATTTGAGCCATGCGGTCGAGAATCTTCTGGACTTGATTCGAAAGAAGAAGAAGAAGGCGGACAAGGAGGTGATCCGCTGCCTGCTCGACGGCCTGGACATGCTTCGCGAGATGCTGGGACATGTCAGAACCGGCACCTCCGAAATTGAAGCCCAGGCTGATTATGACTTGGTACTGGAATCTTTGGCAAAGAATTCGGCCGAGGAGCAAGCAGCAGCACCAAATGTGGAAAAAACGGTGATGGCAGCAGTCACGATGCTGGCGGAGTTGCGGCAGTGGCTGCCATCTGACAAAATCATATTGGCGGACGAGATCACAAGAATCCTTGAGAGCATCACCACTTCTCGGAGGGGGTCGACGGACGACAACCGCCCTGCAGAACTCCGCGGACTTGCCAAGCTGCTTGACGAATGCGGCGTTTCAAAACCACAAGACGGACAGGTTGATGAAATCGGTAAATTGCTTGTCGCTCTACGGCTACTTGCCGACTCGGAGGAGACGTCGAAAACAGTCGATGCCGCATTAGACGAATATCATACGTTCATGGGGAGCATTGGATTCGATCCGCTTCTTGTGGAGCTGCTCAAGGAGAAATGCGGAATTCTTTCCACTAAAGCCAAATGGCGGCAAACAGAGCCCTCGACGACTACGCCCCCCGCCGATAATCTCTTGACGCCCAAAGCGGACGGTATGAATCAGAATCCAGAAAATTTGGACCATGGCCCCGCGTCAGCGAAGACGGCGGAGCCGCAGGTAGCTGAGCTTGACAAAACCTTGCGTATATCCGAGAAGCGGTTGGACGCCTTCCTCACCTACGTCGGCGAGTTGGTCGTCGTTGAGGAGATGTTCAACTTCATCCATCGTCATCTCGCCTCCGTTTCCGGAGTGAAAACCGTGGCCGACCGGTTCAAGCAGACGCTTGACACGTTCAGCGTCCTTTCTGATCGTCTCCAGAAAAGCATCATGACCATCCGCAAAGTGCCGGTGAGAGTCCTCACCCAGAAAACACCGCGGATCATTCACGACGTTGCGGACAAGTTTGGGAAGAAGGTCAATGTTGTCATCGATGGAGGCGACATCGAGGTAGACAAAAGCTATATCGAGTTGCTGGACGCTCCGCTTGTCCACATGGCGCGCAACGCCATCGATCATGGTATCGAGAAACCGGACGACAGGATTAACCGCGGCAAACCTCCTGAAGGAACTGTCCATATTGTTGTAAAAGAACTACCCGACATGATAGAACTGCGTCTTTCGGACGACGGAAAAGGAATCGATTATGAGGCGGTTCGCCGCAAGGCCGTCGAGATGAGCATGATAAAGCCAGACGCGTCACTCGACGAGCGGCAACTCGTTGACCTGCTCTTCATGTCGGGGCTCTCGACGGCTGAAAAGGTGACCGACATATCGGGTCGCGGGGTCGGGATGGATGTGGTGAAGCGGAACATCGACTCGGCGGGAGGCGTGATTTCCATTTCCAGCGTTCCCGGCAAGGGTTCGGAGTTCTCCATAAGCCTTCCAAAAAACATCAGCACGCAGATCATCGAGGGATTCCTTGTCGAGGCCGGGGGACAGACGTACGTGCTCACGACAGCGGAGATCAGGGAATCTTTCTCTCTCGATGATTCGGGCATTTCCACCATGTTCGACCGCTGCGAAGTGGTCTCACGCAATGGCGTCATTCTCCCCGTCCTCAGGCTTGGCGTCCTTCTTGGTTATAGAACCATTGAGGAGGAGATGGCGTCGAATCATCATGTGATCTGCATCGAAGCGTCGGGACGCCAATACGCCATCTACGTCGACAGGATCATCGGCATCCAGAAAGTGGTGGTAAAGCGGATCATGCGCCTGACAGCCGATTTCGACCTGTTCAAGGGCGCGGCCATCACCGGCGATGGCAAGGTTGTGCTGATCATCGACAGCTTGGAAATGGTGAGGATGGCCGAGGGAGCGGAAGGGACAAGCGACGAAAAACAGTCTGGTGGGAAATGAGGGTATCGATAATCATTTTCGGCGTGTGCGGTTTGATGGCGATCGCAACAGGAGCGGTTCTACAAGGGATGAGCATCCGCCTCAATCCGCTTCTGTTATGCGGTGCGGGAGTTGTCGTGGTGGCGCTCGCCTTGACCGCATGGCGGACCATGCAACGTCAGTTCGGTGGAGAACCAGAACGTGTCGCGCAAATACTTGACGATTTCGCCAAAGGCGACTTCTCGGTTGACATCCCCTCCGGGTCGATTGGAATCCTCGGTGGACTGGGAAGAGTGAGGGCGACCATGAAAGAAGTGGTTCGGCAGGGCAAGGCCATCGCTCTTGGAGACTATAGGGCGGACACCGCCCCGGTGTCGGAGCGCGACGAGTTGGGCGCGACGCTTCAGGAGATGACCAGAACGCTGAGGGAAGTTGCCGGCGCCGCCGGGAAGATAGCCGAGGGCGACATGAAAGTCCGTCTGGCCGAGAAGGGGGAGAACGATCTTCTTGCCAAATCCATGAACAGGCTATGCGAGACCATCTTGTCGTCCATCGGCGAGAAGGAGCGACAGGCATGGCTATCCTCAGGCAGGGCTGAGCTTGCCGAAATCATGAGAGGCAACCTATCCGTCGAACGACTCGCCGCCGGAATTTTGGACATCATGGTTCAAAGGACTAATTCCAGCTTTGGCGCGATGTACGTTGTCACGGCGCCGGGTGATCGAATGACTTTGATGGGATTTCATGCGTATTGCGCGTTAAAGCGCCCGGGAAGCACGTTGAGTCTCGGCGAGGGAATCGCCGGACAGGCCGCGCTAGACAGGCACGTGCTTGTTGTGAACGACCTACCCCCGAACTATATCCGCATAGCGTCGACCTTGGGCGAAACGACTCCCGTCAGCGTTCTCGCCATCCCGCTTGTCCAGGAGGGAAGCCTCATGGGGGTGGTGGAGCTGGCGTCCCTGACACAATATAAAGTGGTGCACATCGAGTTTGCGGAGACTATGGCGGAGAGCGCCGCGCTCGGCCTCCAGGCGGCCCAGTCGAGGGCTCGCCTCCAGGAAATGCTCGAGGAGACTCAGCGTCAAGCCGAGGAGCTGCAGACTCAGCAGGAGGAGCTGAGGACGTCAAACGAGGAGCTGTCGGAGATGACCCGCACGCTAAGGGAATCAGAGGAGGAGCTTAAATCTCAACAAGAGGAGCTGCAGACGGCCAACGAGGAGTTGTCCGAGAGGAATAAAAGACTTGAGACGCAGCGCCGCGAGATATCCACAAGGAACGCGGAAATTGAGAGCGCCCGCTCCGACCTCGAACGCAAGGCCGCCGAGCTTGAGGCGGCGAACAAATACAAGTCGGAATTCCTCGCCAACATGTCGCATGAGCTGCGGACTCCGCTCAACAGCATCCTGATACTCGCGAGGAATCTGGCGGACAACCGGAAGAGGCATCTGGACGAAGGCGAAGTCGAGTCCGCGGGCGTCATCCATAAAAGCGGCACCGACCTCCTCTCGTTGATTAGCGAAATCCTCGATTTGTCGCGGATCGAGGCCGGGAGGATGCGGATCGAGTTGGGCGAGGTTCCGGTTGATTCCCTCGCTAACGGCATCCGCTCCTTGTTCGCGGAGATCTGCGCCGAGAAGAAGCTCGAATTCGTTGTCGGGATTGCCGAGGATGTCCGGAGTTCCATGGTGGTGACCGACAGGACGCGGATTGAGCAGATCATCAAGAACCTCCTCGCCAACGCCGTCAAGTTCACCGATGCGGGAAGGATCGCTGTCCACTTCCACCGGCCATCCTCGAAAGCTCGCTATGGCTCCGAAAGCCTCGCCCGCCTCGGAAGCGAGACCATCCTGGCGGTGTCCGTCTCAGACACCGGCATAGGGATTCCGCCAGACAAGTTCGCAAGCATCTTCGAGGCGTTCCAACAATTGGACACCGGGGCGTCAAGAAAATACCAGGGAGCCGGGTTAGGCCTGTCCATCTCCCGTGAGTTGGCGAAGCTGCTGGGCGGCGAGATCCAGCTCGAAAGCGAGGTTGGGAAAGGATCCATGTTCACACTGCTCCTCCCCGTCGTCCCGACTGAGGTCGTCGCATCCGCGCAAATTGCGCCTGCTCCGCATGCGCTAAAACCAAAGGCGGAGACTGACAGGAAAGCCATTATCCCGTCCGTCCGCGAAGAAGGCATCAAGGCTTCCGCTCCATCCCGTATCTCCGATGATCTCGGGCGGATTCAGCCAGGAGACAAGGTCATCCTGGTCGTCGAGGATGACACCTCATTTGCGAAAGTCCTCCTGGACGCCTGCCATGAGAAAGGGTTCAAGGCTGTCCACGCGCCGAGCGGCGAGGACGCTCTGGAGTTCGTCAAGGGGTTTGTCCCGGATGGCGTGATCCTCGATGTCCGTCTGCCGAAAATGAGCGGGTGGTCCGTCCTCGACGCGCTAAAGGACACTCCCGAGACGCTTCACGTCCCCGTGCATGTCCTTTCTGTAGAAAAACCGGACTTTGACGCCACGAGGAAGGGGGCCATAGGGTTCATGGAGAAGCCCATCAACGCGGATGAGATGGCGACGGTGCTTGAGCGTCTCTCCGAGGTCATCGGCAAGGCGACGAAGGATCTTCTTGTGGTCGAGGACGACCCAGTGGGGAGGAAGTCCGTGATGGATTTGATCGGCAACGGGAACGTGCGCAGTGTCGGTGCCTCCACAGCGGCGGAGGCGCTGGAGATGATCGGGCGTCAGTCGTTCGACTGCGTTATCCTCGACCTCAAGCTTCCCGACATGAGCGGGTTCGATCTGCTCAACAAACTTAAATCCTCCCTCTCTCTCAGGATACCGCCTGTCATCGTCTACACGGGGCGGGATCTGACGCGGGAGGAGGAACTGAGGCTGCGGGAGTACGCAGATTCGATCATCGTCAAAGGAGTGAAGTCGCAGGAGCGGCTCCTTAATGAGACCGCCCTGTTTATGCACAGATCCATGCGCCACCTGCCAGCGGTGAAGAGGGAGATGGTCGCTAGCCTTCACGACCCGGACAGGCTTTTCAAGGGAAGGCGGATACTGGTGGTCGACGACGACATGCGCAACCTGTTCGCCCTGTCACGGATTCTCGAGGAGCGCGGAGCCGAGACGATCAAGGCCGAGAACGGCGTCGAGGCCATTGCCGTCCTTGAGCGGAACGAGTCTGTGGATCTGGTCATCCTCGACATGATGATGCCGATGATGGACGGCTACGAGACTGCGGCGAGGATCAGGAAGATGGAGCGGCGCTCCACCATCCCGGTCATCGCGCTGACGGCAAAGGCCATGAGCGGCGACAGGGGCAAATGCATAGCCGCCGGAGCCAGCGACTATCTTCCAAAACCCGTTGATCAAGACCGCCTCTTCTCCCTGCTCAGGGTCTGGCTGGGAAGGTGAGGCGCGCGAAATTGAGTCTGACAACCTTTTAACCGTGGCACATTCATGTCCGACGCGATCGAGAGCATCGAGGTCTCACTAGCCGTGGAGGCCATCCAGTTGCGGTATGGCTACGATTTCAGGAACTATTCGAGGGCGTCGCTTATGCGCCGGTTTCGGCATTTCCTCGCGCGGACTGGTTATCATTGCGTCGGCGAGACGATTCCCATTATCATAAGGGACGAGCGGTTTTTCGTCTCCCTGCTCGGCGACCTGTCCATCACCGTCACCGAGATGTTCCGTGACCCGTCGTCGTTCCTCACCTTGCGGGAAAAGGTGATCCCCTACCTGAAAACGTATCCTTTCGTCAGAATCTGGTGCGCCGGATGCGCGACTGGCGAGGAGGTGTACTCACTATCCATCATGCTCGCAGAGGAGGGTATACTCGACAAGGCGTTGATCTACGCCACCGACTTCAACGAGGAGGCGCTTGAGACGGGCCGTCGCGGAGTGTATTCAGGCGAGTCGATAAAAGTGGCGACCGTCAACTACCAGAAGGCGGGTGGAACACACCCCTTCTCCGATTATTACCACGTCAAAGCTGAAGGGGTGGAGCTGTCGGCCGCTCTCCGCAACCATATCGTCTTCGCCTCGCACAACCTGGTCACAGACAAGGTCTTCGGCGAGATGAACCTCATCGTGTGCAAAAATGTGCTCATCTATTTCGACAAGGTTCTTCAGAACAAGGTTCTCGGGCTTTTCGCCGACAGCCTCGTCCCGTTCGGGTATCTCGCCCTCGGCTCGAAGGAGAGTCTGCAGTTCTCCTCCGTGGCGGAGACGTTTATAACGGTTGACCCCCAATGGAGGTTGTTCCAAAAGAAAGGAATTGTTACGGAGGGGGGAGAATGATCTGCTCCATTGTGGCTATCGGGGTGTCGGCTGGAGGGACGGAAGCTTTGCGGATCATTCTGCCGTGGCTTCCCTCCTCGTTCACGGCGGCGGTGGTGATCGTCCAGCATCTCCATCAAGACCAGGGGGAGAACCACTTCGAGTATCTCGAACGGGAATGCGTTCTTCCCATTAGGGAGGCCGCGGAGAAGGAGAAGGCGCTTCCCGGCACGGTATATTTCGCTCCCGCCAACTACCACCTATTGATGGAAGCAGACGGGACGTTCTCCCTTTCCGCCGACGAGAAAGTCAACTACAGTAGACCATCGATAGACGTGCTGTTTGAAAGCGTCGCAGCCGCCTATGGATCCCGCGCGGTGGGCGTCATTCTCACCGGGGCGAGCGCGGATGGAGCCCAGGGGCTGCGGGCGATATGGGAGCGTGGCGGCGTGCCCATCGTCCAGGACCCCCGCGGCGCCGCCTATCCTTGCATGCCGGCGGCTGCGCTGGAGATGAGGCCGGAGGCTTTTGTGGCGCCGCTTGACAGAATGGCGGAAGTTCTGATCGAATTGGCGGGAAGTGGTGA
>CAYTFM010000335.1:0-9303 GCA_964436735.1 uncultured Victivallales bacterium | reverse complement strand
TAGCGAAGCGAAAGATGATTGGCGACCCACTGCGGGCTCTCGAGCGTTTCATCCCTGGCATCACAGGAAAGATCGACCATGCGGAGGCGGCGACCCCGAGAACCTTCCAGCACTACACACTCCACGGAGGCGGTTCCTCCTTCGGCACGAAGTTTGAGGGGCTCGAGGTCAGCATGAAATTGTCCGAACAGATCGGCGGCCTTTTCCATGCCGGTTCGGTCGGCATCATCATGTCCGGTTGGCTCGGCGCGGCGAACTATGGCGTCATCGTGGCGAACAATGTGGACAAATATCTGTGCAACTGCTAATTTGATCGTATAAGGAAATTGCTTTTTGACAGGATTTACAGGATTAGCATGATAGGATCGTCTTATCCTGTCAATCCTGTTATCCTGATTCAGCAACCGAACACCCGGAGGAACACCGATGAACATCTACCTCGCAGTCGCCGCCGTCGCATGCCTGTTTGCGGCTTGTGTCGCGCTTCCGCTGTTCGTGTATGGGATAGTGAGGATCGTGAGAAAAGAGGTCCGCAAAGGCTTGCTCTCCCTGGCCGGGGGAATCGTGAGTGGATGCCTGGCGTGTGGCGTTCTTCTCGCTACAGGGATGACCTACATGGTCAACCATCTCAATTCTCTGGGATCCGCCAAGGAGGTGGTCGAGTTCAAACCTGCCGAGTTCACGGGGGAGATGGGACTTCTAACCGTTGATGGCCTGACGAACGTGACGGTCGAAGGGTATGACTGTGAGGATTACAAATCGATGAAATTCCACGGAACAGACGGCAAGATACAGATGCCGACTGGAAGGTATAGCCTGACGAATCTGACTGCCGATGCGGTTGATTCTGCCGGGAAGGCATGGCGGATGCGGATATCGCTCTACGGCAAGTGCGACGATGTCGCGATACTGAAAAACGCGCCTTTCGCCCTCAATGTCGGATCTGGACTCAGCGCCTCCGTGATCGCCTTCAACAGGAAAGGCACCGACATATTCGAAATCGCGGTTAAAGATGCCGCCGGGAACGCCGTCACGATTTCACCGAAAGACGATGCGAAAAGAACTCCTCCGAAGTTCCAGATCGTCGATGCGGGAGGCGCCATCGTTCTGGAGAAAAGCTTCGAGTTTGGTTGAGGGGGAACCTGCAGGTATTCCGGTGGAATACCACACGACATCAAGGGCGAATTCACCATCAGACCCGTGCTCGAAAGCGGCCCCTTCACGGTCACCATCAAGGACACCACCTGGACGCGGTAGATCGATAGTCCTCGGACACACCCTCGGGGTCGAGTCCGTGCAAATGGTGCTTTGAGACCGTTGCTGGGGAGTCGTGCCTGCGGAAACCTGCAGCATGCCTTTCCCCAGATCAGGACGATCAAACTGCCATGCCAACCAGTCGGAAGGCTTAATGCTGTATGGGATCAGGGGATAGAAATCGCCGATATGCATATCGCGTTGTTCTGGACGACCTGTGCTCTGGTATTCTTTCTATAGGAGCGTGCGGATATCTCGCCAGGTGTAAGCGGTTTTCTCCACGAGAAAGCCCCCCATGTCCTCCTGTTTGCGCACACGCATCTCCGCTCCCGCCTTGTCGTAAAAACGTCGGCAGGGATTGCGGGTGAGCACCCATGCCAGCAAGGAGGCAAAGCCGTCGTCATGCAGATGCCGTGCGACCGTTTTCAGAAGTGCCGCGCCTAATCCTTTTCGGGTGTGCGAAGGCGACAAATAGATCGCCTGGAGTTCCGCCATGGGACATGCGACTGTAGCGGTAATCTCATCCGAGTCAAGTACAACTCCTACGGCGGCGGCCACTCCCACAATATCTTTCTCCCGAGCACCTTCCAGGACAAAAACCGTCGTTGAAGCTGTATCCAGAAGTTTACGCCAATACAGCTCACAGACCTCGCTGGTCAATTTACGGAAGTGCTCTTCCGGCACGATATCCTTGTAGGCGAAACGCCAGCTTGCAAGGTTGACGGCGGCGATCCGAGGGATATCGGCAGGACGTGCGGGACGGGAGGTGAAATCTTGGAGGAAAGGTATGGGGAGGGCAGGGGAGGGCGGTGTCGCATCCCCCTGCCCTAGTTCGTCACAATCACACATGCTCGACAAGGTATTCAAGGCTCATCTTCAATGACTCGAACGGGTCAAGACGGCAGGTGTCCTGCTCGATGATGAACCATTCGCAGCCGGACTTTTTCGCCTCTTTCACGATGCGCTTCCAATCAAGGTTGCCGTTGCCGATTTCAAGCATGGTGATCTTGTTGTCAATGATGCCGAACTCCTTAAGATGGAGCAGGGGAAGACGGCCATTGAGTTTTTTGCACCATTCGACGGGATCGCCGCCGCCATGCTGCACCCAGTAAGTGTCGATCTCGCCTTGCAGGTTTTTTGGGTCGGTTTCATCGTAGATGATGTCCAAACCGGTCCTGCCGTCGAACTTCTCGAACTCTATCGCGTGATTGTGATAGGTGAGAACCATCCCCGCGTTGCGCAGGACTTTCCCCGACTTGTCCAAGGCTTTCGCGACGGCGAGATAATCTTTTTTGGTTTTCGGCGATGTGTGCGGCCAAGGATACGCGGTGTACGTGCAACGCAATTTGGCGAGTTTGTCGACGACTTTCTGAGGCGTGTCGAAAATCTCATTGCCTGACTCATGGGTCGCGCAGCAGACCAGACCTTCGCCATCAAGCATTTTGTTCAACTCGTCAAGATCAATTGGGCCGAGCCCTGACAACTGGACGGCGTCAAACCCCGCGTTTTTGATCTTCTTCAAGGACTTGGCGATATCCGCGGGGGTTTTAAGAAACTCGCGGATCGTGTACAGCTGGGCTGCAATTCTTTTCTTCTTCATGCGTCGAACACCCTCCAGGAATATGACGCGTCATATTCCCTTATTTTTTTATGGTTGTACTTCTTCAAAAATTTAAACTAATCCGACTGTAAGGCGAAGGCAAGGAGTAGGGATGAAAAAGTGCACAGTGTCCCCGTCGCCCGGACAGAAAACAGGGACCTAACGTCGCATAATATATATTATGTTAAACCACAGGGCGAGGGCGGATCACACGATCTCCGCCACGCTTTCGAAGCCGGCGATCTTCAAGACTTTGCGGACCGGCGGTTGCGTGTTCTTGATGGTGAGTTTCCCCTTGCCTACCTTTGATGCAATCACGCATAAGCGCAGGAAGGATGAGGCGACGTAGTCAACCTTTTCAACGTCAAGAATGATTTTCCGATCACCGCTGCCGGAAATTGTTTCCGTGAATTCTTTTTCGATCCGGGTGCAGGCGAGGGTGTCCATGCGTTTTAAAAAGACGCACTGTATTTCATCTGAGGTTTCGACAAAATCAATGATCGTCGTTTCTGGTGTTTTGTTTGTTTCCATAATGAGATCTTCCTTCATTAATTAACTGAAGCGTTTCAAGTGTTTTTTCTGAACCCCGAACACTGAACCCTTTTTCCCGTTCCTCAATAGTTCATGTTATACGCCTTCTCGAGATCTGCAGCGCTGAACTTTTCGTCAAACAGGATTTCATTGAGCCGTTCGATTCTCTCGTTGACTCTCCGTCTGCAGATTCTTTGAATGTTGAGGAGGTGCCGAGCGCTCACGTTGTCGGTGGTGATGTTCCTCCCACCGGTTCCGCAGCCTAACGTGAAGGAGGTCGGGAGCGTGTTGAACATGCCGCCGACGGCGCCATGGGAGGAGGGCATGTTGACAAGGATCCGACCGGCGTTCATCAAGAGGGAAAAATTCTCGATCTTCGCGTCGTCGTTCGAGAAAATGCTGGCGGTGTGTCCAATGCCGCCATGATAATTGATGTCGATGCAGAGGCTGACCGCCTTGTCGAAGGTGTCGGCCTCGTAATAGGCGAGGATGGGGGCAAGTATTTCCGAGGAGAGGGGGTAGTGCTCCCCTACCCCGCCGAGTTCGGCGATGAGGCATGCGGCGTCGACGGGAACATTCCGCAGGCCTGCCATGGCGGCGATTTTCGCCACGGGTTGCCCGATGATATCGCCGTTCATGACCTTTTTTTCCGCATCATAGGCCACCTTTTCCAAGGCCTTGATCTCGTCTGGGGCGAGAAGGTAGGCGCCTCTCTTCTGAAGCTCGGCCCGCACTTGTCCGGCGATCTCCTTCTCTACCACGAGAGCCTGTTCGCTGGCGCAGACCGTCCCATTGTCGAACGTTTTGGAAAGCAGGATCTGCTCGACGGCGAACGGAACATCGGCGGACTTCTCGATGAAGACGGGGACATTGCCGGCTCCGACGCCAAGAGCGGGCGTGCCCGAACTGTAGGCCGCCTTGACCACGCTCTCGCCGCCCGTGGCGAGGATGAGCGCGAGACGCTTGTCTGCCATGAGCGCGCGGGTGTCCTCGCGGGAGCCGCGGTCGAAGAACTGGATGCAATTCTCGGGCGCGTCCTCCTTGAGCGCGGCCTCGTAGCATATCCTGGCGGTCTCGCGGCAGCACCCGGTGGCGCGGTGATGCGCGCTGATGATGATGGGGTTGCGCGTCTTGAGCGCGATGAGGATTTTGAAAAGCGTGGTTGAGGTGGGATTGGTGACGGGGATGACGGCAAGAATCGGCCCGAGCGGTTGGGCGATCTCGGTGATTCCCGAGACAGGATCCTCGGAGATCACGCCCACGGTCTTTAGATGCTTGATGTCCTGATAGACGTAGAGGGTTGCGAGGAGGTTTTTCCGGACCTTGTCCTCCCATTTTCCAAGACCGGTCTCCTCAATGGCCATCTTGGCCAGTCGCACTCTGCTGGAGAGCCCGGCCTCAAAAACCGCTCGGACGATACGGTCGACCTGTCCCTGGTCGAACTGGGTGAAGACTGCCGCCGCCTCACAGGCCTTGGTCAATGTTTCCTCGACAACTTTCGATACTTCCGCCATACAATCCCCCCTATAGTGTTCAGGTTTCAGTGTTCAGGTTTCAGTGTTCAGGTTTCAGTGTTCAGGTTTCAGTGTTCAGCGAAACCACTCGTCGCTGCGTTCAAACTCGAGAGCCACAAGGTGTCAGGCGTCAGGAAGAATCTCTTTCTGAAACCTGACACCCGAAACCTGAAACCAGTTATATGGGAGGTTTCCAGGCACAACTCTGCATTCCATTTGTCAACTCTTCAGGTCGAACCAGCGCTGCGTCTTCAGGTACTTGTCCCCGAAATAGGTGGAAGGGCCCTCCCCGCCAAACGGGTATGTCTCGGGCTCCATCCCGAAATCCTCCATATCCTTGAGGAGCGGGGTGAATATCTCCCAGGCGGCCGCAAGTTCCTCGTGGCTGATGAAGAGGCTCTTGTCGCCCTTGAACACGTCGAGGATGAGCGACTCATAGGCGTCGGGGATCGTCTCTTTGAACGCCTGGGAGTAGACGAGATCCAGATGGGTTTTGACGAGCGAGAACCCCTCCCCGGGACGTTTGTTGTTGATAAGCAGCAGGATGGACTCCTGCGGCTGGACCCGTATGACCATTTCGTTGTGGACAAGGCGGTCGGGATCGCCGCGGAAAATGTCGCCGGGGATTTCCTTGAAGGTCACCCGTATCTCGGTGAGTTGCTCATTGAGAGCCTTTCCCGCCTCGACGACAAAAGGCACGCCGTCCCAGCGACGGTTCCTCACCTTGAATACGCCACGGAAGTACGTTGGCGTGATCGAGTGCGTGGGGACGCCCTTCTCCTGGCGGTAGTCAATATGTGGAGAGCCATCGGCTGCGGTGCCTGCGCCGTACTGCCCGACGACCACGTCGTCGAAGGAGATCGGCGGCATGGAGCGGAGAACTTTTATCTTCTCCTGTTTGATGAACTCGGGGCTGAGTCCGGTCGGTTGCTCCATGGAGGTGAGCGCGAGCATTTGGATGAGGTGGTTCTGGACGACATCACGGATGATGCCGTAGTGATCGTAGTACCCTCCCCTGCCCTCGACGCCGATCTTCTCCTTCCAGCGGATTTTGATCTCGGCCACGTGGTCGCGGTTCCATACGGGCTCGAAGACAAGGTTGGCGAAGCGGATGGCAAGCAGGTTCTGGATGACCTCCTTGCCGAGATAGTGATCGATTCGGAACACCCGGTCCTCGCCAAGCGTATCGGCCATCTCGGCGGCGAGTTGGCGGGACGAGTCGCTGTCGCGGCCGAATGGTTTCTCCACGACGACCCGCGTCCACTCCCCCTGCCCTTCAACGTTCAAGAGGCCGGCAGCTTTCATGGATTTTGCCGCCGCCATGAAGACGTCCGGCGGCAGGGCCATGTAGAAAAGGCGGCCGCACGGCCCCCAGCCTGGTTCCCCCACCGTTTTCTCAATCATCGCCCGCAGAAGGGTGAACGCCTCTGTTGACGCATAGTCCCCGGAGAGATAGAGGCAGCGCGACAGGAACGCATCCATCTTCTCCCGGCAATTTTCACCCGGGACGTACTTGCAGGTGAGGGAGCCGGTGATTTTTTGTCTGAATTCGTCATCGCTATACGGCGTCCGGGAGAACCCCACGATCTTGAATTGCTCGGGAAGGCAGCCTTTGCAGAACAAAGCGAAGAGGGCTGGATAGATCTTCTTCGCGGCCAGGTCGCCTGAGGCGCCGAGAACCACCACGAAGGCGGCATCCGAATTTCCTGGTTTCACGCTCATCCGCAGTTAGTTCCTGATATATAATTGGTAGGTATAGGATATTTTCAGCTCCTCGCCAGGCTTCAGCTCGACTTCCCATGTCAGCGTATGCTTGGGATTAACCTGCTTGAGTCCCTTGGCTGTTGGAACATCCTTGGAAACCGGCGCGGTCTCAAGCACTTCTCCGGAAAGCTCCTTGCCTACTTCGACGGCAGCTGGCTTGTCGAGCCTGCTCTTGAGTTTGAGCTCGCCGCGCACCTTGACAAGATCGTATCGGCAGCCGTAAAACTCGGCGGCGCTCCTCTTGCGTTCGAGTTCGACCTCCGCCTGTTCCGCCAACAAGTTCATCGCCCGGTTGATCCGGATCGTCGTCTCGGCGCCGGGAGCTGTGTAGTAACAGATGTCCTGTCCCGTGACCCCCCCGTTCTTCACGAATTCCGTAGCCGCCGTGCTGAGTGGCATCTTGAGATTGTTGACCAGACGGCACGAGTGCCAAACCTCCTCGCCGAGGATCTCCGGCTTGTCCCTGTCGTTCTGCCGGCGATCCTCCTTGCCGATGGAATCGTCTATGTGCCACGTGTAAATGTGCCTGTATGGCATCTCCGCGGTGAAAAGCGGTATCCAGGCGGTCTCGCCTTTCCGCAAAGAAAAGTTTTCGACAGGATACAGGAAAAGGTCTTCGGCAAGCATTCCCTCGGCCGCCGTGGAGTAACTGGGTAAAACAGGAGAGTCGGAATCGTGATAGGGAGCCGCATTCGTCATGACGCGTGCCTGCTGCGCCATTATTCCACCCCTCTCACGCCTGTTGCTGGATCTTCCAGCCGCCAAAGAGTTCATGAAGTCCTCCAGCTTCTGGCTCATCGCGATGGGGCTGAGAACCTCTCCGAATTTGATGTTGGGGAAGCCCGTGACAAGGTCAAGTTTTACGTTTTTTAAGTCCGTCAACTCGTTGATGATCAATGCGTGGGCACTGAATTTCGCCGTCTTGTCGTCGGACAGGTCGATCAGATAACTCGGTGCCCATGTCGCTCCTTGGGCGAGATAGCTCAGCGATATCTTCTCGTCCGCGGCCGCAGGTTGCTCAAGCTCGATCCGCATGCGTGGCTGCTTCTGCTTGGCCATGGTCGAGGCATTCGGCTCGCCGCCGTCGAAATCAGCTCGCAGGATGGAGCCCGCGCTCAACGCCACGATTCCCTTGTCGGTTTTGACAAGCAGAAGGTTGGCGGGAGATGGAACGCCAGAAGGGTAGTGTCCATAGTGGTCATACTGGCGACGGCGGACATCCATGAAATAGGGGTTCGGCGGCTCGGCCGGTTCGGCCTCGGCGGGATCCTTGACGATGACGCCTTCGACTATGTCCTGCTCGCCCGATCCGGTCCGAATGGTCACTTTGCGTCCAGGGTTGGCCTGGAGAAGTTGACCTATACTTTGCACTGGAGTCTTCACCTCGACATCCGCCATGGAGGTGATCAAGCTGCGGACTTTGAGGTTTTTCGGATATCCGACCCAGAAGGTGCCGAAGGCGGGCACCGGCAGTTGTCCTATGCGCACCGTCTTCGCGTTCGGCGGTAGCGTCGCTGTGGCATTGAAGAAACCAAGTCCGTTCTTGAAAAGCGCCACCTTCTCGATATCTGGCATGGCGTCTTTATTCCGAGGGGCTTCGTCAGCCAGCATCAGCGAGGCGGCACTATAAATCGTGAGGGAGAGCAGAAGACGTGTTCCATTCAAGACAGCTCCCATATTTCAACCTCCAGTGGTGCGCACAAGCTTATGAATTAGTCACGAAAAGGAAAGTGATCTGTGGCGGCGATGTCTACGCCCCCATCGAGGACAGATTGACACGCGTGACGCGCCACTCCCTGAAACGCGAGGAGAAATCTTTAAAGACGCCGAACATCACATAACTGTTGATGACGGCGGCGAGCGTCGCCTCGGGCCACTTGACAAGGCAAAGCAGGAACGCGATAAAGGTCAAAAGGCGAGTTTTATTGCGGCGCACGGACTCGATCCATTTCCCCATGTGCTGATATTTGATGTCACTGGCCATAAGAAGCCCTAAAAGGCCGGCGTAGATGGGCAGGAGGCGGATGAGATTCTCTGTGTTGTTGTCGTATTTGAAAAAGAAAATAACCATCGAACAGACGGCGGCCGCCGCGCCAGGAGAGGGCAATCCGAGAAACTTGTCGCTGCTTTTTTTCTCCAGCATGGCGTGGACGTTGTAGCGGGCGAGGCGGAAGGCGGCCGAGGCCAGATAGATGCCGCAGAGCCCCCATGCCATGTAGATGCCAAGCCTGGTGGCGGCGTGCAGATGCGCCATGGCGGCGACGAGGACCGCCGGTGCGACGCCGAAGGTGACCATGTCCGCGAGTGAGTCCATCTGGAGGCCGCGCAGGCTGCAGGCGTTGAGAATGCGGGCAGTGAAACCGTCGAGGGCGTCGAAGAACATCGCCCCGAGGATCATGCAGGCACTGACCGCCAGCACAGAACCGCGCTGCGACGGATCCACCTGGTATATCCGTAGTGTGTTCAAGATCGCCGCGAACCCGCACAGCGAATTGCAGACCGTCAAGGTGTTCGGCACCTCTTTAACCCAATTGTTCCGCGCCAGGAACTTGCGAAAGCCTCTCCTCATGGCGTCACCTCTTTGCGAGAGTTGCGGACTCTGGCCACGATGGACGTCCCGGCGCTGACCTTGTCGACGAC
>CAYTFM010000334.1:3348-9335 GCA_964436735.1 uncultured Victivallales bacterium | reverse complement strand
CAGGAGCCGCAGATGACGCACTCGTCAAGGCGTTTCACGGGCATCAACAGGAAAGGAGCCTCAGCGGGGCTCCTCCTGACAATTTCCCCTGTCTTCCTCGTCCTCATATTCTAATAAACCTCGTCCCTGAGCGATCAGATCGCGAGGCAGCCTCGATCCACAACCTTCTCGCCAGCTCTTTCCCCGCCTCCACATCGTCAGGAAGCTTCTCGTGGCAGTCCTTTGTCAATTTACCGTTCACAATCGAATAGACCAGCCATTCCCCGTTCTTCCTGGCTATTGCCGCCAGCCAGCCCCAGTAACACCGCGCCCGTCGCCGTTCGCCCTTGCGCGATCCACGGTCATGGCGCCGCCTTCAGATTTACCTTCCGGAAGTCCAGGTTGTTCTTGTTTAAAAATCGGGCGCGCTTGTTCGAGGAGAGTTTGAGGATCCTCCTGGCGAGATCGACTATGCTGAAGTTCATGATGTGGCATTTCGTGTCGGATTCGACATGGATCTCTCCCGCGAGCAGCGGTATATCCTCGGCGTCGAGCAGGATGGATCTGCGCCCCGGCAGGGACGCCCTGCCCCGTGCCGTTCCGTTCTCAATGGTCACCTGCAAGACCTTCGACCTCCTGGAGGACTTGACGTTCTCGCATTCAAGGCATAGCGGTACCCGCATATCCCCGCCTTTCCGTATCCGCCTGAATTGGCGTTTGGGCAGCAACCGTCCGCAGCGAGGGCATTCGATCTCGGGTTTATTCCTTCTGCGGTGAAGCGCGTCTTTGATGACTGGAATGCTGGCGAGAGTCGCCGCTGATCGATTAAACTCCTTGGCGACGTCGACGGTCCTCATGCCCTGCTCGATCATTTCGACGGCTTTCCCGATCTCCTCCTCCGTGAAAAACGCCTTCCGCGACGTGAGCCTCGCTCCCGCCGCCTCGATCAACGATTTGAAGTCGACGCCGAACAACTCGCCAAGTCGAAGCGCGGTTTCAAGCTTGATCGGGTTCCGTTCACTCTCCATACCATTCAAAAGGTTGTAGGAGACGCCGAGTCTTTCCGCAAGCGCCCTTTTGCTTAATCCGGCCCGCACGCGGTGTTTTCTCAAAATGCTTCCCGGACGGGCGCACCCGCATGTGGCGCCGGTTGCCGCATCCTCTTTGAGAAACGGCAGTCCGCAAAACTGACACACGCGCTCACGGATCATAATCGTCCGCGAATCCAAGCTCTCACGGACCGCGGGATGTTTGCACAGCGTGGGGATCGCCACTTCGCAAAGCTCGGCCACAACCTTCACTGGATGCCCTTGCTCGATGAGACGAACGGCCTCCCTCACCTTCTTGTCAGCCAACGCGCTCCCGCGCCTCCTTCCCGCGGCAAGTTGACGCTTTTGCCGATAAAGCGGAATTTCGGTTTGGATGGGGTGAGTTTCCGAGGGCGAATCCTTTCGCATGGAGAACCGACGCACAGCTTCCTGGAAGGCCGTGCGCGCCTCCGACTGGGAGAGAACCTGCGAAAGTCCATGACTGACCTGAGAGAGCATCCCGAAATGGTTCTCGATCAAAGCACCCGCATACCCTCCGGATCTTGTCACCTCCCCAAGGCATCGGCAGCCGGTGGGCAGAGGATCGTAGCCGCAGTATTTGAGCTTCGCATTCTCGGGGCTGGAGACGTCGACGGTCAACATATATTCATCATGGTTCAAAGGCGCTGGAATACGCCTACGGTGAACAAACTTAAGATCATCACGCCACAATGTAGCATACGCCTCGATCAATCAAAGAGGCGCACATTCTTTACTGTGGTCGAAATGAAGTTCATCCGATCCACACTGCGGGGGAATACGATCTCATTTCTCAGAGGATGAATCTCCTGGGAGACACCAGCCGTTAAGCGTCCGACATGGATCATCATGATGCGCAAAGCTCCCTCAGCCTCTCTTCGACACGGCGCAACCTGTCCTCCGCCATCTTGACGCCATAGCGGCATTCAGTCGCCTTACCGCCGCAGCGCTCCACCCCCTCGCGCATCAGCGTTAAACCACGATCCAGCCTTCTCACGATGGAAACGACAATGCCCTGCGGTTTCTTCAACAAGTTATCGTTCAACTCGTTCACTTTGGCTGACAGTCCGCCGAGCTCACCAAAGTCGAATCCAACACCCCTGCACGCCAAAAGCAGCATCCATTTCCATGCGCACTCGTCACAGCGGATCCACGCCAGATTCATCCACATAAGCCTATGCTGCTCTGTATTCTGCGACATCTCTTCGTACCTGGATTCGAAGGCGGCGACTATCGTTCGGTCGTCGAAAACCCACGTCTCGCCAGCGACGGCCGAGCATGGATGATGCAAGCCTGGGATGAGATCGATCAGGTCTTTTGTCGAAAGCCGTTTTATTATGCCGTCCCCGCGGTTCAGCGAGACAGGAATCATACCCGCCAGATCCACTGCGGTGAGTGCGTAGGCAACGCCCAAATCATCGCACACGCGGGCAGCCTCGGGAGTGTATTTGCCGCTTCCAAGGAAACCGATCACCCAGACGCGGTCGTCATGCAGGCTGGCGACGCCCTTGATATATGCGGGCTTGTCGTCGATGACCAGCATCCGTTCGGGATTCCGCCGCTCCAGCATGTTCCTGATCGATACCGCCTTGTCGCTCGAAGATTCGATTTCGACGCCGGAGACTATGTGCAGCTCAAGCTTTGCCGCAAGGAGCTTTCGCGCTGTGTCGACCGGAAATGAGGTTAGAATGACAACCTCCCAGCCATCCCGCATCAGACTTTGAAGGAGCTCGAGCATCAACGGCACGAGATGCCCGTCGCGGTGATCCAAGAGCGTACCCATCAAGCCGACACATACCAATTTCGGACTGCCGTCCATACCCGCCTCCTTTTGAATATGGTTGCATGGGAAGGGTGCGGATTCCGAATCTGCGCCCTTCATTTCCAAACTTTCCCCGCATCGGGAACGATGATCTTGAACGTCCGCACGTCCACCTGCTCCAAACCAGCGTTGTTGGCGTTCCAGAACATCACGACCGTCTGATAGTTCGTCATCATCTCGTTCCTGCCTGCCGCCAGCCAGCCGACAAGGAACTTCTCGTATTCCTGATAGCCATCCCACGCCACCACTTTCCTGATCAAATGGCTTTTGAACGTCTTTCTATCGTGCCGATGCAACCCGATTGGCATCAGCGTGGTCAAATCCACCGCCAGACTGACATCCCGCCTCGACGTGAGGAACAGGTGGCAATGAGGGGGATTCCTCTCGGCTTTGGAATCCATGTTGGATGCGAGGACGTACACCGATCCTCCATGAGGAATACAGTCGGACGGACTGGTCAATCTGACATACTCGACATGCGAATGCCGCATGCGGCCGACATCGCCACTTTTCATCAGTTTGACGATTCGGCGATCCTGAAAGCTGTTTTTGAATATTGTCGGTCCACGCATATTCCATTTCCTCGACGGTCTATCCTTGCCCGATGTGCCTCTCCAGCAGCGGAACCAGCTCGTCACCGGTGTAAATGTTGCCCGCCACCAGTCCGCACATCTCCCAATGAAAAGTCTTGATCCTCTCCCGCAGGCAGTCAAAATCGTCAACAGTGAAACTCGCTGACACTCCAGTATACCGTTTTTGAATGGTGTTGACGTATAATTTCCTCGTGTGGTCACTGATGCCATCGAGCGACTCAGTGTACAGCAGGTTGAAATAGGTGTCCCTCGATAGCTTCCGCCACCTCGGCTTGACGTCCATCATGGCGATGTCATTGAACCACGTCCCAAGATCATCGAGCCAATGACTCCTGCTGGGCGATGACGGATACATGGCGAGTTTCATCAGATGGAGGTTGATCGGGTTCACCATGCCCCGCACCTTGGTCTTGACGACCGAGGCGTCGAAGCTCATCTCCAACAAAAACTCGTAGAACGATCTCATAAGCACCTCAGATTCATCTTGCGGTGTTTCTCATATATTTGACCATAGCACGGAATCCTATCGTGTGTGAGAGGGTTTTCATTTTGTCGGGAAATCGTCACCCCTTCCGCAGCAACCCGAGTTCCCCCCTGACCGTACTCATCTTCTTGACACTGGTCTCAAGCCAGCATGCTTGGATTCTCTTCAATCCGTTCCTGGGTCCACCACCAGGTCGAGCTTGACTGGATGAAAAAAAACTATCGGCTCATTCGGTCGAGGAGAATAGAGATATGATCGACAAGGATTGCGTGATGAGCATTAGCAGGCAGTGCGGCCTTCTGGACTTGAACCGCTCGACTTACTGTTCGGGCAAGAGGGGCTCAAGAGCAAAGATCTGGAACTGATGAGACTGATAGACCAGATATACACTCGGTGGCCATTCTATGGCAGCCGGAAAATCGCAAGGAGCTTGGACCCCAAGGCGTCATCGTGAACCGGAAGCGGATTCAGAGGCTGATGCTGCTTATGGGGATACATGGGTTGGCTCCCGGCATAATGACCAGCCGTCCGCATCCGGAGCATGTGAAGTATCCCTATCTCCTGCGAGGAATGGCGATAAACAGGCCGAACCAGGTTTGGTGCGTGGACATAACTTATATCCCGATGAGACACGGGCGCATGTATCTGATGGCCATAATGGACTGGCACAGTCGACGCATGCTCTCATGGGAACTGTCCAACAGCCTTGACAATGGGGCCACTTCAATCGTCTTCCCCATTGTTCAATATCTCATCACTTCTTCCCCTTGATGGTATAGCTGTAGAGCGCCGTGGGCTCGCCGTCGACCATCTTCGGCTTCGCCGCCACCTTGCCGACGTACGGCATTCCACAGGCGTTAAGGCTCGACTTCGACACCCCGTCGGCCATCCCTACGGCGAGCATGACATTTCCTTTCGCTGGTCCTTCCGCAAGATCTACATCGACCGGAGCGGAGGCGATACCGTCGAGGTTCGACTCGTCGACCCTTATGGCAACCTTGCCCGTCAGACCGGTCGCGTTCCAGGTGAGCGTCAGCGCGCCGATCTTAGTTCCGCCCTCGCCTGCGTAGAGGGAGCAAGTGATCGCCCCCTTGCCCTTGACGGTGTCTACTTTGATCTTGGCTTTCTTGCTCTTCTGCAAAGCCTTGACGTCACCGATGGTGGCGAACGCGTCGGCTGAGTCGAAATCCCCGACTCGCACCCGTATCACGGAGTCGTCGGAAGTGTAGGCCGAGAAGTCCCCCTTGGCGGAGATGTTGGCTGACCAGTTCCATTTCGCATAGGTGCCAGCATCACTCGACACCTTTTCGGCATACACCTGGGTGAACGTCACCTTGGAGAATGGTTGCCCCGCTTTAAACATGGCCGTTATCGTGACCGACGCGGTGAGGACGACTGTGGTTAGGTCGGATGACGCGTCGGCGAACACCGCGGCGTCGGCTGGATCGGCTGTCCACCCGGCGAAGACGTAGTCCGCCGCCGGTGTCGCCTCGATCGCCTGTTCGGAGCCCGCCATAACGCTCGACACTCCACCTGGAAGGATTTCGCCGCACTCGACCGGATCCGCGGCCATGGTCATTCCGATGAACTCCACCGGGGAGTCGGAAAACTTAGCCGTCACGGTGACGTCCCCGCAGGGAGTCATCGCCGCGATGGCGTCATTCGGGTCGGAGAACTTGGCGTTCGCGCTCGGAGTAGCCGTCCAACCGGCGAAGTACTTGCCCGTGGAGGCCGAAGCCGAGATGGAGACTGGCGAGCCGATCATGGCGGCGACCGCGCCCGAAGGGTTCGTCGCTCCACACCCCTCGGGGGAGACGGCCATGAGCACCGAGCACGGCCGACCGACGGTGTATGTCGCAGTGACTGTGATCGAGCCGGACTTCGTCTTAATGATCTTGATGCAGGTCTCCGGCGACTTGGGGGCGACAGGGACGACCTCGGCGGCGTCGCAGGTCCACTTGTCGAACGTCTGCCCCGACGGCGGATCGTCGGCTTTGAGCTGAGCGAAGGTGCCGACGGCGAAGTCCCCTCCTCCCACGCCA
>CAYTFM010000334.1:0-3328 GCA_964436735.1 uncultured Victivallales bacterium | reverse complement strand
TGATAGTCGCCGCCGTCTCGTCCCTGTAGGTCGCGGTCACGGTCGCCGCGGCGGAGGGCATGATGATTATGGTCGAAGACTGCGTCGGGTCGGCCACCGTGGCTCCCGTCCACGCATTGAACACTTTGCCCGCGGGCGGCGTGTCGGCGGTGATGGCGGCAGTGTCGCCAGCGTGGTAGTTGCCGCTCCCCCCTCCCCCCGCCACGGTGAGCGCATAGGTCGGCTTCGCGTTGAAGTTCGCTGTAACTGTTCCCTCATCCGTGAGAACCGCCGCCGTGGACGCTGCAGCCGTGTCGGTAACGGACGCTCCCCCCGATACCGTCCAGCCGATGAATTTGTATCCGCTGGAGGCGGTGGCGGCGATTGCCGTGGCGATCCCGTGTTTGACGGTTGCCGCAGAGGCGGGCGTTGTGGCTCCCGCTCCCGTCGGCGCGACAGCCAGCGTGAAAGTGTAGGACTTCAGGATGAAGCTGGCGGCGAGCGCCGTGTCGGCGGTGACGTTCGAGACAGTGAGAGGATTCGCTGTGGAGTAGTCGACCCCGTCCTTCGTCCATTTCGAGAACTGGTAGCCGGTGTCGCCGACCGCGGTGACGGGAGAGGACGATCCACCATATTCAATCGTCTGCGCGGCGGCTCCGGTCAGCTTGCCGTTCGAGCCGGCGGTGAAAGTCACCGCGAAGGTGTCTAAGGCGAAGTTCGCCGTGATGGTTTTATTGCCCGTGACGTTGGTGATTACCAGAGGATTCACCGTGCCGGCGTAGTCGCCCGACCACCCAGTGAAGTGGCAGTGGGCGTCCGGCGCCGCCGTCACCGCAGAGCAGTCGGAGCCATGCTTCACGGATTGCGTGGCGGTTCCCGTGATGGATCCATGCTCTCCCGCCAGGAATGTGACCGTGTACGTGTTGATCGCGAAATTGGCGGTCACGGTCATGCCGCCCGTCACATTGGCAACCGTCAAAGGATTGGCGGTGGAGGCGATGTCGCCTGTCCAGTTGACGAAATGGTAGCCTGTCGCTGGAACAGCGGTCACGGCCGTAGCCGCCGAGCCATAGCCGACAGTCTGCGCGGCGGTGCCTGATAGAGATCCGTTGCCGCCGGCCGTGAACGACACGGCGAACGTGTCGATGGAGAAATTGGCGGTGATGGTTTTGCCCGAGGTGACGCCGGTGATGGTCAGCGGATTGGCAGTGCCGGTGTAGTCGCCCGTCCATCCCGTAAAGTGGTAGTGGGCGTCCGGCACCGCCGTCACCGCAGAGCAGTCGGCGCCGTGGTTCACGGTCTGAGTGATCGTTCCGGCGACTGCTCCATGCCCTCCCGCCACAAAAGTCACCGTGTACGTGTTGATGGCGAAATTGGCGGTCACGCTTATGCCGGCGGTCACATTTGAGTCCGTCCGGGGATTAGCCGTCGATCCGTCGCTCCAGCCAGTGAAGTGGTATCCCATGGCCGGGATGGCCGCCACCGCCGTCCCCGACGATCCGTGGTTGACGGCCTGGGTTGTCGCTCCACCAAGGGTGCCGTTCGCCCCCGCCGCATAGGTGAGCGTGTAGGTTTTGATGGTGAAATTGGCGGTCATCGCCATGTTTTTCGTCACATTGCTCATCGTCAGGGGATTGGTCGATCCCGTGTAGTCGCCAGTCCATCCCGAGAAATTGTATCCCGTGCCCGGATTTGCGGTCACCGCGGTGGAGGAGCCGCCATAACTGACAGTCTGCGCAAGCGTCCCAGTCAGCGAGCCATTGGCACCCGCCGTGAAACTCACGGTGAAGGTGTCGATGGTGAAGTTCGCGGTTATCGTCAGATCCGACGTCACGCCGCTGACGGTCAGCGGATTGGATATAGAACCCACTCCCCCCGTCCAGTTGGCGAGATGGTAGTGCGCGTCCGCCACCGCCGTGACCGGCGAGCAGGTTCCGCCATGATTGACCGTTTGCGTCACCGCTCCGCTCAACGAGCCGTTGGTCCCAGAGACGAAGGTCACCGTATATGTGTTGATGGCGAAGTTGGCGGTGATGGTCATGTTCGACGTGACATTGGTGACAGTGAGCGGGTTCGCCGTGGAGCTGACGCCGCCCGTCCAATTCACGAAATGGTATCCCGTTGACGGGATGGCCGTCACCGCCGAGCATGAGGTGTTGTAATTGACTCCCTGGGTTTTCGTTCCAGCCAGCGAGCCGTTCGCCCCCGCGACGAAGCTCACGGTGAAATAGTCAATGTTGAAGTTGGCGATGAGCGTCATGTTTGAGGTGACGTTGGTGACCGTGAGCGGATTCGTCGTAGTGCTGCGGTCGCCCGCCCAGATGGAGAAATGATATCCCGTCGACGGGACGGCGGTCACCGCGGAGGCGGTGCCGTTGTAGTTGACCGTCTGAGTTGTCGGCCCCGTCAACGTGCCATTCGCCGCGGCGACAAAGGTCACGGTGTAGGTGTCGATGGAAAAGTTCGCAGTGACCGCCATGTTCGCGGTGACATTGCTGACGGTGAGGGGATTCGCCGTGGAGCTGACGTCGCCCGTCCAGTTGACGAAGTGGTAATGGGAACCTGGCACAGCTGTCACCGCGGTCGAGGAGCCGTTGTAGCTGACCGTCTGAGTTGTCGTTCCGCTCAGCGAACCATTCGTGCCGGCGGTGAAGGTCACGGTGAATGTGTCAATGGCGAAGTTGGCGGTGATCGTCAGATTAGACGTCACATTGCTCACGGTCAGGGGATTGGCCGTGGAGCTGACTCCCCCTGACCAGTTCACGAAATGGTAGTGCGCGCTCGGAACGGCATTCACCGCCGAGGCGGAGCCGTTGTAGTTCACCGTCTGAGTCGTCGTCCCGGTCAAAGAGCCATTAGCCCCCGCAACAAAAGACACGGTGTAGGTGTCGATGGTGAAGTTCGCCGTGATCGCCATGTTTGATGTGACATTGCTGACGGTCAGGGGATTGGCGGTGGAACTGATATCGCCCGTCCAGTTCACGAAGTGGTAATGCGCGCTCGGAACGGCGGTCACCGCGGTGGCGGAGCCGTTATAGTTCACCGTCTGCGACAGCGTGCCGGTCAACGAGCCGTTGGCGCCGGCGGCGAAGGTGACGGAGTATGTGTTGATGGCGAAGTTCGCTGTGATGGTCAGATTCGACGTCACATTGCTGACGGTCAGGGGATTGGCCGTGGAGCTGACTCCCCCCGTCCAGTTCACGAAATGGTATCCGGTCGCTGGCACAGCAGTCACCGCGGTGGCGGAACCATTGTAGTTCACCGTCTGCGTCGCCGTCACGCTCAGCGAGCCGTTGGCGCCCGCCACAAACGACCCGGTGTAGGTCTCGGTGGCGGAGATGGCGGTTAC
>CAYTFM010000333.1:0-9344 GCA_964436735.1 uncultured Victivallales bacterium | reverse complement strand
CCGAGGATAGCGAGATGACGGAAACCAGCCGCGGCGTCCAATCCTATTTCCAGTACCGCACGGGCGTCCCCTCGCTCGATGAGGACATCTACAATATTTATGACGGCGCCCGTGACATCTGGTCGCTCGGCGGCGAGTTCGCCTGTTTTGTGGATATGTCCTTTGAGCTCCATCCCTACGACATCGCCGACTTCTTCACCGGTCTCTTCTTCGTCGACATCAAGGGTGATGATTTCACTTCGGCTGATCTCAAGAACTAAGCTTGCTTGTCGAGTGTGCGCATACAAGGCGTCCCAACTGGGACGCCTTTTTTATTTCACGCCAAACGTCCGTGTCGCGTTTTCCCAGACTGCTTGGCGAAGCGCCTCAACTTCGCACCCTCTGACTTCCGCCGCCGCCGCATACACCTCGCTCACGGGTAGGTGCGATTCGTCCGTCTCGAAGAACAGCAAGTCGGCGGGAACTCCGCGAAGGCTTTCGCGGGTCTGGTCTTCCTTGGGCGAGAGAATATGGACGCCGAACGACACGCTGATGCCGCAGTCGATGTAACGCTGCGCCGCCGCGGGTTTGCCTCTGAACCCGTGGATGACCCACTGCATGCCACGGCAACCACTCCTGATGTCGAGAATCTCGTTTTGCGCCCTCACGCAATGGATGATGACGGGTTTTCCGAGCGTGGCGGCCAACTCTATTTGCGCTTTGAAGGCGCGCGCCTGCAGTTCGATCGACGGTCCCCGCAACTTGTCCAACCCGATCTCGCCAACTGCGGCGCAGCGGGATTCGCCAGCCATGATTTCGACGGCAGAGATATCTGCCGTCAACCTCTCCTCGTTGACCTGCCAGGGATGAATGCCGACGGAAAAGAGTCCCGCGTGGCCGAGAGGCGGTTGAGTGGGGGAAAGGCTCACGACCGCCACCTCGTCAGGCGCGGCGGGCGGTGCATGGGCGTGCAGATTGAAGAAATGACGGGACATCGCCCCTACCATAATATACTCGCTCGCGCTGCGCAACCTGCGTTCTCCTTGGCATGACTCCCACTGGAAAGTCACCGGGGCTTGCGCGGGTGCGAGATAATACGTATAAATAGTTGATTTGATATTGACAAATCATATCTTTTCAATATAATTAATACGTATAACCTAAAGGTGTGGCTATGACGCAAAAGGACATCGCGCAAGAACTCGGTCTATCCCAGGCGGCCGTCAGTTTGGCTCTGTCCGGATCCGCCAAGATCAGTGATTCCATCAGGCGGCAGATCCTCGACACCGCCAGTCAGCGCGGGTATTGTCCCAATCTCAACGCCCGCGCGCTCCAGACGCGCAAGTCCGGGCTTGTCGGCGTGATCTTTCCCGACTTCTCGCAAGCCTATTACAACGAACTGAAGAAGGATATTCATCCGCTTCTCAAGGAACGCGGCTATACGGGACTGTTCTTCACCGCCGGAGCCGATGGCGACGTCGGGCAACTTGTCGCCGAACTTCATGGTCGTGGGGTTGAAGGGATTATCGCGGGATCCGTATCCACCAGTCATTTGGAGCCGCTCTGTCGGTCTGGTTTCCCCGTCGTCTTCTACCGCAGACCTGAGGCATTGCCCTGCAGCACTGTCGAAGTCGACAGGTACGAGGGAGGCTATCAGGTCGGACGGCATCTAATTTCTCTCGGCTACAAAACCTTCGCCTGCCTTGGCGTCGAAAAGCCCAGGATTGAAGAACGTTTCCGGGGTTTCCTCGCCGCTCTCGCGGAATCCGGTTTGGAGATGCCCGCCCACCTGCTCATCCCTTCCAGGCAAGGCATGGCGGGTGGACATGAAGGACTCGGTTCCTTTCTCAAAAAGACCAAAACTTCGCCGCGCGCCATATTCGCCTTCAACGACACCACTGCGATTGGCGGGATGCGCGCCGTCCGCGACGTCGGTATGCGCATCCCCGAAGACATCGCCTTTGTGGGCTTCGACGATATCCAGGAGGCGCGTTTCGCCATCCCGTCTCTCACGACGATCGCGCAGCCGCGGCGGGAAACCGCCACACATCTTGTGAAGCTTCTTCTGGACCGCATCTCCGGCGAGGACATCTCGCTACGACATGTCCTTCTCAAGACGTCACTGGTCGTGCGAGAGTCCTGCGGAGCTACACCCAACAATTGAGGCAAAGGAGATTTTCGAAATGGCCGCATTCCCCGCATTCCCGAAAAGAACAAAAGTGAAGATCGACGAGCTTTGGGACTTCGCCTTCATGTTGGAGGCCGACTACGACTCTCCCGCTCTTTCGGGGCTCACGTACACGGATCGCGTCAGCGTGCCGTGCGTGTGGGACGCGCTTCCCGCCTGGCTGGGCAGGCGGGGCTTTGGTTTCTTCAGGACGTTCGTGAAGGTACCAGTCGGCTCCCTGGCCCGTCTGTCGGCAGGAGCAATCGGCGTCTATGGGAAACTTTTTGTCGACGGAGTCGAAATCCACGAGCAGCGCAGTCCTTACATTCCTTTCACGGTGGATCTGCCTCGGTCGACCAGCCTGCGCCGCGAGATCGTCGTGATGACCTGCAACCGCTTCGACTATGCCAAATGCCCGATGGTGGAGCCGTATTTCGATTTCTATGCCTATGGCGGGATGTATCGCGGAATAACTGTCGACCTCTTGCCGGAAGGCGGCGCCATCGACTGGGTTGGCGTCGACATTCTTGATTGGAGGGGCGGACGCGTCAGGGTGACGGTTGAAAGCTCCAGCATTAAAAACACCGATATCACGGTCTCCGACGCCGCAGGCGCAGTTCTGGTGAAAAGAGAAGCCGCATTCCGCGCGGGACGCGAAGTCATTGAGCTCGACATGCGGGACACACGATCATGGTCTCCGTCCAGTCCTGTGTTGCACACCTTGATGATCGCCTCCGCTAACGACGCGGTCACCGTGCGCTTCGGTCTCCGCCAGGTTTCGGCTGCGAAGGGGCGGGTACTCCTCAATGGCGAGCCGATAAAAAAACTTCTCGGCTACTGCCGTCACGAGTCGCATCCCCTTTACGGTCCCGCGCTTCCCCATACCCAGCTCGTGGCGGACCTCCAGATCCTCCGCGATATGGGATGCAATTTCGTGCGCGGCAGCCATTACCCGCAGGACGCCCGCTTCCTCGAGCTCTGCGATGAGCTTGGCTTCCTCGTCTGGGAGGAGTCGCTGGGCTGGGGGCAGCGGGTGAAGGACTTCCTTGACAAGGATTTTGTCGCCCAGCAGCTTTCCCATTCAAGGGCCATGCTGCGGGCCTCCTACAACAATCCCTCCGTCATTATCAGAGGATTCCTCAACGAGGGTGAAAGTTGCAGGGACGAGGCGCGGGAATGCTATGAGGCGCTTATAAAGTTGTTCAAAAGCGAAGACCCTTCACGGCTGGTCACCTACGCGTCGAACGTCACGCTCGGCGACAAATTCCTGGAATTGGTGGACATCGTTTCTTTCAACATCTATCCCGGGTGGTATACGGACAAATTGGACGACGAGACCCCGCTTGGCGAGATTGTGCCACGCATTCAAGAACTCGTCGCGGGGCTGCAAAAGCGCGGGCTTGCCGACAAGCCTTTCATCATATCGGAAATTGGCGCGGCCGCCATGTATGGCTGGCGCGATCCGATGTGCTCCCAGTGGTCGGAGCAGTTCCAGGCTGAATACCTGCGGATCGCCTGTCAGGAGGTGGTGGCGAACCCCCATGTGGCGGGGGTCGCCCTGTGGCAATTCTGTGACGGGCGCACCTACCGCGGAGCCCGCTCGCTCTCACGGCCGCGCACCTTCAACAACAAGGGCACCCTCGACGAATACCGTCGTCCCAAGATGGCATATGACACCGTCAAACAGATCTTCAACGGAGCAGCGAAATGAAAATCCACCAAAGTCTTTCCTGGCAAAGGCTCAGTCCCGCCGACGGTCATTACTTCTTTGGCTACTACGACCGCTGTCCATGGAATGCGTCGCAAAGCCTCCACCTCGCGCTGAAGGTTCCGCAATGCGAACGCATTCCCACACGGGGAGAGCGGGCCGAGATAGGCTTTTTACGGCAGGACGGCGCCTCTTTCGAGCGCGTGGCTTCCACGCGGTGCTGGTGTCATCAGCAAGGCAGTATGACGCTTTGGCTCACGCACCTCCAGGACGCCTTCATATTCAACGACTACGATGAAAAAGAAAACCGTTTGATCGCCCGCGTCTTCCAGATTGCCAAGGGGGAAGTCGGACGCTACGAACTGCCAATCTACTCGATCTCCCCTGATGGACGCTGGGGCGTGAGCCTGAATTTTGGCAGAAACCCGAGACGGGGGTATTCCTACGCCGACGCCCTTCTTCCCGACGCCCGCCATCCCGATATGGACGGCGATGGCGTATTCCTCGTCGACCTGCATTCCGGCGCGTCGCGGCTTCTCGTCAGCTACCGGGAGCTTTTCGCCGCGCACCCGGTCCCCTACGACGTGGACGACATGTTCGTCTGGATGGATCACGCCATCTTCAATTGCGACTCATCGCGCCTGCTTTTCCTTTTCCGCCACTGCTACAACAGTCTCGCCTGCGACAAATGGCGCACCCACATGTTCACCGTGGGCGTCGATGGCAAGGAGCTTCTCTGCCCGTTGCCCGACTTTTACTGGAAGGGCATGATCTCGCACCAAATATGGGGGCGAACGCCCCGCGAAGTGCTCATCGATGCCAACTGGCGCGGTCACGGCACCGAATACGTCATTTTCGACGAGCGGACGCTCCCGCTCCGCGCCGAACGCGTTTCGAAAGGGCTTGGCCCCATGGGACATCTCCTCTTTTCGCCGGATGGGGAATGGATGCTGGCCGACACCTATCCCGACAGTTCGGGCTTCCAGCGGCTGGCTCTGGTGCGGTGCGCCACGGGAGAGGTGCGTGAGATCGGCCGCTTTGGCCATTTTCAGACGGCTGGAACGAGCGTGGACGTCCGCTGTGATCTCCACCCCCGCTGGTCTCGGGATGGCAGCCTCATCACCGTCGACAGCATCCACATCGGCGCGCGGGCCGTGTTCATGCTCGCCGCCGACGCCGCGAAGTCGCGCTTTTGAGCTTCCCCTCTTTGAGTATTAACGCAATGGCTGAATGAATGGGAGATTCTTGATGGAGATGAGAAACTGTATATGTGCGCCGAACGCGCGGATGACGTTCACCTTGATAGAACTGCTTGTGGTCATCGCCATCATCGCGATTCTCGCGTCGCTGCTGCTGCCCGCGCTGAAGGTGGCGCGCCAGCAAGCCATATCAATCTCATGCAAGTCCATGCTGAAACAGCATGGCCTGGCCCATCAAGGATATGCGGGGGACTATAACTATTTCGTCGCCGCGGTTGCCGGAACGGGACCTGCCGGACAGCAATGCTGGTGGGATTGGCTCGTGGATTTGGAATATGTGGGCGGGAAGACAAGTCTTCCTGGGTATAGCCAGGCATGGTTGTCAAGTGGAACGCCAAACGACGGGAAAATTGCCGGAATCGGCAAATGTCCGGGCAACAACAGGCATGTGTTTTTCCGGAATCTCAATTATGCGTACAATGGCTGGTTTGGTTGTTATGAGGGAGGAGTGTCCACGCCGTTTGTGGGGGGTATGCGGATGCCGGGGCAGGTAGCGGATCCTGGCGGACGGGCCATGGAAATAGATGCGGCATGCCCTGACACCAACACGTACACCTATGCGATTCGATCGGCGGGGCAGTTCCAGGCGGATTGCGGTTATTACAATATCGGCGGAGTCCATATGGGAAGCGCCAACATCCTCTTCGCCGACATGCATGTCGACAAGGAAACCGAGTCGGCCCTGCTGTGGAGCCATGGGATCTATGGATACAACCTTTTTCTTAAATAAGGAGGCGCCATGTTTTACTCATCACTGAAAACAATCATGATCGCGATAGTCGTCTGCCTTTCGGCGCATGCTTCGGCAGGAAACATCAAGACGGAACAGGTCCATCTTGAGCTTGTCAAGGACAGGCTGGACATCTCGTATCAGTTTCAGCGTCCAGCGGGAATGGACATCACGGAGGTGGGATATTATCTGCGGACCGAATCGAAGAATGATCTGCCGATTTCATTTTTGGCTGATGCCGCTGTCGTGGATTCGCCCATGACGGCCACTACTGGCCGTGTATCTTTTTCCATCCCCGCGAAATATCTGGCCTCGGGGAATTATCAGGTGATACTCAAGGCAAAGGTTCCGACCGAAACGGGGAAGACCTTCCTCAAATCAAACGGCTGGAATGCGATGCTCACGCTGAACGACTATAGCGGAAAAGATGTCGAGATCAGGGCGCGCATACTCCCGATTGAAGGTGTTCCTGGCCTTTGGTTTTTCGCCAGAGCCCAAGACGGTCTTGGGCCGAATCCAAATCAGTTCAAGTTTTATTTCCTCAGTGTGGGCGGCAAGCTGAATGTGGGAAAGTCGTTTCAAACGCAAGTGTGGTCCACCAAAAGATCCTATGCCGCGGTCGAGAATTATGTTGATGACATGTGGCACAGCTATGTCTTCCGCTGCGTAGGAAATAGGATTGAGGCCGAGTTGGATGGCAGGAAGATGCTTGAGATGCTCGATCCGGATGATCCCTACAAGGAGGGAACTGTCGGCCTCCGCATGGGCTATGCCTCGTGCTACCTTGGCGACTTTACGGTTAAAGACCTCCAAAGCGACAAGATCGTATTCGATTTGAACTCCACTACGAAACCTTTGTCTGAGAGCTGGCACACCTTGAAAGGCGAGTGGGCGCTGGAGAAAGGATATTTGGCCTTCGATGAAACTGTCTTGGGCAGCTTTACCGTCTCGGAGCAGGCGAATATCCCACGCCCCATCGTCAAATTGAAGCCCGCGGATGACGCCATGCAGTTGACGATAAATGGAACGCCGTTTCTGCCATTGCTGTTGAGCCCCGGAGAGACGGAGTTCGATGCATTCAAGCCGTCCACAAGTGTGTACCTCAAGAACACGTTCAAAGCTGGTATCAAATTGTATGCGCCAATTCTCTTCCTTGGCTATGATGAGTCGACAAAGGGACCGAAGTTGAAAGCAATGGACGACCTGATGAGCCAGATGCTGCTGGCATGTCCTGACGCGTATTTCGTGGTCCGCACCTATCTTGTGCCTCCCCCAGATATGCCGGAAGCCGAGAAAACACTCGTGACGCGTCGCCCGGGGGATTTGTCTGATACGCCAAGCGACGTGGCGGGGATCGGCAAGTTCAACGCGTCGCTGGCTTCAAACCATTATCGGGAATATGCCACACGCGCCTTGCGAGAGCTTATCGCCCATATGCGCGCACAGCCATATTCGGAACGTTTCATCGGTCTTCTTCTCGCAGGCGCCGGCTATGAGGGCAACTGGGGACAACCCAATGGCAACTATGGTCTGTGGATGGATGCCTGCGCGGCGCAGGAGAGGCGTTTCTCCGTATTTCTCAAAGCCAAGTATGGAACCGAAGAGGCGTTGCGAATCGCATGGGGTGACGGCAAGGCCTCCCTCGCCAGTCCTCCGCTGCCGGGCCTTGAAGACCGGACGGTTTCCGACGTGGCCGGGTTTCGTGACCCAGTAAAGACTGGACGCTCGCGCTGGATCTCTGACTTCCTCGATATGTATTGCGAGCAAAACATTGAAGTCGCGAAACCCTTTTTCGACACGGTTCAACGCGATGATCCGGATACGTTCTATGGACGCTTTGGCGGACCGGTGGGGACATGCAGCAAGGCGTGGGCTGGAATTCAACTCTACTCGTCGTATCGCTATGACCTGCTCGAGCTGACGAATCCTGGGGTGACGTTTATTGCCGGCTGCCTCGGATATGCCGATCGAATGGCTGGTGGAACCTCCGTCTACACCGTGCAGGCGTGGGAGTCGATCCGGCGGCATGGGAAATTGGCTTTAGGAGAGGCCGACATCAATACCCACATGGCGGCCAAAGGAGAGAAAAGCTGCGAGGATACCATTGCCAGCATGCGGCGCGAGTTCGCGCATACCGTGTTGATTGGGCGGCAGGCGATGTGGTACTTCGACATGGCCTATTCGGGGCCCTGGTATGACGATCCACCCCTCATTGATGAAATGGGCAGGCAGACGCGGATCGGAGAAGCCGCCTTGAAGCTCGAACATCGTTCTGTGGCGGATGTCCTTGTCGTTCAAGATAATCGCTCCCTGAGATATTTCTCCTCCTCCCCATCGCCGATTGCGAAAGGGCAGGGCATCGGCATGCCGTGGGCCCTCTACGCTCATCACCAGGTGCATGTGAATGTGGAGTCCATGAGCAGAAGCGGCGCGCAAATGGATTTCATCCTCTCCGATGACTTCGGCGCCATGCCGCGCTACAAACTGAATATTTTCCCGACGCAGTTCTATTGCGACACGGGCATGCGGGAAAACATCCATAAACGTTTGAACGACGAGGGTGGCGTCTGCTTCTTCTTCACGGCGGCTGGCCTCTTGAATGAAAAAGGCGCGGGGCTGGCGAATATGGAAGACTTGCTGGGGATGAACGTGAAGTTTGATGGTCCTTCCACGCTTAACGCGTCGAGCATTCCGGGCGAGCATCCCATAGCCCGCGAACTGGGCAAAGGCGTGGAGTTGGAAGACGGCAAAACGCAGTGGTACCGCTTCTTCGTGGATGACAAGGAGGCGATTCCCTTGGCCCTCTACGCTGATGGCAAAGTGGCCATGGCGATAAAGAAATACGGCAAAGGGTTCGTTGTGTATTCAGGCATTCCGGTGATCTCGCCGGCCGTCTACCGCGCGGTCGCCAGATTTGCGGGTTCCCATATCTACAGCGCAAGCGACGATTCCTTTTTCGCCGACAATCAGTTCGTGTCGATCCACACGAAGTCAGGAGGAGCCAAGCGGATCCAGTTACCGAAGAACTGCCATGAGGTGGTGGAGTTGTTCACAGGAAATCGCATACCCTGTGAGAACGGACAGATCGCCGTGACGTTGCCGGAGAAGCATACCGACGTGTATTATATGGGAGATGACAGTGAATTCCTCGCGGCGCTCAAGCGGATCGCGGCAAAAGACCCATAAGTGCCACACAAAGCAGCTACAGAACTCGAAGCGGAACTAATAAGGAGAAAAGAGGATGAAAAGCATCACGCCATGCCGCCCGAAATGGAAAAGTGGAATGTCCGACCGTGAGCGCTTCAACAACCAGATGCACTACAAGTCGGTTGACAGATGCTTTAACATGGAGTTCGGCTACTGGGAGGAAAACTACTCGCTCTGGAAGCCTTTCATCGAGAATAACATCACGAATGAAGGCGAGGCGAATGTCTTCTTCAGTTTCGACAAGACTGCCGGCATTGGCGCCCCATGGCTCCTGCCGGCGTTCGAGAGGAAAAT
>CAYTFM010000332.1:6631-9485 GCA_964436735.1 uncultured Victivallales bacterium | reverse complement strand
AAGAATTCGCAACCCCGACTCACCTGTGCGGAATCATCAGATCCCGGTGATCGCCTTCACCGCTTACGCCATGAGTGGTGACAAGGCGCTCTGCAAGGCAGCCGGAATGGACGCGTTCATGGGCAAGCCGATAAGTCCTGCCAAGCTGTTGTCAATTATCGCCGCGACAGTGACAAAAGCATGAACCGGCGTATAGCCCATCCACAAGATGGCACACCAACCCAAATAAGGAGAAGTGAAAATGGGAAATGCGAGCACCATACTTCTCGCGGAGGATAATGCCAGCTACGTTGAGTTCGCTGTCACGGCCCTTAAGAATCACAAGGTGGCGGCGCGGATCGATGTTGTTTGTGATGGGTACGAGACCATTGAGTATCTCAACAAGGAAGGTAAATATGCGCACAGGGAAGGAGGCAATCCCGATCTTATCTTGCTTGACATAAAAATGCCTTGGATGGACGGGATAGGAGTTCTGGGGAAAATCAAATCGGATGCGAGGCTCAGGACTATTCCAGTGGTGATGCTCACCGCGTCCTGCGAGGATCGTGATATCGCTGAAAGCTACAACCTCGACGTCAACGCCTATGTCGTCAAGCCTTACATTGCCACGAAGCTTGTTGATATCGTCAACAGAATTATAAATCAGAAGAGAAAGGAGGATGACATGGCCTGAACTTTAAAGATGAAAGATGTTGGAAATATACGGTGATCTCAAGGGGTATTCATAGTTAAAGGATGCAATCAAAAAAGGAGCGGGAAATGAAGAAGTTGATGTGCCTCATGGCAATGGGAACTGGGCTTGCCCTGATTCTGTCCGGATGCGGAGAAAAGAAAGCACCTGCCGAAAAGGAGGGCGTCAAGGCTGCCCAGCCTCCAGCGGACGCAGGTAAAGCCGCTGACGCGGCAGGCAAGGAGGCTGTCAAGGCCGTCGACGCCGCCGTCAAAGATACGGGCAAGACCGCTGAGGCTGCCGCAAAGGATGCGGGGAAGGCTGCGGACACTGCCGCGAAAGCCCCTGAGGCCGCGAAAGCCGCGGCACAGGACGTGAGCAAGCCTGCCGACGCGGCCGCCAAGGACGCAGGCAAAACCGCCACCACCGCCGTCAAGGATACGGCTAAAGCTCCCGAAGCTGCGGCAAAGGATGCGGCGAAGGTGCCTGAAGCTGTGAAAAAAGACGCAGAGAAAAAGTTGAACCACCAAAGGAACTGAAGAAATAGCAGGTACGTTTTTCGCTGGTATTTCGGGGCATTTGCGGCATAAACCCAGTGGCGGCTGTCGCAAATGCCCCCTTGTATTCCACTTTCCAAACCTATGCGGTAAACAAGTGCCTCATTCCTGCAAGGCGGCCTGGGCGCGCAGCAGATCATGAAGCGTGAGAATTCCCGATATACCCTGACCATCGGGATCATGCACAACGATGATTCCTGCTGGTGACTCAATAAACTTTTTCTCGACGCTATGGAGCGGTTCGTCATGGCCGCAGCTTGGAATAGGCTCCAGTCCTGGCCGCCTCTTCTGCTTGAGTGCAGATTCTATCTCTCTCCTGGTAACACCCCCCTGAAGCTTTCCCTCCTCGAGAACTGGAAAGAAGTGATATGGAGGTCTGGCGAGGAGCTCATTCAGAGCCTGCTCCGACATGTCCGTGACGAACGCCGGACGCGAGTTCGCCACGGGGGAAACCGGCATGTTCCGCCACCCTTCGAAATCGCGGGGAGGAATGATCTTGAACAGATCGTGACCATCCTGCCGCAGGATGGAATCATAGAAATTCAGTTTCCCGAAAAGCCGCGCGACACCTTGACTGATCAAGATGCCCAGCATCAACGCGGGAACCATGGAGAATTGGTGGGTCATTTCGAACACGATAAGTATTGCGGTCAGGGGGGCCCGCACCGTGGCTCCGAAACAGGCGCTCATCCCGACCGCCGAAAGAATGATGCGGTCTGAAGGGGCGAGATGCAGCCATTGCTCCGACATTCCTCCGAAGAAGCATCCGACAAGTCCGCCAATGAAAAGCGTAGGGGCGAAGATGCCGCCACATCCTTCCCACCCATAGCAGGCGATCGTCGCCAGCAACTTGGCGCACACAAGGATTCCAGCGACTTTCCACTCCAGCGAATTGTTGAGAGCGGACGAAAGGTCAGTATAGCCCAGTCCGAAAACACCGATCTTGCCGAACGCAAGAAAAACCGCCGCACCTATAACCCAGGTGATCCATCCGCCAACAAGAGGCCGCATCCATGGCGGTATCCGAGTCTGTCCTCTCACCCTGCCCCTCAACGCCACGGCACCATTTTGAAATGCGATTCCGAGGAGTGCCGCTGCCGCCGCCACCAAGGGGACGATCAGGTACATGTTCCAGGACCACGTGTCAACCATCTGAATGCCGAACGCCGGATGCTTCCCGATCGCGGCGAAGACAACGAACGCCCCGGCCAGCGATGAAAGCACCACGCTGCCTAGAAGACGGCTGTTCATGTCGCCGACGAGCTCCTCGAGGACGAACATGATGGCCGCCAATGGCGTGTTGAAGGCGGCCGCCAACACGGCCGCGGCCCCAACGGCCACCGCATGCCTGCGCTTATGTTTCGGAATCCCAAATAGCCCCGCCACCCATGAGGCGACGCCGCCGGCGATGTAAACGGTCGGCCCCTCGCGCCCCAGACTGGAGCCGCCACCTATGCTGAGGGAGCCGGCGACGAATTTTATCCACACCGACCTTACTCTCACGTAGCCAAGATCTTTCCAGAAAGCCACCTTCAACTGAGGGATTCCGCTGCCGGCCGCGTCGCGGCCGAATGATGCCATTAAAACACCAACCAACAGCGACGTGATCGTGATAGTCGCAAAACTG
>CAYTFM010000332.1:0-6621 GCA_964436735.1 uncultured Victivallales bacterium | reverse complement strand
GAGTTTCAGGGCAGAAGGGGGACACCTGCTGAACTCCTTGGGCGAGAGATTCATCATAACGAGATAGGTTCGGGAGAAGATCAGGTTGGTCGCTAGCAGAAACAAGACGGCCATTCCCCCGGCGACAGTGCCGTAAATGGCAGTGAACATCACGACATGGATGTTCTCAGGGTATCTTTTGACGATGAACTGAGATAGTTGATTAAGTTTCAAAACCGATTCCCTGATTTAGGTTTCCTCCGACTTGAATATAGCTCGACTGGGGCTAAATAAAACAGTAGAAGAAGGGTGCGCCGGACTCTCTAACTTATGCTCGGCGCAGGTTTTGGGGAAGGTCGGGCCGCCTCCTTTTCCTCCATGGCTCTTACGTGATGAGGTTGCCCATGAACCGCTCGACTGAACACCCCTTACCGCCCGTTGCATTGACTGTCCGACTTTCCTGGATGCTTATACTGCCCCTGTTGGTCTTCGTATGCGCGGGTGAAACACTTCATAGGCCTTTGACATCCATTCATCTGCTGGACGCCGCGCAGGTTGTTCTCTTCGCCGCTATCATCACTGCGCGGCACAGGGACATCGTTTACTTCTGACCTAATCTGAATGGAGTCAAATGAACGACAATTACCTATATCCCGCCATCGTCACCACCTTTAGCTACTTCATCCCCGGCACTCTTCCCGCTATTGATCTTCATTTCACTGCTGAGCAAATATGTATGGGGTTCCTGATCATGGGGCTCCGGGTAGTCGACGTCTCGGTGGGAACGTTGAGGATGATCAGCGTGGTGAACAGCAGGATTAAATTGTCGTTTCTCCTTGGTTTTGTCGAAGTCTCCGTCTGGCTTCTTGTCATATCGTCCACACTTAAAATGGTGCAGGATAATCTCATTCTCGGCGTGTTCTATGTCCTTGGCTTTTCCATGGGAAACGTGATCGGCATACTTATCGAAGAGAGGCTGCAGTTGGGCAATTTGACCTTGAGGGTATTCTCGCCAACTGAATTGGGGATGGCTGACAAAATCAGGAAATTAGGATATGGCGCCACAGTTTTTGAGGGAAAAGGAAAGGACGGTGCCGTGGAGCTTATTTTCTCTTTTATCCCTCGCAAGGCGTTGAAGGAGATCATGCCTTTGATCGGTGATAATCCGAAAATCTTCTACACTTTCGACTACGGGGGCTATAGCAACAAAAGATCGATGAAGCATGACTCAGACAAGAAATAAAGCCAAAGGAAGCGTCCTGTCCTGAAGTCCATCGCCCCGAACACCCTCAATCCGCGCCTGATCCTCGATTTATACACGTCGGAACCGAGCGGGTGATTTCCGCGAAATGCGCTCTATGCGCTTGACTATAGCCTGATCGGAGCTAAATAAAATGATAGAAGGGTGCGCCGAGGACGAACCGTCCTTTGGACGGCGCAGGTTTTAGGAAGGTCGGGCCGCCTCCTGTTCCCGGTAAAGGGACTTAATCAAGGAGGTGTGTCATGTCTACCGCGGAAAACCATGCGGGGACATCCTCGGGGCCGCTTGCGCGTCTTTCCTGGATGTTGTTTCTCCCTCCGCTCGTGCTGCTAGGTGCGGTTGCCGCGGTGCGATGCGTTTTTCTGCGCTCTCGTCATCTTCATTTCCGTTTCGTGTTCTACCGTCACATCGGGTGGGAAAAGATGACATAGGGGCAAAAGAATGCACGATCTCACAAAACAGGCTTTGCTTGAGAGGCTGGCAACCGAAGACCATCGGGCGTGGAGAATCCTTACCAACGCCGACAATCTTCAGGTCGCCCGCGACCGCCTCTTCGAGCATTTCGACTACCTTGAAAAGCAGTTCTTCAACATCTACTCCCGACACGCCTTCAAGGATGTGCACATCGCCGAGCGGCATATCGCGAAGGAGTGCATCCGGGTGCTGAAAAACGTCATCCGCACGGAAAATGAGCGCATCGCCGACACATCTGCGCTGCGACTGCTCCGCGACATCGCGAAGGACGAGCCAGGCGCGCTCGACAAGGTCGACGCCGGCTTCCTGCTGGAATTCATTCACCTGCTGAGAGGGGCGATGGGGAACTCGGGAGTTCTACGCCCAGACAACTCGACAGATGCGGCTGGCAATTCAGAGGCGGCGATCTCCGCTCGGTCTGCCGTGCTCGACGAATATGCGCAAGACATGACACGCCGTCTTGAGAGTTTCACCACGGGGCTCGCACCGGCCATCATCAAAGCGCGAGAGGGAAACGCAAAGAGAATACTGAAGGGGCTTGGCGGCGGACGCGCCGACCGTCGGGATTGGGACGACTGGCGCTGGCACATGTCGCATTTGATCTCCGATCATGACACGATTGGGAGATTTGTCGATTTGGATGACGCCGAGCGAGAAGGACTCCGCGCCGCCGCCAGGCTCGGCATTCCCGTGCAAATCACCCCCTACTATCTGTCTCTCTTCAACAGCGAGGGGCGCACGGACTGGGACAGGACGCTGCGGGCGCAGGTCATGCCAAGCGTCCACTACTGCGAGACGGTCGCTCGAAACAAAACGGAGGGCGTCGATCTTGACTTCATGGGCGAGCGTGTCACAAGCCCCGCGCCCTGCATCACCCGCCGCTATCCGAGGATAGTGATTTTTAAACCGTACGAGTCCTGCCCTCAGCTTTGCGTCTATTGCCAACGGAACTGGGAGGTGACGGAATTGACGCGGGCGCGCATTGATCCCCGCAAGATCCGCAAAGCCCTCACATGGTTGAGAAGGAATCGCAACATATCCGAGGTGATCCTCACAGGCGGAGACCCTCTGTCGGTCGACACCAGCGTGCTCGCCCATCTTGTCAAAGCTCTTGCCTCGATGCCGCACATCGAGCGGATCAGGATCGGCACGAGGACGTTGGCCACTCTTCCCTTCCGCTTCGACCGCGAGCTGGTGGAACTGCTCGCCGCGCACAACAGCCTGGGATGGCGGGAAGTGTGCGTCGTCACCCATTTCGAGTCCGCCGCCGAGCTGACTCCCGATGTCCTCGACGCGGTGCGGCGGGTGCGGTCGGCGGGTATCAGCATCTACAACCAACAGGTCTTCACCTACTACAACAGCCGCCGATTCGAGACCTGCCATCTCCGCAGGACGCTGAAACTCTGCGGCATCGACCCCTACTACACCTTCAACACCAAAGGCAAAGAAGAGACGCTGGACTTCAGGGTGCCGATCGCACGCATCGAGCAGGAGCGCAAGGAGGAGGCTCGTCTGCTGCCGGGCTTGGAAAGGACTGACGAACCGGTGTTCAATGTGCCTCGGATCGGGAAATCGCATCTGCGCTCGTGGCAGGATCACGAACCGATCATGATCCGTCCCGACGGGCGCAGAGTCTATAGATTCTATCCATGGGAGGCCAGCCTGCGCGCCGTGGAGGACTATATCTACACCGACGTGTCGATCCTCGAGTATCTGAAACGTCTGCAAAAAGATGGCGAGAATATCGACGACTATTCCTCGATCTGGTATTACTTCTGACCGCCGACGCGACATGCGGCACAAACTACAGGGGATAAACGAACATGACCGACAGCATCTGGTATATAGTCCTCGCATGCTTGAGCACCCTTGTGATCATCTCATTCCTCTTCGACACGGTGGCGCGCAAAACAGGAATCCCGTCCGTCCTCATGCTCCTCCTGTGCGGCATCTGCGCCAGGGGAGTGCTGGACAGCTACAGCATCGTGATTCCGCAATACAGCAACGTGCTCCCGCTCCTGGGCATCCTCGGATTGGTTTTGATCGTGCTGGAAGGGGCCCTGGAATTGATAATCTCAAAGGAAAAACAAAAAGTCATCACCTACGCTCTGAGCAGCGCCGTGGCGGCGTTGTTAGCCTCAGCGCTTCTCGTGGCCTCTCTGTTCGCCTTCTGGCTTGACGTGAACTTCATCGTCGCCCTTGTCAACACCATGCCTCTGGCGGTGATCAGCAGCGCGATCGCCATCCCAAGCGTGAGAAATCTGAGTGGACATAAACGTGACTTCGTCGTATACGAGTCGGTGTTCTCCGACATCATCGGCATCCTCCTCTTCAGCATCCTCGTCGAGATGGCGCTATCCGGGTCGATACCATTCAAGGAGACTGTCGGCGCGGTGGTGATAACCTTCGCCGTCACGGTCTTTTGCGTTTTCCTGCTCGTCGCTCTCCTCCTGAAGATATCCGACCAAGTCAAGCTCTTCCTCATCCTGTCTGTGCTCATCCTCGTCTACGCTCTGGCGAAACTTCTCTCGCTGCTGCCTCTTCTCATTATTTTCATCTTCGGCCTCCTGATGGCGAACAGCGAGCAAATCATGGATCGGTTTAAAATCCTCAACTGGATCCCCGAGGCCAAACTGAAAGCCGAGTTCGGCCTTTTGAAATCCATCACCGCCGAGTCGGCGTTCCTGGTCAGAACCTTCTTCTTCGCCCTCTTCGGCTACTCGATCGATGTCGTCTCATTCTCCGAGACAGGGGCGCTGCCATTGGGATTGATCATCACAGGCCTGCTTATTATGGTGCGCTTCCTTTATTTCCGGATGTTCGCCCAAGTCGACATCTTCCCTGAAATCCTCGTCGCCCCGCGCGGTCTCGTCACGATACTCCTGTATTTCTCCATCCCTCCCGCCCTCCTTATCCCGGACATGACGAAGGACACGCTGTTCGTGGTGGTCGTTGCCACGAGCCTTATCATGACGATCGGCCTGATGATAAGGCGCGGAGAAGGGAAAGCAGGCAACCTCACGCAGATTTGAAGTGTGGGACATGTATCTCGCCCACTCATATATTCAATGAGGATGCCGACGACGAAATAGGCGAGGATGATGACGACATCTTCGATGAAGGCGAGGAGTATTAAAAGAATGCTGAAACCTTGGCAATAAATCAACGCCAAAACAGTTTTCACTCCCAATTGACTCACCTCTGGATTTGAACTTGAATATGATTTGATTAAAGCTATAGATAATAGTAGAAACGGGTGTGCCGAGGACGATTTGTCCGATGGACGGCACAGGTAAATATGGTAGGTCGGGCCGCCTCCTCAATTCCTTTAATGGAATACTCACACAGGAGGTGTCTCATGAACAAGCCCCCAGAACGCCCTTTGTCGCCATCGGCTCTGCTTGTCCGCCTTACATGGATGGCGTTTCTGCCCGTGCTCGCATTCTTTTGCGCCGCCGCCACCCTTCACAGGCCACCTCTGCCCCTCCACGTGTGGGATATCGTCCAAATTGCGCTTATCTCCTCTATTGTCGCGGCACGGTACATCGACATCGTCCATTTTCATGGAATGACTGCCGACAACAACGAACCGGCCACGATTGGGCACTGGCAGCGCTACGCGCTGGCTATGACAGGCGGCATTGTTGTTATGCAGGCTCTCGCCCACCTTTGCTCCCTGCTCATCAATAACCTCTGATGGACGGAAGCGGCCATGCCACTCAATCGTTTGATGATGTTCGACCGGATGGCATACCTCAGATGGTATGTAAGATCATAAAGAACGCAGAATGACCTGATACGCCAACTGCGCACAAAGCCCCATGGCAGCTGTTTGTAAATGGTCATAGTGATGTCGCGCAGTTAAAAATTTGAACCCTACGAAAATTGTAACCGAAGAGGACGCTGTTTATGGGCATCATGCCCATATAGACGGGGGACTGCCCACGCATCGGCGGCAAGCAGCTGCTTGCGTTCCCTCCCCCAAGCGAACGGGAGAAGGTCACCGCGAAATAAAGGGATTGCGTTTATGCCTAAAAATAAGGTTCCCGATGCAACGTGCCCTAGATGGATGCTCACCTTCGGTGACGCCATGTCGCTTCTGCTGACGTTCTTCGTGATGCTGATGACGTTTTCCACATTCAACACGAACAAACTCCTTAATGCGATGGGTGGAATACAGGGAGCGCTCGGTTCGCGCGAGCCGGTCGTCCTCAAGTTCTCAAAGCTTTCGACCACCCCTGAGGCGCCAGTGCCTGACGAGGCGGGAAAAATCATCACCCAAATCCAAGCCGAACTGGTTGCGCCAGGGCAGCTATCACCCGTCAATTTACGAGATGTCGCCATATACAACAGGTTCAACGAATTCCGCCAGAGAATCGAGGGTCTCGGCTTCGCCAGGCACATCACGATTGCGGAAGTTGACGAGGGGATCATCATGAAGCTTGACTGCTCGATAATTTTCGCCGACAAGAACTCGGCGAAGACAAACAAGGTTTTCCTTCAAGCGATCGAAGGGTTCGCAAACGTGGCCTACGACATTGGCAACGAGGTGCGCATCACGTCCAATTATACCGTTCCCACGAACTTCTCCGAAATAAGCGCTGAAAAAGCTTCCGAGCGCCTCGCCTCCCAAAGAGCCGCGGTGGTTGGCGCCACCCTCATATCGAAATACAAGATCGCACCTGACCGTTTGGGGTATTCAACAGAAGTGATCACGGATAAATCAGAAAACAATATTCAACTTGAATTGGTGGAGAAGTTCGGCATCCGCGAAGTCAGCGTCGAGGATCTTGTCAAGATACACTAACACGAATTATACTCTATAAGGGTGAAAATTTAAATTTTCACCCTTATAGGAGCCTGTCTAACAAATATTATTGCGAACGGGATGCCCATATAATATACTT